>WGNH01000031.1 GCA_016124665.1 Alphaproteobacteria bacterium | reverse complement strand
GGCCCGCTCGGCCCCGAAGGCCCGGAGGGGCCGCGCTGTTGCCGCCGGTGCATGAAGGCCAGTTTTTCAAACAGCATCACATCCTGCTCATTCTTCAAAAGCGCGCCATGCAGTGGCGGGATGAGCTTGTTCGGGTCTTTTTCGGCCAGAAGCTCCGGGTCGATATCCTCGACCAGCAGGAGTTTCAGCCAATCCAGCAATTCGGAGGTCGAGGGTTTCTTCTTCAGGCCCGGCACATCGCGGATCTCGAAAAAGGTCTTCAGCGCTTCCGACAGGAGGCGGCTTTTCAGGTCCGGGAAGTGAACCTGCACGATCTCGCGCATCGTCGCCTCGTCAGGAAAGGCGATATAGTG
Organism: Alphaproteobacteria bacterium; assembly: GCA_016124665.1. Taxonomy (GTDB): domain Bacteria; phylum Pseudomonadota; class Alphaproteobacteria; order Caulobacterales; family Maricaulaceae; genus Hyphobacterium. The sequence goes on along the minus strand of WGNH01000031.1, from coordinate 54,220 downwards.
GAAGAAACAGCGGCGCAGGAAGGCATCCGGCAATTCCTTCTCATTGTTCGAGGTGATGATAACGATGGGGCGTTTTTCGGCCTTGATGGTCTCGCCGGTCTCGTAGACATGGAATTCCATCCGGTCGAGCTCCAGCAGGAGATCGTTGGGAAATTCGATATCCGCCTTGTCGATCTCGTCAATCAGGAGAACCGGGCGCTCGTCGGCGGTAAACGCCTCCCAGAGCTTGCCCTTCTTGATGTAGTTGGAGATGTCGTTGAAGCGCTCATCGCCCAGCTGGCTGTCGCGCAGGCGGGAGACGGCATCATATTCATACAGCCCCTGCTGCGCCTTGGTGGTCGATTTCACATGCCATTCGATCAGCTTCGCGCCGGTCGCCTGCGCCACCTGCCGCGCCAGCTCCGTCTTGCCGGTGCCGGGTTCACCCTTCACCAGAAGCGGCCGCTCCAGCGCGATGGCGGCATTCACCGCAGCCTGCAATTCGCCATCCGCGACATAGCTTTCTGTGCCTTCAAAACGCATGAATCCCGCTCCGGTAAGCTTTGTGGAAAGCATAGGGCTGTGAGGAGAGGCGTAAAGCCGAAGCTGCCGTTGACGTGGGCGGCAATTTGTCAGGCAGACATCCCTGCCAGCCATCACAGACATGTGACCGCGACGGAGCGTGAAATCATTTCGGATTGGTCGCAAAAAATGTTTCAACAGCGTGAAATTATTGGTTTATCGATGCCAAAATTGACATCAAATGGAGAAATAATACCAGTAAACCTGCAAACTAAAGGGGAATACAAGAATGAAAACCGCTTTGAAAACCATCGGCCTTTTCGCCGCTGCCGTCCTTATCTCTGCATCAGCGATGGCCGACGATAGTCCAACGCCATCACCGACAGACCAGTATGATTTCATGCTGGGAGATTGGGATCTGGACGCCGCGACCATGCTGCCGGATCGATCCCTGATGCCGGGAACGGGCGTAATGAACGTCTATACTATTCATGATGGGCAGACCCTGCAGGCCGATATTCGCGCCGAGTTCGAGAATGGCTCCGGTTTCATCGGCTCAACGATGCGGACCTACGATATTGCCAACGAAAACTGGGCCTTGTCCTGGGTGCCGGCCGGGATGCAGACCAATGCGGGCGGCGTCGCTGTCTGGCAAGACGGCCTCATGGTGGAAACCTGGCCAGTCAGAGAAGACCCAAGGGGCGAGTATCGTGACATTCTGAGGCTGTTCGATATCTCTGAGGATCGTTTTTCAGTGTCTATGGATCGCCAATACGTCAACGGTCCGCTCATCGAGGGCATCTGGCAATACGTCGCAACGCGGCAGGCCGAGGGCGGCGCAGACAACTAGGCAGCTTATGCGCGGAGGTCTCAGGCGGCCTCCGCGCGCATCACACGGCCGGCCAGTTCCGCGGCAATCGCCTTCATCGGGGTGGCCCAGTCGCCGAAAGTGGTGCCGTGGAAGAGGCGGGCCGTGGGATACCAGGGCAGGCCGTCACTGCCCAGCCTTGACCAGCCCTGTGCGGTCGGAGTCACGATCAGCGCCTCGCCGCCCACAGCGCAGGTCAGATTGGCGGTCGCATTCATCGGCCCGGCGATGACGTCCAGCGCCTTGCCAAGCGCGGCCACACCATCGAGATCCATCTTGAGGTCAATATCGGCGGGCTGATGGATTTTGACGCCGAACGCTTTTTCCGCGTGCGCCAAATCCTCCTCGACGTCGCCATATTGCAGATTGACCAGCGTGATGTTGGGCATTTCCAGAACCGGCTTCCAGGTCTCGAAGGCGGAGAAATATTTCTGCCGCTTGGCGGTCATTTTCAGTGATTTCCAGAGCAGGCCGACCTTCAGTCCGCCGCCCAGCCTGGCCAGCTCTGCCTGCCAGTGCGCGACCTGTTCGGGATCGGCCGTCAGAAAGCCCGGCTCGGCGGGGAAGGCCTCAAGCGATTGCCGGAAAGCGCGGGCGGCATTGCCCATCGGAAACCACAGATCGGCCGGCGGCTTGTCCCTGATCACGCTTTCCGCCACACGCCAGTCACGGCCTTCCACACGCGCCGAAGCATGGGCCTCGATCATCAGATCGGGAAAGCTGCGGCGGAACAGCGGCAGCAGGCGTTTTTCGCAGGCAATGCGCAACTCGCCCTCCGGGCCGATGGCATCGATCACATCTCTTGTCGTGTTCATGAACATGACCTCGTCGCCGAGCCCCTGCTCGCCGACCATCACCACCGTCTTGCCTTTCAGTTGCGCCGGATCGGTCCCGTCCCAGCGCGGCAGGCTGATTTCAAACAGCGTCGCGTCCTTGTAATCAGGGTCGAGGCGGACAGCATACTCCGCCCAGCCGCGCTCCAGATCGCCAGCGCCCAGATAGGACAGTGCCCGGCCATGGCGCATAATGGCGTGGTCCTTGCGGCTGGTGGCCGCGTCCAGCGCCTTGTCGAAGGCGTCGATGGAAGCGCGGGAATCCCCGACCAGATCGTGCGCATAGGCGAGATTGTTCCAGGCCCGTGCAAACTCCGGATTGATACGCAGACTTTCCTGGTAAAAGGTCGCCGCCTGCACCGGATCGCCGGATTCGATCAGCACCGTGCCCAGCGCATTCCAGAGATCATAATGCTCCGGATTGGCATAGATCGTAGTGCGCAATAGTTCGACCGCATTATCGAACTGGCCCTGATCACGCAGAATGCCGGCCAGATTGATCGTACCGTCGACATTTCCCGGCTGCATGCGCAGGAAAATCCGCAGGAATTTTTCCGCCACCGGCAGCATGTCCAGCTTCCACGCCGTCATCGCCAGGGACTGGTAGATGTCCGGGGAATTGGGATCCGCGTTCAGCGCCCTTTCGTAGAAATCGAGCGCCAGGGACAGCCGGCCGAGCTCGTCCAGCGCCACGCCCATCACATGGTTCGCCAGCGCGCTGTCCGGGTCCATATCCAGCGCCCGCATGGCCAGCTTCGCCGCTTGCGCGCCATGACCGGAATGCGCCAGCTTGACGGCACGTTTCAGGATTTCCGCCATCTTGCGCAATTTCTTGCGCTCCGCCGGGCTGGCGCGCTCGATAGCACTCTTGAAGTCCGGGCCCGTATCCACTCGCGCCGCATCGGCCAGGTCGCGCTTGGCGGCTTCTTCGGGCTGGGCCAGCAGGTCTTCAAGCTTCAGTTCAGGCATTATGCACTCCGGCTCTCACAAATCCCGCCCAGAAAGGCCTGCTTCGCTTGATGCCGGGTTAACGCGCGCTACTTCGCGCCAAGGGTAAAAGCGGTGAGGCGTCATGCTGGAAAATCTACCGGAAAATTACCGCGCCGTGGTCTTCGGGGCCAGCGGCGGAATCGGCGCGGCCATGACTGCCGCGCTCGCCGAAGATCCGCGTTGTGGCGAGGTCTGGGCCGGATCCCGCACGGGCAGCGGTACGGACCGCAAGCGGCATGATTTCCGCTTCAACCTCACCGATGAGAACAGCATTGCCGCCGCAGCTGACCGGATAGGAGAAGGCGGTCCGGTCCACCTTGCCGTGATCGCGACCGGCCTCCTGCACACGGCTGAATTCGGACCCGAGCGCAGCTGGCGCGAACTGGATGCCGCCGCCATGGCGCAAGTCTTCGCCGTCAACACGATCGGTCCGGCGCTGATTGCCCGGCATTTCCTCGAACTTGTTCCGCCGGGCGTACCGGCCATCTTCGCGGCGCTGTCAGCCCGCGTCGGCTCGATTGGCGATAACCGGCTGGGCGGCTGGCACAGCTATCGCGCCTCGAAAGCTGCACTCAACATGCTGATCCGCAATTTCGCCATCGAGCTTGAGCGCAAGCGCAAGCAGGCCATCTGTGTGGCGCTGCACCCCGGCACGGTCGATACCGGATTGTCACAGCCATTCCAGCGCGGCGTACCGGAAGGAAAACTGTTCATGCCGGATGACTCGGCCCGAAAACTGCTCTCCGTCCTGGGGGGATTGGGGCCCGCGGACAGTGGGTACAACTACGCGTGGGACGGCCAGCGCATCGAATGGTAGGATTCGAAACGCTTTTTTCACTTCCCCCTGTCTAGCCTGCGCATAATCGGCCGGTTGGCCCGGATATGAGGGGGAGGCGTATGCCACTCAAATTGTCGCTCAAGCCCGGCGAGAAATTCGTGCTCAATGGCGCTGTCATGCAGAATGGCGACCGCCGCGCGACGCTAGTCCTGCAGAATAAGGCCTCGGTGCTGCGCGAGAAGGACATCATGCATGAGCGCGATGTCACCACGCCGGCCCGCCGCGTCTATTTCCCCATCATGGTGATGTATCTGTCCGACAAGCCGGATGACAAGGCCTATGACGAATTCGTCCTGCGCATGACCGAATTCATGAATGCGATCGCCTCGCCGGAAGTCCTGCAGCAATGCGTTTCGGTGTCCCGCGATGTCATGGCCGGCGAGCATTACAAGGCGCTGATCCGCTGCCGCAAGCTGATTGAATACGAAGACGAGAGGCTGAAATAGTGGCTCTTTCCGCTTATCAGAATGCGGCAACCCGCGCCGAGGATCCGCGTTCGACGGAATACCGTCTGTTCGCGCAGGTCACCCGCGCCCTGATCAAGGCCGCCGAGGCCGATCTGCTGGATATGAAGACCCGCTCTGAAGCGCTCGACTGGAATCGCCGGGTCTGGAGCGCCTTCGCCATTGATTGCGCGGAGCCGGACAACAAGCTGCCCGAAGGCCTGCGCGCCGCCATCATCTCGCTGTCGATTTTCGTCTCCAAACACTCTTCCGCCGTCATGCGGGAAGGGGCGGACATCGACATATTGATCGAGATCAACAAGACCATCATGCAGGGGCTTCAGCCGCAATCGGAGCCAGCCCCGCAACCTGTCGCGGGGTAAAGGCGGATCAAGCCGCTTTTTCGATCCGCTTGATCCGGTTCGCCCTGGACGACTGTTTGGCTATGATCAGATCGTGCGACGCCTGCATCCGCAGCAGTGTTGCGGCCGATATATCGAAGGCCTGCTCGAACCGCAGTGCCATGTCCGGCGACAGGGCCGCCTTGCCGTTCAGGACATTGCTCAATGCCACACGGCTGACCAGAAGATGTTCGGCGGCTTTGCTGATATTCAGCCCGTAAGGCTCGACAATGTTTCGCCGCAGCCAGGGTCCCGGATGAACCGCCAGTGTGTCGTGAAGCTTGATAGCCATCAGTGATAATCTCTATGGGGCTTTGCTTTCCGCGAGGCGGCAAGTCTCCCCTGATAGTTCTCCATTCTGGAAATGTTCTTTGGAGCCTCTTGGCAAGCTATCGATAAAGCCCAATCATTACAATCGACCAATTCATCCAAAATAGACAAACCGCGCGAAATATGCGATAAGGCGAGTGCAAACTCGCGAAAGGAGGCACCAGATGGCAGAATCAATTGTAACGGCAACCGAGTTCAAGTCGAAATTTGGTGCTTTCAGTGCGCAGGTTCACAAAGGGCCGGTCATTGTGACGACCCACAACCGGCCATTGTTTGTTGCGTTGGATCCGGATGAATACCGGCGCCTTCTGGCGGCTGATACGCGAAAGGCTTACAGGCCTGAGGATGTGCCGGAAGACATGCTGGCGGCCTTGAAGGCAGACGACCCGGGGCCGAGAGACAAGCATCTGGATTACTTGACGGAATAGGGCGGTGAAATCGGCGGACGTCGAAATTGGCCATGTCCTTCGCTATGATTTTCTCTGGAAAGATGAGGAAGCGCGGGACCATGGTAAGGATCGTCCTTGTGCGGTGGTGATAATCATACGGGATGAAGAAACGGACGGTCGCAGGATAATGGTTTGCCCCATTACCCACACGCCGCCGGATGACGAGTATGCGGTTGAATTGCCCAACGCAGTCAGGGCGTATCTCGGTTTGGATGAAGCACCATGCTGGGTTCGAACCAATCAGTTCAACGAATTTTTCTGGCCGGAGGCGACAATTCCCTACGGCCTGTCGAGAACTCCAGATGGCAGTTTTTGTTATGGGAAGCTGCCCTATTCATTGCGCGAGACTATTAAGGCGCAAAATATAAAGGCAATCGAAAGCGGCAAGTCCGCCAGGTCGAAGCGCGATTAGGCGATCTGGCGCGAGTTTCGCTAGGCCAAATCCACCCACCCGGCAGTCTTTGCCCGCGCAATCCGGCCCCTCGCAGTGCGGACGCCACGCCCACGCCCGGAATATTCAATAAAATCAGCATCTAAGTGCGGAGGCCGTTTGCCTGCTCTTGGCGCGATTCTTGCGCCTTCGCACGCAGGACAAAACGTCCTGGAGACACCGCAAAACGCGGGGTCAATTCACTTCCAGAACGGAGGAACCCCAATAATGACTCTTTCAGTCAACACCAACGCAGGTGCGATGATTGCCCTGCAGAATCTGAACAAGACCAATATGCAGCTTGAGGAATCCCAGTCGCGCATCAATACCGGCCTCGAAGTGGCCGGTGCGAAAGACAATGGCGGTATCTATGCCATTGCCCAGAGGATGCGCTCGCAGGTGAGCGGCTATGGCGCCGTCACCGACTCGCTGAACCGGGCCGTATCCGCTGTGGATGTTGCGCTCGCGGCAGGCGAGGCGATCTCCGATCTCATCATCGAGATGAAGGAGAAGGCACTGGCTGCGGCAGACACATCGCTTGATACGGCTTCGCGGACCGCCCTGAATGCAGATTTCACGGCGCTGCGGGACCAGATCAAGACGATAGTGGACAATGCCGAGTTCAACGGGACCAATCTTCTCAACAATTCGACGGCGCAGATTACCGCGCTGGCGAATGCAGACGGGTCGAACACGATCACGGTGCAGGACGAGAACTTTGTTCTGGGAGCGGGCAGCGCGCTGATCACGATTGCGTCCAATGCGTCATATGCTACGGCGACGCAGGCCGACAATATCGCCAGCCAGCTCGGGACCTCGCTCGATAACGTCAATGCAGCACTTGCACGGCTCGGCACGCAGTCGAAGGCAATCGGTATTCATACCACCTTTGTCAGCAAGCTGACCGACGCACTGGAAACCGGGATCGGAAATCTTGTGGATGCAGATCTGGCAAAAGAAAGCGCCCGTCTTCAGTCGTTGCAGGTCAAGCAACAGCTGGGGATCCAGGCGCTGGGCATTGCCAATCAGCGGCCGCAAGCGATTCTCTCCTTCTTCCAGTAAGAAGAAACGGGGCCGCTTTCCACCACGGAGCGGCCCCGTATTTTTTGAATCATTTGAATCGGTTAAACGCCGGGAATCTTTGACCGCCCGGCAAAAATTACCCGGCCAAACCGCTCTTGCCCGGCAATCCTTGCCGACCTCGAAATCGATTCGTTTTCAGTGCAAGAATATTATTCTCAATAATTACAATTACTAAGACAATTTCCTAATCGGGCCGCAACCTTTCTGGCCCCGCCCTTGCTGGTACGTGTCCGGGACAGAAGTCCCTGCTGGCAAAATGCCGGTTGAACGACCAGAAAGGGAGGGCCAAGAAGTGGCTGCTACCATCAATACCAATGCGGGTGCGATGATCGCCCTGCAAAACCTGAACAAGACCAATATGGAGCTTGAGCAGGTCCAGACCCGGATCAATACCGGGCTCCAGATTTCCTCGGCAAAAGACAATGGCGGCATCTATGCCATCGCCCAGTCCATGCGGGCTGATGTGGCAGGCTATCGCGCTGTCGGAAATTCGATCGATCTCGCCCAGTCCACTGTCGATGTGGCACTCGCGGCCGGCGAAGCCATCTCCGACATTCTGATCGAAATGAAGGAAAAGGCGCTGGCCGGAGCCGACTCGTCCCTGGACGCCGCATCGCGGACCGCCCTGAATGCGGATTTCACGGCGCTGCGCGATCAGATCGCCACGATTGTCGCCAATGCCGAATTCAACGGCACCAATCTGATTTCCAATGGTGCGGGTGATATCACCGCCCTTGCGAATGCCGATGGCTCCAACACGATAACCGTGCAGGCGGAAGACCTGTCGCTGACGGGTACGCAGCTGACCATCTCCGCCACCTCCTCTTTCGCGACCGCCACCCAGGCCGACAATATTGCCAGCCAGATCGGAACCTCGCTTGACAATCTCAATGCGTCTCTGGCGCGCCTCGGGACCGGCTCCAAGTCGCTGGAAATCCACAACACCTTCATCAGCAAGCTTTCCGATGCGCTCGAAAAGGGCATCGGCAACCTCGTCGACGCGGACCTGGCCAAGGAAAGCGCCCGTCTCCAATCGCTGCAGGTCAAGCAGCAGCTGGGGATCCAGGCGCTGTCCATCGCCAATTCCGCACCTTCGGCGATCCTCGGATATTTCCGCTAATTCAGCGGGATAGCAGAATTCGGTGAGGGGCAGAAGCGCCTCACCGGATAAACGGGCCGGCAAAACGCCGGCTTTTGAAACCAGAATGGAAAGGGCCAAGAAATGGCTACAATCAATACCAATGCGGGCGCAATGATCGCTCTGCAGAACCTGAACAAGACCAATTCGGAGCTTGAGCAGGTTCAAACGCGGATCAATACCGGTCTCGCGGTTTCCTCTGCCAAGGATAATGGCGGCATCTACGCCATCGCACAGTCCATGCGGGCTGATGTGGCAGGCTATCGCGCCGTGGGCAATTCGATCGATCTCGCCGTTTCGACGGTGGATGTCGCTCTGGCTGCCGGTGAAGCGATCTCCGACATCCTGATCGAAATGAAGGAAAAGGCCCTTGCGGGTGCGGATTCTTCACTCGATACGGCTTCGCGTACCGCTCTGAACGAAGATTTCAAGGCGCTGCGGGATCAGATCAGCACCATCGTGTCGAACGCCGAGTTCAACGGCACCAATCTGATCGACAACTCCGTCGCCAGCATCTCGGCTCTCGCCAATGCGGACGGCTCCAACACCATCACGGTGCTGGATGAAAACCTGTCGCTTGGCGGTGGCGTTGTGACAGTTGCAGCGACCGCGTCCTTCGGGACGGCTGCGGCTGCTAGCACACAAGCTACGGCAATCGCTACGTCTCTGGACAATCTGAACGCGTCTCTGGCGCGCCTCGGCACCGGCTCCAAGTCGCTGGAAATCCACAAGACGTTTGTCGGCAAGCTCTCTGATGCGCTCGAAAAGGGCATCGGCAATCTCGTTGATGCGGACCTGGCCAAGGAAAGTGCCCGTCTCCAATCGCTGCAGGTCAAGCAGCAGCTGGGGATCCAGGCGTTGTCCATCGCCAATTCGGCACCGTCAGCGATCCTCGGATACTTCCGCTAATCCAGCGGAAGGGTGGGAATTCGGTGAACGGGAATACCCCGTGACCGGATAAAAGGCCGGCAAAAGGCCGGTGTAATGACCAGAAAGGGAAAGGCCAAGAAATGGCTACTATCAACACGAATGCGGGCGCAATGATCGCCCTGCAAAACCTGAACAAGACCAATATGGAATTGGAACAGGTCCAGACACGGATCAATACCGGCCTCGCGGTCGGATCGGCAAAGGATAATGGCGGCATCTTCGCCATTGCCCAGTCGATGCGTGCCGATGTGGCAGGCTATCGTGCCGTGGGTAACTCCATCGACCTTGCCGTATCCACTGTGGATGTGGCCCTGGCCGGTGGCGAGGCTCTGTCCGACATGCTGGTCGAGATGAAGGAAAAGGCGCTTGCTGCGGCTGATACTTCACTCGATGCGGCGTCGCGGACAGCGTTGAATGCTGACTTCACGGCAATGCGGGATCAGCTGAAAACGATCATCGCCAACGCCGAGTTCAACGGCACCAACCTGATCGATGGTTCGACCACCGGCATTTCGGCTCTGGCCAATGCCGACGGCTCGAACAACATCACGGTTGCGGACGAGGATTTGTCGCTTGCCGGTTCGGTCGTCACGATCGCAACCAATGCGTCTTTCACGACCGCCACCCAGGCTAGCAACATTGCCAGCCAGATCGGGACGTCGCTGGATAACCTGAATGCGTCTCTGGCGCGTCTGGGTACGGGCTCCAAATCGCTCGAAATCCACAAGACGTTTGTTGGCAAGCTGTCGGATGCCCTGGAACGGGGTATCGGCAATCTCGTCGACGCGGATCTTGCCAAGGAAAGTGCCCGCCTCCAGTCGCTGCAGGTCAAGCAGCAGCTGGGCATCCAGGCGCTCTCCATCGCAAACTCTGCGCCGTCAGCGATCCTCGGATACTTCCGTTAATCGCGGGATTCGGGTGGCCGGAATTGAAGGGGTTCCGTTCCGGTCACCCACCCCCGATAAGGGAAGTTGTCCGTTCAGATAAGGAGGTGTGGGCGGAGAACCCGCTTGCAACCCAAAATGAACGAGCTGATCAAGAGTGTAACATCGTCGGCCCCGGCCGCCTTTTCCGGCCTGCCAATGGGCTCTGTCCCGGTTCGCGAAGCCTCGCCTGGCGGCGAACGCGAAGCCGGACAACAGGCACAGCCACGAAAACCGTCCCGGGAAGAACTGGAAGCGTCCATCGACAAGTTGGCCGAAACCGCTTTTGCCGATTCCCGCCTCGCCATCGAGAAGAACGATGCGGCAGGCGTATTCGTCTATCGTCTGATCGATAGCCGTAATGGCAGCGTGGTCCGCCAGTGGCCGTCCGAGGATTTCCTGGCTTTGCGCGAATATCTGCGCTCCAGGCAGGGCGGTCTCGTCGACGAACGCATCTGAGCCGTGCCGCCCGGCAAAAGGCGGCCCACCTGGCGTATAACAGCCCGGCAAAAATGACCGTGTGGCTGGACAGGAAAATTGTGCCTTCAATTACCCTTTGAAATATAACGTATAATTTCCGGCCTGCTTCGGCACGCTGCTTGCGACCCTGATGTCGAACTCCGGGTGAATTGTCTCCCGGCCCGTCCGAAGGACATCAAAAGGGGAACCGCATGACCCTCTCTATTCACACCAATGCCGCGGCCATGGTCGCGTTGCAGAATCTCAACAAGACGAACGATCAGCTCGCTGACGTCCAGACCAAGCTGAATACCGGCCTCCGCGTCGGCGGCGCCAAGGACAATGCCGCCGTCTATGCCGTGGCGCAGGGTATGCGCTCGGATATCCGTGGCCTGTCGGCTGTGCAGACCAGTCTCGACCGCTCGGTCTCGATCGCCGATGTGGCCCTCGCCGCTGGTGAAGCCATCTCCGATCTTCTGGTCCAGATGCGCGAAAAGGCGACCGCGGCGATGGACCCGTCCATCGATACCTTCTCGCGTCAGGCCTATGATGCCGACTTCAAGGCGTTGATCGATCAGGTTTCGGTCATCCTACAGAATGCCGAATTTGACGGGGCCAACATTCTCAACGGCTCCATCACCGGCGGGATTGCCTTCCTGGCCGATGCTGATGCCTCGCGCTCCATCACGCTGCGCTCTCAGGACCTCAGCCTCTCCGGCTCGATCATTACCTTGTCAAACTCGGCCAGTCTCGGAACGGTGACGCTATCAAGCGCTGTCGTCTCGCAGATCCAGTCCAGCCTCGACAATGTCAATCAGGCGCTGGCCAATCTCGGCTCGGATGCCAAGAAGATGGAAGCCCACCGCGGCTTTGTCGGCAAGCTGATGGACGCCCTCACCGAAGGCGTTGGCAATCTCGTCGATGCCGACCTCGCCAAGGAAAGCGCGAAATTGCAGGCCTTGCAGGTCAAACAGCAGCTGGGCGTGCAGGCACTCTCCATCGCCAACTCCCAGCCCCAGATCATCCTCAACCTCCTCAACGGCGGCTAGGACTGATCCCGGTCATGCGAAAAATCAGCGGCGGGCCTCGGCTCGCCGCTGTTATTGTGGGGGCGGCGTGACCAAAATCCGGATATATAATAAAAGGCAATCAATGGTCGGCCCTAGTGTTCAATGCCTGCGCGATAGTCTGCGATGCGCGGGTCTGACGCCATAAGAACTCGCGAGCAAAGCGTTGCGTTACGGAAGGGTTGATCGTGCCCCATGACGACAACATTCAGAACGATATGCTCATAAAGGCCCGGCAGACCTTCATATTCGGCTCGCCAAATATACCCATATTGCTTATGAAAAGTCAGTAATTCGGCAACTGGCGCGACGGGCTGAATAGCGCGATTATTGCCAAGTGCCTCAGCGAAATCTGGGCCTTCGGCAGTTACCACAACTTCGCCGTCGTCCAGGAAAAGCACTTTGTCGCATTCGGTGACGGGTATCAATTGAGCGCCTCGTTATTGGCTGGAACATTGCTATCAAAGCACGATCTGGCTTCGTGTTCCATTCTCCCCAGATATTGCCTAGAACTGTTTTGATGTATTAACACAGCGCGCAGGCTTTGATCTCAGGGTGGGATCAATTTCGGAGAAATGTCGTTCAGCCTGCGAGATTGTGCGGCTTCTGGCGGCATAATCATTGTTGTACCTATTGTAGCTCTTCCCCTTCACCCCCGACTCCCGGCACAGATAGCGCATGACCGCGCGCTTTTTGCCCTATGGCCGTCAATCCGTTGATCAGGCTGATATCGACGCGGTGATCCGCGTTCTGAAATCCGACTATCTGACCACCGGCCCGGAAATCGAAAAATTCGAGACCGCCCTCTGTGCCGCCACCGGCGCGGCCGAAGCCGTCGCCTGCTCCAACGGCACGACAGCCCTGCACCTGGCGCTTGCTGCCCTCGGCGTGGGTGAGGGCGATCTCTGCATCGTGCCGACCATCACCTTCATGGCGACGGCTAATGCCGTACGCTATTGCGGCGGCGAAGTGGTGTTTGCCGATGTCGATCCGGACACCGGCCTGATGACCCGCGCCACCCTGGCCGATGCGATGGCGCGCGCGGACGGTCCTGTGAAGGCGATTCTGCCCGTGCACCTGGCCGGACAAAGCTGCGACATGGCGGCGATTGCGGATCTGGCCCGCGAGGCCGGCGCGGTGATCGTCGAGGACAGCTGCCACGCGCTGGGCTCTGAACGCGGCGATGGCCGTGTCGGAGATGGCCGCTATGCGGATGCCGCCACCTTCTCCTTCCATCCGGTCAAGACGATTACCGCAGGGGAGGGCGGGGCGGTCACCACCAATGATGCCGCACTCGCCGAAAAGATGCGCCGCCTGCGCAGTCACGGCGTGACACGCGACCCCGCGGAATTCATCGGCGACCCGTCAGAACCCTGGCGTCAGGAATTTCATGATCTGGGCTGGAATTACCGGCTGCCCGATCTGTGCGCAGCGCTGGCCCGGTCGCAATTATCGAAGCTGGATGAGTTTGCAGCGCGCCGCCGTGCCATGGCGGACATCTATGATCATTCCCTCGCCCGGCTGGGCGGGCATATCCGGCCCGCTGCCCGGATGCCGGATCAGTCACCCTGCTGGCACCTCTATGTTGCTCTGATCGATTTTGACGCCTTCGGCACGACCCGTACGGATGTGATGAATGCGCTCCACGAACGCGGTATCGGCACCCAGGTGCATTATATCCCGGTCCACAGCCAGAAAATCTATGATGACCACCGCCATTTTCCCGGTGCGGAAGGCTGGTATCAGCGCTGCCTCACCCTGCCGCTATTCTACGGCATGGCGGATGACGACGTGCACCGCGTCGTCCGCGCTCTCAGCGATGTGCTGGGTATCCGGGCGTTATGATCTGGTTGCGCTGCAAGGCAGGGCTGGACATCGGCACCGGCCATGCCGTGCGCTGCCTTGCGCTCGCCAGAGCCATCACGGCAGAAGGTGGTAAAGCCGGCATTGTCCTGGACACGGATAACACGGCTTTTCTGGCGCAAGCGGATGACGCCGGCATCCCGGCATTGACGGTTTCGCCGCGGAAACATCTCGCCGATGAAGTGACAGAATTCCCGCCGGGTCCGGTTCTGGTGGACCTCTCGAATTCGATTCTGATGGACCAACTCTCCAGTCTGATCGCCGCGTTACAGGCACAAGGCCGTAAAACGGCCCTCATCGAGGGGCTGGACAGGGAAGCCTATGCCGGTCCGGCGCGTCCGGATTTGGTCATCACCCCCTATATAGGGGCCGAAGCCGCAATGCCGCGCCCGGCCCGGCGATGGATTGGCGGCGGCCGCTATGCCGTCCTTGGCCCGGAATATGAGACAGCACCAACACCTCTGGACCGGCGCGCGGGCGTGCTGGTCATGCTGTCAGGGTCAGACCCCTGGCATCTCACGGAACGGGTGGTCGGGGCTTTACCCGATCAAGGCCCGGGATTGCGCATCGTTATCGGTAATTCCATTCCGCATGATCGCGCCCTGAAACTGGCCGCCGCGGCCGAGGCCATAGGGACAAGCCCCCTCATGGCGCCCAAGAGCCTGTTTGATCATTTCAATGCGGCGCGGGCCTGCATTCTCGGGCCCGGTCTGGCCAAATATGAAGCCGCCGCAACCGGCACGCCCTGTGTCATTGTCTGCCCGGATGAACGCCATGCCGCCATGCAATCAGCCTTCATTCATGCGGGGCTGGGTCATCTTGTAAGTGCAGCCCGGCCGGACTTTTCCGGAAATTTGAAATCCGTGCTTGAGGCGGCTTTGCAGGACCACCCGGCGCACCCCGGTCCGGTGGACGGGCAGGGGGCGCGGCGTGTGGCCCGTGAACTGCTGCGCACATTTGGCGAGTAATCGTTAAGACGAATCGCGGGAAGCTGCGCCCAAGCTAACGGACCCGTTTTATGTCTTCGAACCCGGCCCTGCCCAGATCCGCCTTCGCCATTGCCGGCCGCGGCATTGGTGATGGTCACCCGCCCTATGTGATCGCTGAAGTATCCGGCAATCATAACAAGGATTTGGGCAAAGCCTTGAAGATGATCGAGGTGGCCGCCGAGTGCGGCGCCGATGCCGTCAAATTCCAGACCTACACCGCCGACAGCCTGACGCTTCCCAGCAACAAGCCGGATTTCCAGATCACGGCCGGCACCTGGGCGGGCTGGAATCTGCACGAACTCTACCAGGAAGCGGCGACACCCTATGAGTGGTTTCCGGCGCTGTTTGATCACGGCCGGGCCATGGGGATCACCGTCTTTTCCTCACCCTTTGACAATGAGGCGGTGGATCTCCTCGAAGGGCTGGAGGCTCCGGCATACAAGATTGCCTCCAACGAGTTTACCGACTGGCCGCTGATCGGCCGCACGGCGCAAACCGGCAAACCGGTCATTCTCTCCACCGGCACGGCAAGCCTTCAGGAAATCGGCGATACGGTCCGGTTTCTGGAAGGTGAGGGCGTCACCGATTACGCCCTGCTGCATTGTGTCAGCGCCTATCCGGCGCCCATGAACAGCGCTCACATGCGTAATATCTCCGCCCTGCGGGAGCAGTTTCCCGTGCCGATCGGCTTTTCCGACCATACGCTGGACATCACCGCTCCCATCGTGGCGGCGGCGCTAGGTGCGGCCATTATCGAGAAGCATTTCGTGCTCGACCGCTCGGAGGGCGGACCGGATTCCTCCTTCGCCATCGAACCGTTCGAACTGAAACGCCTGTGCGAAACCGTGCGCGATGCGCATGCCGCGATGGGCGGTCCGCAATTCGGGTTGAAAGAGGCGGAAACAAAATCACCCATTTACCGCCGTCATTTCTACGCCACGCGCGACATTGCGGCGGGCGAGACCATCGGGCCCGACAATGTGAAGGCCATACGCGCTCGCAAGGGCATTGCCGCGCGGGAATTCGAGCGCCTGTTCGGGACGAAAGCCGCGTTGGCAATTGCGGCGCACGAACCCGTCACATGGGAGGCGGTCGATGAGCGATAAACGCGACCTCATTCTCTTTGGCTCGGCCGAAATGGCCGAGCTGGCGCATTTCTATTTCAGCCAGGATACGGACCATCGCATCGCCGCCTTCACCGTGGACGATGCCTATGTGAAGGAAGACCGCTTCTGCGGTCTGCCCATGGTGCCGTGGAGCGAGGCGCAGACCCGTTTCGGTCCGGACACACATGCCTGTCATGTGGCCCTGTCCTACATGAAGCTGAACCGCTTGCGGCAAGCCAAGTTCGAACAGGTGAAGTCGGCCGGCTATGACATGCCCAGCTATGTCTGCTCGAAATCCGTCACCTGGCCGGACCTGCAGATGGGCGCAAACTGCTTCATCCTTGAAAATCAGACGATCCAGCCGACCGTGAAGCTGGGCGATAATGTCATGCTCTGGTCGGGCAATCATATCGGCCACGGCACACATATCGGCAGCCACACCTATTTTGCCTCGCATGTCGTGGTCTCCGGTCATTGCCGGATCGGTGAGCGCTGCTTCTTTGGCGTCAATGCCACCCTGCGGGATTTCCTGAAAGTCGGAGACGAAGCCTTCATCGCCATGGACGCCAGCCTGACCAAAGACGTTGAGGCCGGCTCTGTCGTGCTGGGTGCCCCCGCCACCGTGTTCGGCCCGGACGATCTCAAGGGCCGCAAGATCCGCAACAATTATTTCGGCCTCGATGACTGACTGGAAAAAACTCGGCCCCGTGATCAGACCTGACCCGGACCTCTGGTGGTGCCGGACCCATGCCATGCTGCCCACGCCAGAGCGCCTTGGCGGATCACTGGTCCGAATCTGGTGGGGCGGACGCAATGACGCCAACCAGTCCCATATCGGCTGGTCGCTGATCGATCTGGAACGCCCGGATGTTGTGCTGGAAACCGCGCTGGAACCCGAACTCGCGCCCGGCCGGCTGGGCACGTTTGACGACAATGGCGTCCTGCCGTCCTGCGTCATCCATACCGGCAGCGAAACCCGGCTCTATTATATCGGCTTCAAGCCCGGCGGCACGACGCGCATGGACCTTTATGGCGGGCTGGCGATAAAGCCGGACGGTGCGGCGGCTTTCGAGCGTTACTCCGAAGCGCCGATCATCGAGCGCTGCAAGGTCAATCCCTTCATCAACACCGCGCCCTTTGTGGTGAAAACGCCGGTGGGCTGGCGCATGTATTTTGTCGCCGGGGTGGAATGGGTGCACAGGGATTTGCCGCGCTACAATATCCAGATCGCCTCCTCGAAAGACGGGCTGAACTGGCAGCGCAAGGGCCGCGTGGCGATTGATTTCGAGCCCGGAGAGAATGCGCTGGCGCGGCCTTATGTCTGGCATGATGGCGGGATGTGGCGCATGTGGTTTGCCGCCAAGGGCGAGGCCTATCGCCAGCAGCAGGCCGTCTCGCCCGACGGGCTCCACTGGACACGCACCGATCCGCCGGGGCTGGAGCCGGGCGGGGATGAAGACAGCGAGATGATCGAATATGGCGTTGTGCTGACCCATAACGGCCAGCGCATTGTCTTCTATAATGGCAATGATTACGGCAAGGGCGGCGTGCTCGCCGCAGTAGAAGAATGACCCGGCCCGCCGTGAATTCCGCCCGGAAATCCGCGGCCATCATGCAACCCACCTTTCTGCCCTGGATCGGCTATTTCGGTCTGATGGCGTCGGTCGACCTCTTTGTCTTTCTGGATGACGTCCAGTTCGACAAGCGGTCCTGGCAACAGCGCAACCGCATCAAGACGGCCAATGGCATTATCTGGCTGACCGTGCCGGTGCTGACCCGGGGCCGCCGCGACCAGAAAATATGTGATGCGGAAATCCAGCCGGATGCCAGGTTTCCGGAGGCGATGTGGCGGACCATCGAGATGAATTTTGCCAAAGCGCCCTATGCCGGGCGCTACCTGCCACCGCTGCACGACATCATGTCGGCGCACACCGCCCGCATCGGCGCGCTGAACATCGCGCTCATCGAATGGATGGCGGGCGAGTTCGGGATCACGACGCCCACGGCGCGCGCCTCGCAGACGCCGGTTGCGTCGGCCAAGGCAGATCGTCTGGTGGATCTCTGTCAGGCGCATGGCGTGACGGACTACCTCTCGCCGCCCGGCTCCAGATCCTATCTCGACGACAGCGATGCCTTCTCAACAGCTGGAATCGCGCTTGATTATTTCGACTATACCCATCCGGAATATGACCAGCTCCACGGGCCGTTCGAGCCCTATATGAGCGCCCTCGACCTGCTCGTGAATGCGGGCCCGGAGGCCGGTGCCATTCTCCGTTCGGGTCTGAAACCATGATGCAGCGTATCGCCATCATCCCGGCCCGCGGCGGGTCCAAACGCATTCCGCGCAAGAATATACGCCCCTTTGCCGGCAAGCCGGCGCTGACGCATATCCTCAAGGCCGCCGAAGCCACCGGCCTGTTCGATATCATCCATGTCTCAACCGATGACCCGCAGATCGCGGAAGTCGCGGCTACAGCCGGCCACCGTCCGGATTTCCGGCGCGAGGCCGCCATTGCCGATGATCACACCCCCATCCGCTCGGTGATGAGCTGGACGCTGCGCGAATATGAAAAGCGCGGCCGGGATTTCAAAACCGCGGCCTTGCTCTATGCCACGGCCTTCTTCGTTGAACCGGATGATATCGCCCGCGCAGTGGCCGATTTCGAAGCGCACCGCATCCATCCCGTGCTCGCCGTCAGCCATGTCGGCACGCCGGTCGAGAAGCTCTTCGTGGAAAGGGAGGGCGTGCTCCGCACCGTCGATGAAAACCGTTTCGGGTCCCGCACCCAGGATCTGAGCCCGGCTTACCAGGACGCTGGCGCATTCGGCATTTTCTCCGCTCCGGGCCTTCTGGCCGAGGATAATGGCGGCGCGCCCCTGCGCTTCCGGCCCTTCCTTCTCGACCGCTGGAAAGCCATTGATATCGACACCGAGGAGGACTGGGCCTTTGCCGAGCGCCTCCATGCTGCAAGGATACAGTCATGACCTACAGGACCGAGCAGGAAGCCTTCTGGGCCGGACAATTCGGCGATGAATACCGCGAGCGGTGTTCGCTGGAACCCGAGCTGGTCGCGGCCCGCACCGCCTGCATGGCGCGAATGTTGCGTAAGGCCGCGCCGGTGAAATCCGCCTTCGAGATCGGCTGCAATATCGGCCTCAACCTGGTGGCCATGAACCGGGTGTCGCCGGGCACCGAGCTGGAGGCGATCGAGATCAATTCCGAGTCTGCCGCGCAAGCCAACAAGCTGGGCGTGGCAAAGATCGAGACCGGCTCCATCCTCGAATACACGCCGCCGCGCAGCTATGATCTGACCATGATTTGCGGCGTGCTGATCCACCTCGATCCGGAGGTGCTGCCGCAGGTCTATGACGTGCTCTTCAACGCCTCGAACCGCCATATCCTGCTGTTTGAATACTATAATCCGACGCCGGTCGAGGTCACCTATCGCGGCCATCAGGCCCGCCTCTTCAAGCGCGATTTCGCCGGGGAAATGCTAGACCGCTTCAAGGGAAAGCTGGCGCTGAAGGATTACGGCTTCTTCTATCACCGCGACCCCATCTCCTGGTCCGATGACGGGACGTGGTTCCTGCTGGAGAAAGGTTAGGCCGCATGCGCGCGCTTCGCCCCATAAAACTTCGTTTCCCTCCGACTTGATCGGAGGGCCTCGAGAGATCATCCGGTCAAGCCGGATGAAGACGCATTATGGCAGGCTATTCCAGTCGTTCACCCGTCACCGCATCAATCACGGCCAGCGCCGTCCAGCCCTGCGCGGCGATCTCGGCCGCGATCTGGGCATTCCAGTTGGGCGAGCAAAGCAGGAAGATGCGCGTCCCGGCGTCTGCCGCGGCATCGGGATGCACAATCGGGGCGGCAAGGCCGGGGAAGGGCGTACCGATCTTGCTGGCGGACTTGTCCACCACTTGCACCGATGAAAACGCCTGTGCCAGCAGCGGCGCGGCGCGCTCGGCATATTCATTGGCGCCCCAGATAAAGACCGAAGTTGTGCCCGAAGGATCGACGTCGCGCGCCAGTTTTGCCGCTGCCTCGGCCGCCTGTTGCCGCCGGGCGAGGTCCGCCATGGCCTCGGCATAGGCGGCTTTCGCCTGCTTGAGCCGATCCGGGCCACCGGCAAGATAGGCACCGGACGCCGGACGCGGTGTTTCCGCCAGCGCCCGGTCTTTCAGACGCGCCGCTATCGCCTGCCCGTAGGCCACGGTCGGCGCGGGCTGATCGCGCAGGATCTCCAGCCCGTGCTGTTCCAGTAATTCGCGCAGGGTTTCCGGCGTGAAATGCAGCAAATGCTCCACATTCAGCGAGTCCTGCGGATGCGTTGTATAGTCCGGCACTTCCAGGATCAGAACGCCGCCATCCTTTAACAATGCCAGCGCCGAGCGCAGCCACGCCCCTGCCTCGATCACATGCTCCAGCACATAATAGGCGATGACCGCATCGGCGGACCGGGGGGCAACGGACGCAATCCCGGCTTCCAGAAAACCTTTCTCGACGGCCGCCGCCTCGTCCGCCTCGACCGGGTCGAAGCCGAACGCGTCATAGCCGGCCTTTGACAGCTCCGCGCAGAACGCCCCGTCATTGGCGCCGATCTCGATGATCCGCCCGCCACCGGACACGCGCTGGGCCACGGCCGCCAGGCGCGCCTTGCCGTCGAAATGCAACTCCCCGCCACGATGGCCGATATGCGCATCGCGGTAATAATCCATCAGGAAGGCGTCATCGGGCCGTTCCAGCGCCTGAACAAAACCGCATTGCCCGCAGGCCGCGTCCACGAACACCATTTCATGATCACAGGTCCGCCCGCGCACAATGATCTCGCGCTGGCCCAGCACGTCGGGCCGGGACGCGCCGCACAGATCACAGGCCACGGCTTGCCAGTTGGCGCGGCGCAGGGGGCGGTCAGGCGCGGCCATCAAGGCGCGCCTTTTGTTGCTCCAGCACATAGCGGGAGAGCGACGGCGTATAGGTCGAGGTCAGGGCCTGTGCCGTCGCCAGATCATTGAAGCGCAACTGCACCGAAATCCGCACCCGATTTGACGCATTCGGCCCGCTCTTGTGGATCAGCGACTGGTTGAAAATCAGGAGCTCGTCATACCCCACCGCAACCGGCACCAGCGACGCCTCCTCCACCGGCTCGGCGGTTTCAAACCATTCATGCCCGGCCTCATAGGGCTTGAAGCGGCACAACCCCCCGGCATGACTGCCTGGCAGGATGCGCAACGCGCCCATCTCCGGCGTCATCCGGCACAGCGGCGTCCACAAAGTCACGGCATTGGGCGAGAGCAGGGAATACCAGCTGTCCTGATGCGCGGGTGTTGCAAAGCGCTGGTCCCCGGGCCGGTCCAGCCGGATCAGCGGCAGCGTTCCCGCCACCGCGTCTTCCACCCCGGCGGCGGCAATTGTCTTGCGCACAAACGGATGATGGATCAGGGCGATGACCGGCGGCAGGGCCGGGAAGACTTCATAGAGCGCGCGGGTGACGGCATTGCCGGTTTCGGCGGCGTGAATGGCATCCAGTAGGGCATCAAACCCGGCCGCTTTCGGCAGGGCGCCGAATGTGTCCTTATCCAGCAGACGTGCGGCAATGCGCAGCGCGGCCGCGTGTAGCGCCGCCACCACCTCGTCCTTCATTGCCGCAATCGCGGGATCACGGATCAGCGCATATCCGTCGCGCGTGAAATGGCGGAAGGGATCAGCGCCGGCCATGGCTAGCCGGCCAGTGCTTTCAGCCGTGTCTCGATCAGGCCCTGCAGCGCCCGCGCATCCATCAATTCCGGATTATTGTCGGAGGCATAGGCGAATTCTTCCGGCATGGCCCGCGCCCCCTCGGCGAGATAGCGCACCCGCAATTCCGCCTCCAGCGCCGGCAGGATGGCATAGCGGTCATTCAGCTCCACCGTCTGGCGGGCATCATCTTCCGGCACCATGACTTCATGCAGCTTCTCGCCGGGGCGGATGCCGATAATCCGGTGCGGCAGGTCCGGGGCCATGGCGCGGGCCAGCTCGTTGATCGACATGGACGGGATTTTCGGCACGAAGACCTCGCCGCCCTTGGCCATTTCCAGGCTGGAGAGAACGAAATTCACCCCCTGGTCCAGCGTTATCCAGAAGCGCGTCATGCGCTCGTCCGTGATCGGCAATTCAGTGGCGCCTTCGGCGATCAGCTTCTTGAAGAAAGGCACGACCGAGCCGCGCGAACCGATGACATTGCCATAGCGCACGACCGAGAAGACCGGGCCATTGCGCCCGCCCATATGCTGGGCCGCGGTGAAGATCTTGTCCGACGCCAGTTTCGAGGCGCCATAGAGATTGATCGGACTGGCGGCCTTGTCCGTCGACAGGGCCACGACGCGCTTCACGCCGCGCTTGATACAGGCGCGCACCACATTTTCCGCGCCCATCACATTGGTCTTGATGCATTCAAACGGATTGTATTCGGCAATCGGCACATGTTTCAGCGCCGCCGCATGGACCACGATATCGACATCGCGCATCGCCATGTCCAGGCGCGTCTCGTCGCGCACATCGCCGATGAAATAGCGCAGGCAGGGATAGTCCTGCGGCGAGAATTCCTGCGCCATCTCGTATTGCTTCAACTCGTCGCGCGAGAAGATGATCAGCTTTTTCGGTTTGAATTCAGCCAGAACCGTTTTCACGAAGCGCCGGCCGAAAGAGCCGGTGCCGCCGGTGATCAGAACCGTCTGCCCATCCAGATTGAGCCGCGGATCGCGGAAATCCCGGCCCGAAAACAGGCTTTCAATATCTGCGGCGGGGAGCGAAGCGAGCGTTGCCATGGCCATCCTGACGAATCGAATTTTCTCAAGCCTTGCGGTGCGCCGGTTAACGCGCCGTTAGGCTGTCGCAGCCATCCTCGATATCAATGGAAAAAGGGGGATCGCCATGAGTTTGGCCGTCATCGTGCAGGCACGCGCTGCCTCCTCCCGTATTCCCCTGAAATTACTGGAATCCCTGGGCGAACGCAGTGCGTTGCTTCGCTGTATGGATCGATGCCGCACCATCAAGGATGTTGATCTGGTCATTGCTGCCGTTGCCGACAGCGCCGAGGACGATGAGATCGCCGAGGAAGCCACCGACGCCGGCTATATGGTCACCCGCGGCCCGGAAGAGGACGTGTTGGCGCGCATGGCCGCCGCTGCGCGCGATTCCGGAGCGGAATACATCCTGCGCGTGGAAGGTCATCATCCGTTTATTGACCCGGCGGTTTGCGCGCGGGTTGTTCAATTGCTTCACGACACACACGCGGATTTTGCCTGTAATGACATGCCGCTCGCCTTCCCGAATGGATTGCAATGCGAAGCCTTCCCGGCGCTCTTGCTGCACGAAGCCGAGCGGAATGCAACGAAGCCCTTCGACCGTCAGACGGTGACCGGCTGGATCCGCACCCATCCGCGCATCCGCCGTGTGGCGCTGACCGGGCCGGGCAATGGCCTCGAAAAGCTGCGCTGGACGCTGGAAGAACCGGCCGATCTCGATTTCTGCGCCGCCGTCTATGCCGAGCTAGGTGAACGCGCCGCCAGCGTGAGCGCCGCCGAACTTGCCGCGCTCTGCCTGCGCCGCCCGGACATATCGGGGCTGAACACCGCCCTGGCCCGCACCCGGCCCGTCATCGGTACGCCGGAATTTGCAACCCCGCCCATGGCGTTGGCGGCGGTGGCTTGATCTGATTGTCGGGTGGGTATGAAAACAATCACCGGTAAATGGGCCAGGATAATCGTCATCCTAATTGTTTTGATGATGGTCTTTGTGGCCCTGAACCTCGTGCTGGGACTCGGGTTTTTTGGCGAACATGCAAAAACCGTCGCTGCATTTGTATATGTTGTGGGGTTCGTGATCGCGCGTTTGCTTACCCCGAGCGTTACCCGGCGCAACTTTTTTGGTGGAAAGGATGTTCAGGCGAATAGCGAGAATAAGGATGCAGACTAGGCAGTATTGAAGTGCTATTCCGACGTCGATCGGATTCACGAGCCTGAATGCCGCCGCGCCGTCATCGGCACGCCGGAATTTGCGACTCCGCCCATGGCGTTGGCGGCGGTGGCTTAGGCCGACCACTGCGATACCGGGCGCGAAGGCCTGGATTGTTCAGCCTTGTCGAATGCAGTAATCTTGGCAGCCAATCACGGTCCTGAATTCGGTCAGGAGAGCGTCTTGAAGGCAAAGTCAGACAGCACGTATTTCATCCGTGCGCTGTGGGACGATGAGGCGAAAGTCTATGTCTCTGAAAGCGATATAAAGGGCCTTCATATCGAGGCGGAGACGCTGGAAGACTTCGAAGCCGTCATTTTCGAGCATGCCCGTGAACTGATATTCGACAATCACATCAAGCCGAATTTGGGCCGCCAATCGCTTGAATCACTTTTCTCGGCGAAACTTTTCCCGGGAATTATATGGCAACGCCCGGACGGGGCCGCCGCGACCGTCTAGGTCAGGACGATGCCCGAAGGCTATTACAAGGATATCATTTCGCATTTGAAGAAGGCGGGCTTCCAGCGCGCCAAAGGTGGCAAAGGCGGGCGCTAGCAAGAGACAATTGGGATGTGCATGTCCAAGCGCAGCGACTAAGTCCTTTTCCTCGGTCTTCACGTATCCGACGAAGCTCCGCTCATAGTGGCCAATCAGGAGCCGATTGTCTTATCTAAATTTGCCATGACTCGATCCAAAATCTAATAATGGCCTCGTCTGCAAACGTATTTGTAGGTGTTATAATAATCGGCACGGTCTTGCCTTGCGAAACCCGACAGCTGCCCGTTAGGCCCGATGCACGGGCAGCTCCGTGCGGCTTTGGAGGGCGGTGTAGTGACATAAAGCCAAGATTAGCTTGCCAGAATTTGTTTTCCGGGGCCAGCTCAGCCCTATACCGCAGCAAAACCCCAATCGGGACGAAGGGTACACGGTGCGTGATTTGTTGCGCCTTCCCAGGCTCCGTCTTCACCACCGCCATCAGCTTAGGCTCATTATATATGAAGTGATCACCAAACCACCGGCCTTCTTTTTCAACAAGTGCAGAGGCTCGGCCAAGGGCAACAAAAAAGTTTAGCACTGACCACGCTGTGAACGTCGTAAATGCCGCATAAAACTCAGCAAATCGAACAATCACTTCGTCACGAACTGCATCGTTTGGCACCTGCCAGCGAAATAACAAAAAAACGACGATAACTGCGGCAACAAGCCCTCCAGCTCCAGAGGCGCTAAAGGTGGGCCGCATCTTCGCCCAGTAAGCCCGCCGAAATGCGCTTAGCCACTGGACGATTTTGATTCGCTTTCGGCGCGATAACATGACTAAACATACCACGCTCGCTTCCAATTTCGCTACTGACAAAGGCCGGAATCGACCACAAATTCTGAGTGCTTCGTCGTTCCCATTCACCAATAAAATAAACGAATTCCCAATGTCTCGGGCGCACATTTGAAGGTCAACTGGCTGGAGTGTGCCCGCGTGAATATCACGCCCTTCGATTTCTCTGCCCTGACCGGGTGGTATCAGGCCCAGACCGCGACGCGGCTGGCGAACCTGGCACCGCGCGCATCGGGCGCGAGTGCGGGCGAGATCAACCCGGCGGCGCGGCAGGGCGCAGACGTTCTGCCGCCCTGGGATGTGCGCGGCGAGATCACCGGTCTTGACGAGGTCAGCCGCAAGGCGCTGGCCAGCGGCATCTTCTTCGATTCCAGACTGTCGGAGTTTTCCGGCACCGATGCCTCGACCGACATCAAATCCCTCTTTGCCATGCATCAGGGG
The DNA here is from genome assembly GCA_016124665.1 of Alphaproteobacteria bacterium. Classification (GTDB taxonomy): domain Bacteria; phylum Pseudomonadota; class Alphaproteobacteria; order Caulobacterales; family Maricaulaceae; genus Hyphobacterium. The sequence goes on along the minus strand of WGNH01000031.1, from coordinate 28,812 downwards.
CTGCGCCGCCTCTATGCGCTCGCCAATGAGGCTGCCGACAAGACCACGATTGACAGCCGCCGCACCTTCCTCGACCGCCGCTTTTCCGAAGGCCTGGGCCAGCTCGACAGCTTCTTCCAGGATATCGACCTGCAGGGCGTCAGCGTCCTCAAGGGTGAGGAATTGTCCAAGGCCGAGGCCGGCGTGGCGATCAAGCGCGGCCTGTCGGAATACACGACCGGCATTCTCCATTCCGGCGATTTCGATGCCGAGGTCGCGACCCTGACCGGCAATGTGCAATTCACCATCTCGGTGAAGAAATCCGGCGCCACCACCCCCATCACCATCGATCTGGCCGATATGGGCGCAACGCCGCGCAATCTCGACAATATCGCCGCCCATATCAATTCGCAGCTGGAAGCCGCGGAGATGATCTCCCGCTTCGAGCGCGTGAAGATCGGCGAGAAGGACGAGAACGGTATCGTTCCCGGCAATAATTTCGGCTTCAAAATCTCCGGGGCCTCGACCGAAGTGCTCACCTTTTCCGCCCCCACCGCCAGCCCCGCTGTCTATCTCGCCGGCAATTCCGGGCTGGGCGATACCGCAGCCGGGCAGGTCGTCAAGCTGACGGATCTGGCCTCCGGCACACCGACATCGGAATTTTCCCGCCGCCTGGAAGCGGGTGCGGACGAGATCACCACGGTCAAGGATGACGGCACGGAAAAGACCACCACTGAATCCAATCCGCTGGAAATCGCCGATACGGCGCTGGGTGCGGATGGCGCGCTCTATGTGCTGGGCAAGACCAGCGCCGGCATTGAGGGCCGCATCGTCAAGGGCGAGAGCGATCTCGTCCTGCAGAAGATCGATTCCACCGGCAAGACCGTCTGGACCCGCACGCTCGGGGCCGCCGACGAGGCCGCCGGCGCCAGCCTGACCGTTGATGCCAATGGCGATATCGTGGTCGCGGGCTCGGTGCAGGGCGCGCTGGGCGACACGACCGATATCGGCGGTACGGACAGCTTCGTCGCCAAATTCGACGCCGCCGGTGTGGAACAATGGCTGCAACGCTTTGGCGGCACCGGCAATGACCGCCCCGCTGCCGTCACCATCGCCGCGGATGGCCGTATCTTCGTCGCCGGACAGGCCGCCACCGCCTTTGGCGGAGAGGGCCATCAGGGCGGGGCCAATGACGGCTATGTCCGCGCCTTCAACGCCGATGGCACGCTCGATTTCACCCGCCGCACCGGCGCTGCCGGCGATGAACGCGCCGAGGCCGTGGCCATCGCCGCCGATGGCGGCCTGCTGGTCGCCTCGAACGAGGACGGGCGGGCGATCCTGCGCAAATATGACAGTGCCGACGGCACCTCCGCCGCGCTCTGGGAAGTCGATCTCGGTGATCTGGAAGACGGCGCCATTGGCGGCCTGACCGTGGACGGGAATGACATCTATTTCGCCGGGTCTGCCGGGTCCGGCTTTGCGCCCAGCGCGCCGCTGACCGCCCCTTCCGGCGGCCGCGATGCGGTCGTCGTCAAGCTCACCGACGGGGCCACGCCCACCACGCAATGGACGCAATTTGTCGGCTCCGATGCCGATGACAGCGCCAGCGCGGTGCAGGTCTCCGGCGGCACCGTCTATCTCGCCGGCAAGACCACGGGTGAACTCGCCGGGGCGACGCAGAACGGCACCCGCAACGCCTTCGTTGCCTCGCTGGATGCCGCCACCGGGGCCACCGGCTTTGCCACCCAGATTTCCGGCCGCGGCGGAGTGTCGGCGGCCACCGGCATCGCCATTGATCCGAATGGCGACAGCGTTCTGGACGATCTCGGCCTGCCGGCAGGCACGCTCGCCTATGCCGACAGCCGCGTCGTCACCGACCGCACCTCGGTGCGCGAGGGCGATTTCTTCTACCTCTCCGTCGATGGCGGGCGGCGCAAGAAGATCACCATTGATGCCGACGACACGCTGCGCGCCGTCACCTTCAAGATCAACGCCGCGCTGGTGCTGGATGGCTCAGGCGATGTCCGCCGAACCAGGGACGGTGATGTGCTGCGCATCACCCCCAAGCCGAATGTCACGATCGAGCTGTTTTCCGGCTCCGAAGGCCGCGATGCGCTCGCCGGTCTGGGGCTGACGGCGGGATCGGTGACCGGCAAGGAAAGCTTCCTCGATCGCGACAAGACGTCCGCCGCCCCGAAAGTCTTCGCGCTGGAGCTCTCGGGCGATCTCTCCCTCGCCAACCGGGACCGCGCCAAGGCCGCCGCCAAGGCGCTCGAAGATGCCATGAATGTGGTGCAGCGCGCCTATCGCGACCTGACCACGCCGCAGGCACTGAAAGATCTGCTCAATGGCGAGGGCAAGGGCAGGAAGGGCGGCGCCGCCCCCGCCTATCTCACCGCCCAGATCGCCAATTACTCCGCCGGCCTTGCGCGGCTGCAGAGCGGCGGCGGTGGCGGCGGTGGATTTTTCTAGGCCTTATTGGCTTTTATCCTCGTCATCCTCCGATTTAATCGGAGGATCTCGTGAGGCCCTCCGGTCAAGCCGGAGGGTGACGGAAGGGTGAGTGGGGCAGCCCTAAGCCCTTTGTTTCACCGCGATAACAGGTTTTTGATCAGTAATCCCGATCGGTCGAGCAGTAGTTTTCTGCCATCCGCGACACATAGGCCGCGTGGTGTTCCAGCCCGACGCTTTCCCGCCGCGCGTCCATCTCCTCGAATGTGCCACTATAGGGCCGCGCCTCCCATTGACGCAGCCCAGTACACCGGCCTTGTGACCCATAGGTCTGCATCTCGCCCGAATTCACAGCTACACGATCTGTCAGCAAGGCAAATCCCGACGGGCGGGTTTCACCAGCTTCAACCAGTTCACTTAGCAAAGCCAGCATCTCGCGCTGGAAAGCAACGTCATGATCGGCGTGTTGAACAATCAGGAAAGCGGCCTGATCCGCACCTTCGCCATATTCGGAAATCCGGAACCAGCCCTGCTCAGCCACGACGGCGCGCAGCCATTGCCTGTTGCGCATATCAAGCGGCGTCATGAACCCGCCCATCAGGGCCATTTCCTGTTCATCGACGGGGTCTGAATTGCCGGGCGAATACGCGTTCATGAACCAGCCGCGAACATATTGCTCCTGGGCGACAAGTGAAAAGAGGCATGCCGCCTGCTCGCTTTCCGCCCTGTCGCGATACCACAACCATAGCTGCCATGAATTTTCCGGACGCTCGACATCAAGCGTGAGTGAAGACAAATCCCGGGCAATGGCAGAAATATCTTCCGGATGGGCATTGGAGCTCTCGGCTATAGCCGTGAGATCCAACGATGTTGCGACATCACCTGGGCAGGCAGGACCCGCTTGTGTCATGGAAAAGGCGGCAGCAGCTGCGAGTAACAACAACGCTGAACCTCATAGTTCTACCGTAAGGGTTGGAGAGTGTATCAGACGACCGGGGAACGCAAGGATCAGACCCTGCTAAGCCCTTTGATTCACCGCGATCGACGGCGTCGCCGGGCGGCGTGTGCCGGGGCCATATCCGGTCTCCTGGTCCTGCAGGCGTCCGGCTTCATCGGCGACGGCGCGGACAATGCCCTCGGTCAGAACCCGCAGGGCCTCGACGGCCCGGCCATTGGCTTCCAGCGCGGTGGTGAAGTGTCCGGTGACCTCTTTCAGCTGCGCCTTGAGCGCCTCGGGCGCGCCTTCCAGCCGCTCGGGCTGTTGCTTCACCGCGGCGATTTCCCGCCGGTAGATGGTCGCCAGCTTGGATTTTTCATCCCGGAAGGCTTGCGTGTCCAGCGGCCGCCGCGCCTCGAACAGCGCGGTTTCCTGCTCGATCAGGCCGGTCAGGCGCGTGGTCAGAAGGATCAGCGCCTCGGCGCGTTCAGCGGGCGAGTTGGCGGCCAGAAGGCTCATGACATCGTCTCCTGATAGCGCAGGATTTCAGCCGTCAGATTGTCCGACAGGCCGAGCCCGCCCGTGCCCGCCATGACGCGGGCATATTCCTCGTGCAACAGGCCGGAGAAGGCCTGCTCGCCCGCCCCGCCGCCAAACGGATTATTCTCGCCCACGCCCTTGAACATGGCTTCCACCATTTGCGACAGGAAGAAGGCTTCAAAGTCCTCGGCAACCTGGCGCGCCTCGGCCTCGGTCTCGACACGGCGCAGCGCCGGTTCACGGCCCGAAGACGCCCCGGAGAGCGCTTGCGACAGCTGCATGTCAGGGGAGAGGAGAGTGTCCATGGATCAGAGCACCTCGATCTCGGCCTGCAGCGCGCCGGAGGCGGCAATCGCCTGCAATATCGCGATCATGTCGCGCGGGCTGACGCCCAGCGCGTTGAGGCCATCGACGAGATCGGACAGCGACACGCCCTCATTCAGCAGACCGAGCTGGCTCATATCCTCTTCCACCGAGACATTGGTACGCGGCAGGACAACCGTTTCGCCATCGGTGAAGGGGGCGGGCTGGCTGGCGACCGGGCTTTCGGTGACCGAGATGGTGAGATTGCCCTGCGCAATGGCCACGGTGGAGACGCGCACATTCTCGCCCATCACAATCGTGCCGGTGGCTTCATCAATGATGACGCGGGCAGGCAGGTCGGGCTCGACGCGCAACAGCTCCACCTCGGCCAGAAGGGCGACCATATCGCCCTCGTAGAAGTCCGGCCGGGTCAGCACCACCGTCGCCGGGTCCGAGGCGCGCGCCGCTTCGGTGCCGAGATAATTATTGATGGCGATGGCGGTGCGCCGCGCCGTGGTGAAATCGGGATTGCGCAGCGCCAGGCGGATGGCCGAACGGCCCGCCAGATCAAACGCCATTTCGCGCTCCACCAGCGCGCCATTGGCGATACGTCCGGCGGTCGGCACGCCGCGCGTCACCGAAGCGCCCTCGCCCTGGGCGGCAAATCCGCCGACCGCGAGCTGGCCCTGGCCGACGGCATAGACCTGCCCGTCCGCCCCGATCAGCGGCGTCGCGATCAGCGTCCCGCCCTGCAGGCTGCCGGCATCGCCGATGGCCGACACGGTGATGTCCACCCGCGTGCCCTGCGTGGCAAAGGGCGGCAGATGTGCGGTGACGATGACGGCGGCGGTATTGCGGGTATTCAGCGTCGCATCGCGCGTATTGACGTCGAAGCGCTCCAGCATCGCCGACAGGCTCTGCCGGGTGAAGGCGGCATTGCGCAAACTGTCGCCCGTGCCGTCCAGCCCGACGACCAGGCCATAGCCGACCAGCTGGTTGTCGCGTACGCCTTCCACATCGGCAATGTCCTTGATCCGGGAATTGGCATGCGCCGGCGCATTCAGCACCAGACAGCCGATGACAAAGGCGATGAAGGCGAAGATATAGGTGGCGCGGCGCATTTCCGGGGTTCTCCCCTTGTGGTTCCTGCACGGGGAGGTGCGAAATCCGTGCCAAAGCGCACAGACTTCAAGCCCTTGAAATCCCGTTGAAAACCGGCCCGGCCACGGCGCGCCTTATAGGCAGATCCGCCGCTCCCGGCAGAAATTGCCGTGCGCAATCACAGCTTTAAAAGCTTGTTAAGGCGAAGCAAGGGAGTCTCCGCCTGTCATCACTGACACGCAGGAAGGTTTGCCGATCCATGAAGGTCACAGGGCCAAATTCCGCCGCCTCCGTCTCCTCCGCCAAGCGCCGCTCCGGCGCCAGCGGGGAGGGCTTTTCCGTCGAGACGCCGTCGGGCGGTTCTGCGGGCGTTTCCGCCACCGGCAGTGCCTCGGCGGTCACCTCGGTCGATGCCATCCTGGCGCTGCAATCGGTGGGCGATTTCACCGAAGCGCGGAAGAAGGCCACCATGCGCGCCTTCTCCCTGCTGGATGTGCTGGATGATCTCAAACTGGCCCTCCTTGATGGCGGCATTCCGCGTGCCAAGCTGGTCGCCCTGATGGACCTGCTGCAGACGCGCCGCGAATCAACCCACGACCACCGGCTGGAGGCGATGCTGGACGAGGTCGAGACCCGCGCCGCGGTCGAACTCGCCAAGCTGGAACGCTAAAGCACGGATTATGTTTCGCTTTTTACACGAAATTGTGACGGTGTTTTTCCCCCGCCAAACCGCGCTTGCGCGTTGACTCGGTTAACGTCCTGAGTAGATTGCGCCGCGCCTGTCGAGGGGCGGAAAAATATCGGAGTGTGCGTTATGGCGAAGACGAAAAACGCCTCGGTCTCTGAAATCGAACTTCCGGCCGGTTATGTGCCGTCCCCCAAAGAACCTTTCATGAATGAGCGCCAGGTCGAGTATTTCCGGCGCAAGCTCAATGCGTGGAAGGACGAGATCATCCGCGAGAGCAAGACCACGCTCGAAGCGCTGCAGGAAGATATCGGCGCCATGCCGGATATCGCCGACCGCGCCTCGACGGAAACCGACCGCTCTCTGGAACTGCGCGCCCGCGACCGCCAGCGCAAGCTGATCGCCAAGATCGACTCGGCCCTGCGCCGCATCGAGGACGGCACTTATGGCTATTGCGAGGAAACCGGCGAACCCATCAGCCTGAAACGCCTCGACGCCCGCCCCGTGGCCACCCTGTCGCTCGAAGCCCAGGAACGCCATGAGCGCTCCGAACGGGTGCATCGGGACGATTAGGGGGTGATTCTATAAGAGTCGGTTTTCGACATCGAGTATTCCTATCGGAGATATAATGCATTTGCCAGTCGAGCGATTAAAATCGATTAAGGACCGATCATGCAGCTTTTGAAGGACGTCCCGTAGGAAGTTTGACTTATGTTTGTGCTCAACATGAATAAACAAGTCAGCGGCCTCGATACCCCCCGGTTTGGAATAAAGTAAGGCGAGCACTTTATCCTTGAAAGTCATGCTTGGACGAAGCACGCGAAGCCGGTCGTCTATTTGCCAAACCACAGGAACGCTTCGTTGCGATGTGGCTTCCACAACTAATCTGGCTTCATCAATTGAAAGTTGGTGAAAAATCCTAATTAGTTCGCAAAGCACCCACTTCGCCATGTGCAAAACACACATCGCATCCATATAGTTGGGGTCAACGTCTCCGCCAATATGGCCAACATTCCTGTTATTTCTTATTTCATATAGCGCGACGAGGATTCGCGGAAGTTGCACGCGAACAGATTTCGGAAAATCGGACGGATAGCATTCCAACTCGCGGCAAGCCTGCGCCATATTCCTTGGCTTCACCGCCTTTTCCGGAATGCTGCCGTCCAAGTGTCCCTTCAAAATCGAATACGTCACCTCGCAAAGCTTCCCGCCGTTCAATTCAGATGGTTCCCAGCGGCACTCGCGAAAATTCCGTTCGATCTCGTCGAACGTATCGAACAACTCATCGCGGAGCTTCGCCGGAAGCGTTGGAAGCAGGTCGGATCGTGTTGTCATCGGCTAGCTAAGAAGATCTTGCATGTACTGTACACCGCGGCGATTGAGCTTGTAATGAACAACGGCCCCCTTCTTTCTCACCGCGTCGCCGGAAACATACTTCTTCGCAGTATCTGAGAGCATTCTTGAGGCAGAGGAAATTGGAACCTTGACGCCAAGCTGATCAGTGATTTTCTCAACTTCGCCGGACGTCAGTAAAGTCTCACCCTCGAAGTACTTGTCGCCGATGTAGAATGGCAGCAACACGCGAGGCATTACATCGCGCTGATCGAGAATCGCGCTCTCAATCACCTCGGCTTCATCGCAATCCTTGATACGCTCGACAAGTCTTGGAATGTCGATGCCGTCGTCCCCCCAGCTTTCCTTTTCTCGTGCAGGTGAGCCGCTGTTCGACGGCTTGTCGCTATGTGGCGTACTTGTGCGGCCACCAGCACTAGCAGGTGATTGATTATATAGTTGAGTGATTTTGGCGATCTCGTCGACGTCGCCATCGATCGAGATTTTCGTGCCATCCGGCAGTTCGATTGTTGCGGTAGGCATGCTTGACTCCTTATAAAAGCAATTTCGATATAGGTTAATGAAACGTTGACGTCAAGGGTTATAAGTAGAACTTATATAGAACATTAAACGAACTTCGATGTAGGAATTAGTCAACGTTAGCCGGGCACTTGCTTACCTTCCTTCTACGTCAAAAATATAAGGAAGATATAAATATAAATATCAATAAGATAAAGCCGAAATATTGTTTCCAATTCTTGCAAGGATGAATAAAAAGTTTCTATATCCTTTGATGGTTACAATTGCACCGATGTCCCAGGTGGCGGATTGGAAGCGAGGAGAACTTGTCCCCATCCTTCCTTCTGCACCCACGACCCCCTCCTGCCTCACACCTTGTGGAGCTGCAGGCTGCAGGCGGCCTGTCTGTATGGGTAAAAGGCGAAAACCCACGTTCATCGTCATTCCTGCGCAAGCAGGAACCCAGTTGCGCCCTTTTCACCGGCACGGCCTGCGCCAACCCGCCGTCAGCTTCAACGCCGCGCAGATTGAGGGCAGGCCTTTGACGGCATCACTACTGCTCTGGGTCCCCGCCTTTTGTGCCCGCGAAAGCGGGTATCGCGGTGATGACGGGAGGGGAAGGGCACCCTGTTTTTCACCCATACAAACACGTCATGCCACGGCGAGCGGAGCGAAGGTCCGGGGCATCCCGATGATCGAGAGATCACCCGGACTCGCGCGCGGCGCGGCCGTGTGATGACGGGAGGGGGCGTGCGTGGTTCGAGGCCCGGCTATGCCGGGCACCTCACCATGAGGTAGGGGAGTGGAGGTTTCCACATTTGCATTGCCATCCAAAATCCCACCCTCTCACCTCATCCTGAGGTGCTCGCGCCAGCGAGCCTCGAAGGAGGCTTCCAGAGTCTCGCGTGGTTCGAGGGGCCTGCGGCCGCACCTCACCATGAGGTCGGGGAGTGGGTGATCTGCGTGCTTCGAGGCTTCCCTTCGGGAAGACACCTCAGCATGAGGTAAGTTTATAGATTCCACCCAATGCCTTTCTTCCCACCTCATCCTGAGGAGCCCACGAAGTGGGCCTCGAAGGACCGGGAAGATTGAGCTGCGTGGTTCGAGGCGGCCTGCGGCCGCACCTCACTCCCCGATCAAGTCGGGGACAGGCATGAGGTAGGGGGGTGGATGATCTGCGTGCTTCGAGGCTTCCCTTCGGGAAGACACCTCAGCATGAGGTAAGAATATAAGTGCCATCCTACGCTCCCACCCTTAATCCCACCCTCCCACCTCATCCTGAGGTGCTCGCGCCAGCGAGCCTCGAAGGAGGGATCAGGAACGCTCCGAACCCCCGCGCCGCTTGGACAGCTTTCGAAGCCCCTGCCAGTCACCCGCCATGAAGACTTCCTTCTTGGCCCGGCTCCATCCCTTGATCTGGCGCTCGAACGCGACGGCATCGGCCAGCTGGAAGCTCCAGTCTGCCCAGACCAGTTCGACCGGCCGGCGGGAGGCCGTATATCCGCCGAACGTCCCGGCCTGGTGCTCGGCCACGCGCTGTTCCATGTCCTCGCCGCGATGTGTGCCGGTATAATAGGAGCCATCGGCGCAGCGGAGGATATAGACCCAGATCATTTTGGGGTGCTGCTGCATGGTTGAATGTTAGCACAATCTGAACGTGTTTGCGATGTCCTGGGTGGTTCGGGGCTTTTCTTCCTCTACCCAATCACCTCATCCTGAGGTGCGAGCGTCAGCGAGCCTCGAAGGAGGCGTCCAGAGTCTTGCGTGGTTCGAGGCCGCCTTCGGCGGCACCTCACCATGAGGTAAGTTGAGTGTGTTTCGGGTGTCCGGCATTCCTAATCAAATCCACCCCTACCTCATCCTGAGGTGCTCACGAAGTGAGCCTCGAAGGATCGGAAGCCGCGCGCCCCGGAATGACGGGAGGGTTTCACATCCGGATCCCGGATCGCGCCTATACCCGCTTTCGCGGGCACAAGCGGCGCCCCCCGGGATGCCTGCTCCGCAGGCAAAAATAACCCCTGCCGTCAGAAACGGCAGGGGCCAAGGTGCGCCACTGGGTGGTGGAGGTTTGCTCTGCGCCTAGAAGGGCCAGAGAATGTCGTAGATTTCCTGGCCCAGGCGCGGGCGCTGGACGTCGGAGATATGGCCGCGGCCGCCATAGGAGATGCGCGCTTCGGCGATCTGGGTGTGGCGGATCGTATTGTCCGAGGCGATGTCCTGCGGCCGCACCACGCCGGAGACGAGGAGCTCGCGGATCTCGTTATTGATGCGCACTTCCTGACGCCCGGCAATGGCCAGATTGCCATTCGGCATGCGCCCGGTGACCACCGCCGCAATGGACAGGTTGATCGTCTCCTGGCGGCTGACCGCGCCATTGCCGCTGTGCGAGCCGGATGAGCCGAAACTGGTCAGCGAGGCGGGATCGACCGCATCATTGAAGAATTGCGACAGCGCCGCTTCGCCGCCGAGGAAATTGGTCAGATTGCTGTCTTCCGAGGCCGTGCGCGTCCGGTTGGTCGAGTTCTGCACCGAGGCCGAGTCGGAAATGTCGATATTCACCGTCAGGATATCGCCCGGAGACGCGGCCCGCGGATCGCCGAAAAAGGTCTGGCGGCCCGGCGTCCACAGGGAATTGGTGGGCGAGGCCTCGTAATGCACCGGAATGGCCCCGGCATTGGCCCCGTAACCGCTGCCATATTGCGAGGCGGGCGGCGGCGGATATCCGGACTGTCCGCCCTGTTGCGGCGCTCCGTATGGGCCGCTTTGTCCTCCTTGCGTGGCGGGGGCGTTATACTGCGGGCCATAGGCCGGGTTGGCGTTTGACCCTGTGGCATAGAGCGCCGGATTCTCGATCGGCGTGAGGGCGGGCACGGACCCCACCTCGGCGAGCCGGTCGGCGGTGGCGCAGGCCGAAAGGGCGAGCGCGGCGGAGATGACGAGAATTTTACGGATCATGGCAATTTTCCCAGTGTTGTTGATTTTATTGTTCTTATTGGCTTCAGAGGTTGGAGCTGCCGGAGTTGTAGTAGTAGTAGTAGGAGACAAAACGTCAAAAACTGTAGGAGTCTCCGGTTTTGAATCAGGACGGTCCGGCGGTGACGACGCGGGCGCGGCCCGGGCCTTCCACCATCGCGTCCACCGTGCGGTTGGATTGCAGGTTCACAAAGCGGGCGATCTCGTTCTCCCCGGCATCCTCCAGCGCGCGGGCGCGGGCGGTCAGCGTCAGGCCGGGCACCGAGAACACCAGATTCACCGTCTCGCCGCGGGCCACCACGACCGGGGCCTGCAGGTCATAGGCGCGGACCGGCTCGCCCGGACGCAAGGCCCGGCGCGCTTCCAGACCGGCCATATTGTCCGGATTCATCATCGCATCGGCGCGCACCCGGTCGGCGCGGACGGAAATCCAGTCGATATCGCTGTGTTCGATCACCTGTCCGGCGGGAATCGGCCGCGCCAGGACCGGAACCTCCAGCGTCGCAAAAGCGCGGCCCGACAGGCGCACGGGCGTGGCCCCGTCATAGGCGATCAGCTCGGCCTGGAACACGCCGGTACGGCTGGAAAAATCCATCTGCGAAATCTCCGGCAGGCCGCGTGCTCCGGACGGCATGTGCAGCGCCCCGGCGCCCGACAGCTGGACCTCGTATTCATTGCCATCGCGCATATTCAGCTCGGCGGCGATCATCTCGGACAGCAGGCCGGTATCGATCATCCGGCTGGCGCGCTCGATGGTGACCCGGCGAAGCTGGTTCGCATTGGCCCAGGCCAGGCCGTTATTGCGCGCCTGCTGACGCACATAATCGGGATCCAGCGAGGTGCGGCGGCCCGGTTCCGGCGCGCGGGCGATGACCACATCGGCGGCCGCTCCGGTGATGCCGAAGAGATCGCCGAGCGTCACCATATCGGCTTCGACACGGATATCGCTGCGCAGCATGACCGCCTCGTCGGCGAAGGCCGTGGCGAGGATTTGCGGCGGCGGGGCGAGAACGAGGGCGAGGGCGAAGAGGACGGTTTTCATGGCTTAATCCTCAGCGGAGATTGGAGCTGGCGGCCAGCATTTCATCAGAGGCCGAGATCACCCGCGCATTCATCTCATAGGCGCGCTGGGCCTGGATCAGGGCGGTGATTTCGGAGACCGCATTGACGTTGGAACTTTCCACAAAGCCCTGCCGCACCACGCCGAATCCGGTCGATCCCGGCGTGCCGCTGGTCGCCGCGCCCGAGGCCGCGGTCTCGGTGAACAGATTGTCGCCGCGCGCTTCCAGGCCCGCCTCGTTGAAGAAGGTCGACAATTCCAGCTGGCCGACAATCTGCGGGTTCGGGTCGCCATCAATGATGGCCTGCACCTGTCCCTGCTGGTTGATCGCCACATCGCGCGTGCCCTGCGGAATGGCAATGCCCGGCGCGACGGTATAGCCGTCCGTGGTCACGATCTGTCCGTCCGGGCTGATGGCGAAATTGCCGGCGCGGGTATAGGCATCCTCGCCCGAGGGCAGCTGGACGCGGAAATATCCGCGGCCGGATATGGCCAGGTCATAGCGGTTGCCGGTCTGGTTCAGACTGCCCTGCTCGGTGATCCGGTAGACCGAGGCCGCCTGGACGCCGAGGCCGATCTGGACGCCGGTCGGAACGATCGTGCCGGCATCAGAGGACGACGCGCCCATGCGCTCGACGCTCTGATAGATCAGGTCCTGGAATTCGGCCCGCTGCCGCTGGAAAGCGGTGGTGTTCATATTGGCGATGTTGTTCGAGATCACCTCGACATTCATCTGCTGGGCCTGCATGCCCGTAGCGGCGGTGGTGAGAGAACGCATGGTATAACTCCCCTTAGACGCGGCCGAGGCGTTCGATCGCCTTGCGGCTCAATTCCTCGCCCTGTGAGATAAAGCGGGAAACGGATTCATAGGCCCGCATGGTCTCGATCATGCGGGTCAGCTCCAGAATGGGCTGGACGTTCGAGCTCTCGACATAGCCCTGACGCAGCTGGAAATCGGCGGCGAGATCAGCCGGCGCCTCTTCGGTCGCCGCATAACGGCCGGAGCCGGTCTTCGACAGCGCACCAAGATTTTCAAAGGTATAGATGGCCAGCCGGGCGATCTCGGCATTGTTCTGGACCAGCGCGCCGTCTTCCGAAATCATCACCGGCCCCTGGGCCGGATCGATCAGGATGGGCGCGCCCAGATCATCAAGCACCAAAGCGCCATCGGACGCGGCCAGCCGGCCTTCGCCATCGATCGTGAAGCGGCCATCGCGGGTGTAGAGCGCGTCGCCATTCGCCGCCTCGACCTGGAAGAAGCCGTCGCCTTCCAGCGCGACATCCAGCTGGCGGCCGGTAAATTCCAGCGTCCCCTCACGGAAATCGCGGCCAATGCCCCAGACATCGACATATTGAAGATCGCCGGGACCATCCTGGGAGGTTGCGATGGGGGCTGCCTCGCTGCGCAGCAGCAGGCTTTCAACGTGAAATCCGGGCGTGTTGGCATTCGCGATATTGTTCGCGGTGATATCCATTTCGCGGCGCAGTGTGAGCTGTCGCGAAAGCCCTATCATCAGAGCATTTTCCATGGCGCGTTCCGTCCGTTCTGGATCGATATGTTTCAGCACCGTCTTCCGCAGTGCTTGCTCCACCCGTTGCATCCAGCGTGCCATGGTTAATAACACCGAATTTCAATGGCTTGGCGCGGCAGACCGCCGGGATGGTTGGCGCATCCCGGCAGTTTGCGGCCCCCCAGGCGGCAGGAATTGCCGGGTGGACGGCAATTGCAAACGCCTCGTTAACCGGACCGGGCCTTAATCGGCATGTGATTCCAAGAATCGGAGCCGGAAAATGGCGGACGAAAACGAAGAGATCGAAGACGGCGCGGAAGGCGAAGAGGCTGAAGGCGGAAAAAAGAAGCCGGGCCTGATGAAGCTGGCGCTGTTTATCGGCCTGCCCGTGGTCATCCTCCTGCTTGGCGGGACTGCGGCTTTCCTGCTTCTGTCCGGCGGTGGAGAAGAGGCGCAGCTTGCCGAAGCCGGAGAGCATGGTGAAGCCGCTGAAGGTCAAGACGGCCATACCACGCCGGATAATCTGCATTATGTGGAATTGCCGGAAATGCAGGTCTCCATCTCCAATGGCAATGGCGGCTTCTCAATCCTGTCCATGCAGCTCCAGTTCGAAACCGAAGAGGAGGACTTTGCCGCCCATTTCTCAGAATCTGAACAGGCGCGTATCCGGGATCAATTCATTGCCTTCCTGCGGGAATTGCGGCCCGAGGACCTGGCCGGCAGCGCCGGTTATCAACGCGTGCGCATGGAATTGCTGCGCCGTGCCCAACTCGTGCTCGGCAATGACCGGGTATCGGCTGTTCTCATTACCAATATGCTGATCGTTTAGGACCATTCATGGCGGACGCTGCAGAAACCGAAGCCCCGGAAGCCACTGAAGCCGAGGATGCCTCTGGAGACGATCTCTCCGAAGAATGGCAGTCCATGGTTGGTGAAGAAGGCAGCGACGGACAGCCCGGCGCTGCGCCTGAGCGCATTCTCAATCAGGACGAAATCGACAGCCTTCTGGGTTTTTCGGTCTCGGATGAGGAAGGCGGTGACAAGTCCGGCATCCGCGCCATCATCAATTCGGCGCTGGTTTCCTATGAACGCCTGCCCATGCTGGAAATCGTCTTTGACCGCCTGGTGCGGTTGATGACGACCAGCTTGCGCAATTTCACCTCGGACAATGTCGAAGTCAGTCTCGACAATATCTCGTCCATGCGCTTCGGCGATTATCTCAATTCGATACCGTTGCCGGCTATCCTGTCAGTGTTCCGTGCCAAACAGCTGGACAATTACGGCCTGCTGACGGTCGATTCCAATCTGATCTATTCCATCGTCGATGTCCTGCTCGGCGGCCGCCGCGGCAATAGCGCCATGCGGATGGAAGGCCGGCCCTATACGACGATCGAACGGACACTGGTCCAGCGCATGATCGAAGTGGTGCTACAGGACGCCAAGTCGGCCTTCGAGCCCCTGACCGAGGTCGATTTTGCGCTCGAACGGATCGAGACAAACCCCCGCTTTGCGGCCATCGCACGTCCGGCCAATGCCGCCATTCTGGTGAAGCTGCGCGTGGATATGGAAGACCGGGGCGGGCGCATCGAATTGCTATTGCCCTACGCCACGTTGGAGCCCATCCGGAAAATGCTGTTGCAGCAATTCATGGGTGAAAAGTTCGGCCGTGACAATATCTGGGAAAGCCACCTCGCCACAGAGCTGTGGTCCACACAGATGGAAGTCTCGGCGGTTCTGGATGAAATCCGTATGCCATTGGGCAAGGTAATGGACATGAAGGTGGGCGACACTTTTTACCTGGATGCCTCGTCCGACAGCGCCATTGAACTGAAATGCGGGTCCGTTCCGCTGACACGCGGACGCATGGGGCGGCTTGGCTACAATGTCGCCGTGCGCCTGGATGCTCCGCTGACCTCCCGCGCCAAGAAAGCATTGTTGAGAAAAGTATGACCCTTGCCACGCTTGTCTTTGAAGGCGCTGTTGCGCTGCTCGTCCTGATTGCTGCGGTGATGCTGTGGCGCGTGGATGCACGCTTGCGCGCTCTGCGCTCGGGGCAGGATGGAATCCGGGCGTCCATCATCGCGCTGGACGAGGCGTCCGAACGCGCCCGCGCCAGCCTTGCCGGGCTTCAGCGGGCAGCCCGTGAAAGCGGCGAATCCCTGGAAGAGAATGTCCGGCGCGCGCAAGGCCTGTCGGATGAGCTCCGGCTTCTGGTGGAAGCCGGTGATCGTCAGGCCGACTCCATAGCATCGCGTCCACGCCGCAAGACGATCGCCGAACACTTTCCCGAAGGTGGACGGAAAACCGTCTATACTGATCTGAAGGATGTACGATAATCATGCGTCCGGTTCGTCTTCTCGCAACAGCCGCTGTTTTGGCAGGTGGTCTATTCGTTCTCAAGGCGCTGGAAGTCGGGGTCAGCGCAGCGGACGCGCTGACGGCCTGGAGCCTCTCCGAGGAGACCGAAACCCCGGCGCAGCAGGACGATACGGGCCTAACCGATGAAACCGCTTCACCATTGCCGGAAAATTCGATCGGTGCCGCACAATGCCCCCCGGTTCAACCCGGTCCGGACCAGTCGAGCCTGTTCGCTGCTAGCGTCGGTCTCAGCCCGTCCCAAGCCGATGTTCTGACGTCCCTCCGGGAGCGGCGGGATCAGCTTGATGGGCGCGCCCGTGAACTTGATACGCGTGAACAATTGCTGGAAGCCGCAGAAATACGCATCGACGAACGTATCGTCGAGTTGCGTACCCTGCGCGATGATATCGAAACCCTGCTCGGAACACTTTCCGAGGAAGAAGAAGCCGAAATTGCACGTCTGGTGTCGATCTACAATAATATGGAAGTGGATGCCGCCGCTGAACGGCTCGCCGCCCTGGATACGCAAACTCAGGTTCAGATTGTCACCCGTATGGCCGCCCGCAAGGCCGGTGAAATCATGGGCGAAATGAATGTCCGCGATGCTGCCAATCTTACCGCATTGATCGCATCGCGCCGTGATGTTCCTGATACAGCAGCCGAGCTGGAGGCACGGATTGGCACTGAGGGCTAGCCTCCTTTCCAGCCTGACCGGGATTATGGTCTGTGCTTCGGCTTATGCCGCCGAGCCAGTCAGTTTCTCGGTCGAGCGCATCAGTGGCGTGTCCCGCATTGTCGTGGCCTATCCGGAAGCTTTTTCCGATGAACGCCCGGGCGCAGAGGCTGAAATCGTGGGCGGCCAGGTGCTGGTCGTTCGCCTGACGGACGCCATCGAAGGCAGTGCCAGTGAAATCACCAGCCGCCTGGGGGATCTGGTGGCGCTCGCCCGCATCGATCCCGATGGGAATACTCTGCGGCTGGCCTTGCGCAGCGGCACGGTGACGCCGCAAATATCCTCGTCTTATAATCTTGTGGCAGTCGATCTGGTGCCGGCAGGAGCTCAACCGCTCCCGGATATTATTTCCCCGCGCGAGCAGGCTGAAATTGATGCCGCCGCAGCCGCTGCTGCAGCCCCGCCACCGCCACCTCCTCCTGCTCTGGATGTCGCAGTCTCCTTCGGACAGGCAGCAGAATACACCCGCATCGAACTGATCTGGCCGGAAGTCGTGGAATATGAACTGGTTCAGGACGGCGATATCGCCACGGTGGAATTCTCAGCACCTGCAAATATGGACCTGGTTGAGTTGCGGACCTCGGACCCCCGTCTGCTGGAAGACATAGAAGGCGAACGCGGCGAAAACGATTACCGCCTCCGTCTGACCCTCGAAGAGGGGGCTACAGCCCGCATCTGGGACGAGGGCGAACGTATCGTCATCGACCTGCTGGCCGATGGTGTCACCAATCCAACGGACGTACTGGCTGCCCTGGCTGCGCTGGCCGATGCTCAACAGACTGAAGAAAGTGTCCCCGAACCCCGGCAAGATCCGTCACCTGCTGCTGGTTCGGATGCGACAGAAAACGAGTTGGACGAACCGGAAGCCGAACTTGGTCAGGCGGTGCCAGTGCCCGACATTGACGATAATGGTCTCAGCTATACGCCCGTCGAACGCGCCGATCCGGTTCCGGCCAGTGGCGTGGTTCAAGCCCGGGTGGTGGAAGCGGACGGAGAGCTCACGGCGTCATTCGAATGGGCGGCACCGGTCGGAGCGGCTGTCTTCCGGCGCGGCTCTGCCGTCTGGATTGTATTCGATGCAGAAGCGGATTTGAATCTCGATGAGATGGCGCACGGTTCACGCGGGCACGTCATCGGCTTCACGGCTGTGCAAGGGCAGGACTTTACAGCCGCCCGGGTCGTAGTGCCGGAGTCCACACAAGCAGAAGTCTTCAATGAAGGACCGGTGTGGCGCATCGTGTTGGCCGAACGCATTCAATCCCCACCGCGCCCGATTTCTGTCGAACGGGACGCCCGGCGTGGTGCGTCCGCCCGCATTCTCGTCACGTTGCAGGAAATGGGGCAAACGCTCTGGGTCGATGACCCGGTGGTTGGTGACACGATGGCGGTGATTACCGCTGGTAGTCAGATACAGGGTTCGCCAGGCCGCCGTGATTTCGTGGGTATGGCGCTTTTGCCCTCCAGCCATGGCGCGGCGATGGAAGTCACTGCCGATGATGTGGTCATGACCACGCAGGGCGAAGTCGTGGTATTTGCCCGCCCGGAAGGTTTGGCGCTATCGCCGACCTCCGACAGCATTCTGGCGTCCGGACGCCGCAGCCTCGACTCCCCGGCCTTCATGGATTTCGAACGCTGGCAGCGCCAGGGCGAATATTGGCCGACATATACAGAACTCTATGCCCAGGCCGCACGCGGAACCACCAGCGACAGGATCACGCTTGCCCGATACATGCTGGCAAACGGCCTCGCGGCGGAGACACTGGGCATTATTGACGTTGCTATTGATCGTGATCCTGCAATGCAAAGCAATGCGCACGCATTGGCGTTGGCAGGTGTCGCCAGTCTGATGATGGGCCGGATCGAAGATGCCCGTCTGGCCTTCAATGCGCCGGAGTTGCGCAATGATCCGGGTGTTGCGCCCTGGCAGGCCATGGTGGCCGCCGAGCGAGGCGAATGGGAAGAGGCCAGCCGGCGGTTTGCGGCGTCGCGCGAGACATTGTTCGATTACGCGCCCGAATGGCAGTCCCGCTTTCGCGTTATGCATGCTGAAACCGCTCTTGAATTGAATGATTTTGCGTCCGCTACAGAATTGTTGCGGAATCTGGATAGCCAAAATCCCGGTCCGGAAATTGCGGCGCGGGCCGACTGGCTGGACGCTCGGTTGGCGGCGGCGTCCGGTGACACCGCTTCGGCCTTGCGCCAGCTGGAGACCCTCTCGTCTTCGGGAATTCCGGAAATCCAGGCGCTGGCTTTGCTGGAACTTTACAAGATTCGGATCGAAAACGAGCTCATTTCGCCAACCGAAGCCGTTGAGGGTCTGGAAATGCTCCGCCTGCGCTGGCGCGGGGACACCATAGAGCTTGAAACCATGAATTTGCTGGGCCGGCTCTATGTCCGGGAAGGGCAGTTCAGTGAGGGCCTGCGGATCATGCAGAATGCCCGGGCTGAATTTCCGGAAACTCGCGCAGCCCGCCGTACGGGCCAGGAAATGAGCCAGATATTCAACGAGCTTTTTCTGGAGGGCGCGGCGGACCGGATGGACCCGATAGAGGCCGTCGCCCTGTTTTATGAACACTCCTACATGACGCCGATCGGTGCAGATGGCGACCGCATGATCCGGCGTCTGGCGGACCGCTTGGTGGCTTTTGATCTGCTGGAACCGGCAGCGCAGCTTCTGGCTCATCAGGTCAATGAGCGCTTGCGGGAACCGGCCGCCCGCGCCCGTGTCGGCACAGACCTCGCCGTGATTTATCTGATGGATCACCGGCCCAGTGAAGCCTTGACGGTGATCCGCTCCACCCGTGTTGCCGGGCTGCCATCGGAACTGGTGGCCGAACGCCGTATTCTGGAAGCGCGTGCCTTGTCCGAACTGGGACGGCATGAACATGCGCTGGAATTGATCGAACGCGATACCAGCGAGGAAGCCCGCCGCCTGCGCGCCGATGTGGCATGGGCCCAGCGTAACTGGCCGGATGCCGGCCGCCGCATCGAAGCGGCTCTCGGCAATCGCTGGAGTGACCCGCAACCGCTGACAATTGACGAACAGGCCGATGTCCTGCGGGCCGCCATTGCCTATAATCTGGCGGAAGACCGGTCAGCGATTGATCGCCTGACGACACGTTACGGTGCGCAGATGGCAACTACCGATCAGGCTGAAGCCTTCGACGTTCTGACCAGCGACACCTCGGCCAGCGGCGATGTCCGGATTGGTGATCTTGCCCGCCAGATTGCCGGAGTCGACACGCTGGATGCCTTCATGGGCCGCTTCCGTGACCGCTTCTCGGAAGACACGGATCCCGCCTAGCCGGGCGGTGAGATCGTTGCAAAACTCTGGACAAGGCTGCCTGCGACCAGACGCCATCCATCTACCAGTACGAAGAAAATCAGCTTGAAGGGCAGCGAAATCACGATGGGCGGCAGCATCATCATGCCCATCGACATCAGGATAGATGCCACAACCAGGTCGATGATCAGGAAGGGAATGAACAGGAGAAAGCCGATCTCGAATGCCCGGCGCAGCTCGGAAATCATGAAAGCCGGCGCAACGACATGAAAGGGCGTTTCTTCGGCGCTGGCAGGCGGATCTCCCGCCATGAAGCCGATGAACAGGCCGAGATCATCTTCCCGCGTATGCGCCAGCATGAAAGTTTTGACCGGTGCGCTAGACCGGTCAAAGGCCTCGGTCAGCTCGATTTCGCCATCCAGGAGCGGGCGGATGCCCTGCTCATAGGACTGACTGAAAACCGGTGCCATGATGAATCCGGTCAGGAAAATTGCCAGCGAGATCAGCACCGCATTGGGCGGACTTTGTTGCAGACCGACCGCCGTCCGTAACAGTGAAAGCACCACCACGATACGCACAAATGACGTTGTCATGATGACAATGGACGGGGCCAGCGACAGTACGGTCAGCAGCGCCATCAATTGCAGGACACGCTCCGTCAGCGTGCCCTCATCGCCCAGATCCAGAGATATGCCGGGGCCGGCGGGAGTCGTTGCCCAGACCGAACCGCTGATCAGGAGAAACCCACCGATCAGCGCAAATATGCCAGCCCAGCGCTTCAGGCTCATGGAGCCGGCCTCTCGTCATGCGGCAGTAGCATTTCGTCCGATGCCCCCAGCAGCAAGGCTTTTTCCTTGCCATCGATCTCAACGATGACGATTCGGCGCCGCGGGTCGAGCACCAGTGTCTCCACCACCTTCATGCGCCGCTCACGTTTCACCCCGGCAAACGCCCCGCGTGAAACGCCGGAAAGAAAGCTGGCCAGCCATCCCTGCCTGGCGCCCAACGCCAGCAGGCCCAGCAGACCCAGGACCACGGCCAGCGCGGCGATGTATCGGGCGGCATCGACAACGTCCAAGGTGGGCAATTCCTTCCTGTTTAACGCGGCGTTAAGCGACGCGCTCCAGCTTCAGACTCAACAGACCGGAGTTAGAGAATGAGTCTGGATAACGCGCCAACACTGGCAATCTTGCGTGAGTCGATGGCTTTTCACAGTCAGCGGCATGATTTGC
This sequence comes from Alphaproteobacteria bacterium, assembly GCA_016124665.1. GTDB lineage: Bacteria > Pseudomonadota > Alphaproteobacteria > Caulobacterales > Maricaulaceae > Hyphobacterium. The sequence goes on along the minus strand of WGNH01000031.1, from coordinate 7,815 downwards.
TGACGCAGAACATCGCGAACGCCAATACGCCCGGCTACACGCCACAGGATTTGTCCCGTGCCGATTTTCATCGCGCGCTGCAGGAGCAGCTGCGCAATTCCGCCAGCGTCTCTGCTGCTGACCGCCGCTATACGGCGCAGGACCGCCCGGACAGCCAGACAACGGTGAACGGCAATTCCGTGATTCTGGAAGAGCAGATGGTGCGGGCACAGGAAAACCGGATGCAATACGAAACCGCGCTGACGCTTTACCAGAAAAGTCTGGGCCTGATGCGCATGGCCGCGCGTCCGGTCGGTGGCTAGGAGTGAATAGATGACAGATGCATCTGACGCACTTTCGGTCGCTGCCGCCGGGCTCAGGGCCCAGTCCGCGCGCATGCGGATTATCGCCGAAAACATTGCCAATGCGAACTCGACTGCGGAAACGCCGGGCGCGGATCCCTACCGGCGGCAGATGCCGGTTTTTGAATCCGAGCTGGATCGCGCCAGCGGCCTGGAAACCGTCCGCATGAGCCGCGCTGCGCCTGACATGTCGGATTTCCGGCTGGAATACGAGCCGGGTCATCCGGCAGCTGATGAAGAAGGCTATGTCCGCTATCCCAACGTCCAGACACTGATCGAACTGATGGATATGCGCGAAGCCCAACGCTCTTACGAAGCCAATCTCAACATGGTGGAATCCAGCAAGCGCATGATGGAGCGCGCGCTGGATCTGCTTCGCCGCTAGGACGCTAGATCATGGCCATGGATATCACAGCCGCACTGAACGCATATCAACAGGCTGCAGGTGCCGCCGGAACCGCTGCAACCGGACCGGATGCAGCCGCCGAAGGGCTCAAATTCACCGACATGGTGCAGGGCGCGCTGGAGGCCACCAACACCTCTCTGGTCCAGGCCGAACAGATGACCGCGAACGCCGCGACCGGGCAGGCTGAACTTGTCGATGTGGTAACCGCCGTGGCCGCGGCCGAGGTCCAGCTCGAAACCGTCATGGCCGTCCGCGACCAGGTCATCCGGGCCTATAACGACATCCTGAAAATGCCGATCTAGGCTTACTCTGCTGCCTGAACCTCATCGATCCATGCCTGAACACGCTCTTCGAGGATGTTCAGTGGCATCGCCCCCTGCGTCAGCACCACATCGTGAAATGCGCCCATGGTGAAGTCTTCACCAAGGGCAGATTGTGCCTCGCCGCGCAGGCGCAAAATCTCGTTCATGCCGATTTTGTAGGCTGTCGCCTGTCCCGGAATGACGATGTAGCGGTCAATCGCATTGACGATATCGCCTTGCGGGTTGGGCGTGTTCTCGGAGAGGTAGTTGACGGCTTCTTCCCGCGTCCAGCGATAATGGTGCAGGCCGGTATCGACCACGAGCCGGCAGGCCCGCCAGAGCTCCATCGCCAGCCGCCCGAAGTTTGAATACGGATCGTCATAAAAGCCCATTTCTAGAGGCAGGTATTCCGAATAGAGTCCCCAGCCTTCCGTATAGGCCGTTACGCCGCCAAACCGGCGGAAAGACGGAACGCCATCCAGCTCCTGCATGATCGCCAGTTGCATATGATGGCCGGGAATGCCTTCGTGATAGGCCAGCGCTTCCATCTGGTAGGTCGGCATGTCCCGCATGTCGCGCAGATTGGCGTAATAGCGGCCAGGACGGGATCCGTCCTCTGACGGGCGGTTATAGAACGCCTTGCCCGCAGAAGCCTCACGGAAGGGCTCGACGCGCACAACTTCCATATCCGCTTCCGGGAAGGTGTTGAAAAAGGCCGGAAGCGCCTCTCGCATATTGTCGATCAGCGTTGTCGCATCGGCGAGATAGGCTTCGCGGCCTTCATCCGTGTTGGGGTAATAAAACTGTTCATCGGTCCGCATGAACTCGAAGAAGTCCTGCAGGGAGCCGTCAAAACCGACCTCGGCCATGATGTCGCGCATCTCGCCATGAATGCGTTCGACTTCCGCCAGACCGAGATTGTGAATTTCCTCCGGCGTCATATCGGTCGTGGTGTAACCTTCCAGCATATAGGCGTAGTATTCGCCACCATCCGGCATGGTCCAGGCACCGTCATCATCAGTGGCTCCGGCTTCCATTTCACCGAACATGTCGATCATGCGCTCATAGGCGGGTTGCAATACCTCGACCATCGCGGTCTCAGCCTCGGCGATCAGTTGATCATGCTGATCCTGCGGCAGTCCCAAACCGGTCACTTTGTTGCGGAAATCGGCCATGATTGGCGAATCTTCGCCGCTGTCGTCAAAGGGGTGGCCAGAAATGACATTGCGCGCCGTATCAATCATCGGCGGATAGGTCCAGCGCGCGGTCCTCACGCCCATATCATAGGCGCGGCGGGCATTTTCCATCGACTGGTCCAGATACGCCCCGACATTGTTCAACCGACCCACATAGGCTTCGGCATCTTCGAATGTTGCGACCCGATGCTGGCCAATCAGGAATGAGGGCACAAAACTGTGCGGTCCGGCGCGCGGCGTAAAAATATAGCCGTGATCCTGCCACCGGCGGCCTTCGATTGTACGCTCGGCATTGCGTTCGAACATGCGCCAGGAAATCTGCGCGCTCTCGTCCAGTGCTTCATAATCGAATTCCGACCGCATACGCGCCAGATTATTCTCGGCAATCTGGATGCTTTCTTCCGCAAAGCCGGGCGACACATCATTCCATTGATCGTAATCCGTCTTGCGGCCAAGGAAGGTCTGCGTCACCGGTGACCGGGCGACTCCGGCTTCATAGACTTCCTCGAACCATGCATTCAGGCGTTCGGACTCGCTGACTTCCAGTTCGTCCCCGGAATCCCCGTTACCATCATTGTCATTGGCCGCGCTGGAAGTGGAGGAGTCATTTGCGGGCGTTTGCCGCTCGGGTGTTTCACTGGAGGGGCTGCAGGCTGCCAGAATGGCCGCCAGAGAAACGGATGTCAGGAAGGCGGGGAATTTCGTCATCGGAGATTACTCCTCTTCATTTCAGAGCGCCGTTCGGCGGCATATTCATTGACCAGATCGGTCAGCACGGCGAGCGGGATAGAGCCATTTGTCAGCACTATTCCGCCCTCCACGGGACAAGTCTATTCGGCAAGCGTCTCTTCGATATAGGCATCGACGAGGTCACTGAGCAAAGTTAGCGGCACAGCGCCGTTGCCGAGCACGACATCGTGGAAATCCCCATAGTCGAACTGATCTCCCAGCGCTTCCATGGCGCGCTGGCGCAACTCCAGTATGGTCAGCATACCGACCTTGTAGGAGATGGCCTGCCCCGGCCAGACGATATAGCGCCGGACCTCGTTGCGGATATCGCCTTCGGTCATCGGCGTGTTGGCGAGCATGTAGTCCATCGCCTCCTGCTCGCTCCAGTCATAGAAGTGAATGCCGGTGTCCACGACCATGCGTGCTGCACGGAACACCTCGTATCCCAGGCGACCGAAATCCTGATAGGGATCCGTGAAGAACCCCATGTCCTTGCCGAGATTTTCGGAATAGAGCGCCCAGCCTTCGCCGTAGGCAGAAAACCAGGTCGTGCGCTGGAACATCGGCACATCATCCAGTTCCTGGCTGATGGCAACCTGCATGTGATGGCCCGGCAATCCTTCGTGATAGGCCAGCGTTTCCATCTGGTAGACGGGCAATTCATCCATTTGCGAGAGATTCACATAATACGCGCCCGGGGCGGAGCCATCCAGAGGTCCCGGTTCGTAGAACGCGCCGGTTGCAGTTTCAATGCGATAAGGCTCAACGGCGCGCACTTCCATTTCGGCCTGCGGCAGCCGGCCAAAATAGTCCGGCAATGCGTCCCGCATCGTGGCGATCATGGCCGTCGCTTCATCCAGATAGCGCTGACGGCCTTCTTCTGTGTTCGGATAGTAGAATTGCGCGTCGGTCCGGAGATAGGCGAAGAATTCCTGGAGTGTCCCGTCAAAGCCGACCTGGGCCATGATATCACGCATTTCACCATGGATGCGCTCGACTTCCGAAAGGCCGGTATTGTGAACCATCTCGGCCGTCATATCGTCGCGTGTCGTGAAATTCGCGACCTGTGCTTCATAATATTCAACGCCGCGAGGCAGGCGCGAAACCCCGTCAATTTCCAGACGCTCGGCCATTTCGGCATGGCTCTCCATCGTCGTGATCAGACGCTCATAGGCCGGAGCAACCGTTTCCACCAGAGCGGCCCTTGCCCGCTCCCGCAAGACCTCTGCAGTGCTTTCGTCCAGATCGAGATCGGCCAGCTTTTCGTTGAAGTCTGCCCACAGCGGCGAGTCTGCGCCACTGTCATCATAAGGTGCGCCGGTGATCATGCCGCGCGCGGTGTTGATCACGGTCGGAAAGGCAAAGGCTGGCGGCAGAACGCCCTGTGCGGCGCGTTCATCGGCCTGATCGATCAGCGTCTGCAGGCGCGGTCCCAGGCCTTGCAAACGCCGGACATAGGCATCGGCATGATCCGCATTCGCCATGCGATGGTAGCCGATCAGCATGGCCGGCATATCGCTGTGAGGGCCGAAAAACTGTGTGAAAATATAATTGTGGTCCCGGAACGCGCCCTGATCCAGCTGGTTTTCAAGGACGAATTCCGAAAAACGGTATGAGACTTGGGCTTCCGGTGTCAGCGCCTCAAAATCGAAATCATTGCGCAGCGTTTCAAGGTCTGCGCGCGCCCGGTCCAGACCGGCCTCGAAGGCTGCATCGCTTGCATCATCCCAGCGGCCATAGGCGTCAACATCATCAATCAGACCTAGATAGGTCTGCCCCTGGGGGCTGAACGCCAGTTCGCGCTGGAACTGGGCGTCAAAGAACGCCATCAGGCGTTCGGTTTCAGTCTGGATTTCAGCTCCGCCATTTTCACTGGCCGGCGCTTCAACCCCGGCGGGCGGATTGGGGTTCAGGTCCTGTCCGTCCGAACAGGCGGCCAGTAACGCAATGGAACTGATACCAACAAGAAAATGACGCATGAAAAACTCCCCGGAAAGGCCGCGTGGCAAAAAGTTGCCCCTTTCTTAACGCAAAGGGCGGGCGCGTAAACCTGACTGATCCGTAATGTTTGTAGGCGGATGGATTGACCGGCTATCTGGTGGGATGGCGGAATGCATTTCCGAGGGTGAAATCCGGGCTGGCGTTTACCAGTGTTGACTCTTTCTTAACGCGAACAGCCGGACCGTGGCCGCACAGATAAGTGTATGACTGCAGTTGCGGAGAAGCCGCGTGACCGGTTCAGAAGTCCTCGATATTGCCCGGGATTCCATCTGGCTGATGCTGGCCATGGCAGCGCCCATTATGCTGATCGGCCTCGCTGTTGGTGTCGTGATCGCCCTGTTTCAGGCCCTGACTCAGGTACAGGAAATGACGCTGGTTTTCGTTCCGAAAATCATTGCCATCTTTGTTGCCCTGCTGATCTTCCTGCCAATGATGGGCGCGCTGATGTCGGCCTTCATGAACGGCATATTCGACCGGATCGTTGCGGCATGATTGCGGATCTCTCCCTACTGGTATTTGCCGGCGCTCTCATCTTTGCGCGGCTCGGTGCGATCCTCATGCTTTTGCCGGGATTCGGCGAGGGCAGTATTCCGCCACGTATCCGCCTGGCCTTTGCATTATTGTTCGCCCTTGCCCTTGGACCCATGCTCGCGGGGGAAATGCCGGCCCAGCCGGAACGCCCTCTGCAGATCGCCGGACTGATCATCAATGAAGTGCTGATCGGATTGATGATCGGCTCGGTCGCCCGCATGTTCCTGGCGTCGGCTGCCGTCGCCGGCCAGGTGATCGGCCAGCAGACCGGCCTGGCCATGGCACAGGTCTTTGATCCTTCACAGGGGCAGCAGGGCGCTTTGATGGCGACCTTCCTGAATCTCACCTTCATGCTGCTCCTTTTTGCGACCAATATTCACCATTTGCTGCTGCAGGCGGCGCAGGGCAGCTACAGTCTTTTCCCTGTCGGGCAGTTGCCCATGATCGAGGATGCCGCGCAATGGGCGCTCAACGCCTTTGCCGACGCCTTCATGATCGGTGTGCAGATCGCATCCCCGCTCATCGTCTTCGGACTGGTCTTCTATTTCGGCCTCGGCATTCTCTCCCGTCTGATGCCGCAGGCGCAGATTTTCTTCATCGCCATGCCGGTCAATATCATGGCGGGCCTTTTCATTACCGCGATTGCCCTCGGCTCGATGGCCACGCTCTGGCTTAGCCGGATGGAACGCTTTGCTGTGGAGTTTCAATAATCCATGGCGGAGGGGCAGGACGAAAGCGAAAAGACCGAGGAACCGACACAGCGGCGGCTGGATGACGCGCGCAAGAAAGGTGATGTCCCCAAATCACAGGAAGTGCCGGGATGGTTTGTGCTGGCATCCGGTCTGGTCGTGATCGGCCTGATGGCCCCGGCTGCGGCCCGTTCCCTGTCGTCTGACCTCAGCCTGTTTCTGTCGAATGCCCACACGATGAGCCTCGAGCCGGCGGCCCTGCGTGCCGAAAGCCTGGCATTGGGCTGGCGCGTGATTGCCGCGACCGGGCTGGCCTTTGCGGTTATCGCCATCGCTGGGCTTGCCGGGCATTTGCTGCAAACCGGGCTGATGTTCACAACCGAAAAGATGGAGCCGAAGCTATCAAAATTAAACCCGATTGATGGCTTCAAGCGGATGTTCGGTCCGCAAGGGGTGGCCAATTTTCTCAAAGGCGTCGGCAAGATGGCCATCGTCTCGGCGGCGGTTTTCGTGGTCATCTGGCCAAAACGGCAGGAACTGGCGACCATGCCCCAGGTCGATCTGTCGGCGCTGCTCGATATTATCCGATACGATATCCTTCTGGTTCTGGTTGCCGCGCTTGTGGCCTATGCCTTTATTGCTGCAGCTGATTTCATTTTTCAGCGCCAGAGTTTCATGAAGCGGAACCGTATGTCGCGGCGCGAGATCAAGGACGAGCTCAAGCAATCCGAAGGCGACCCGATGATACGGGCCAAGCTGCGCCAGATCCGTCAGGAGCGGGCCCAGCGCCGGATGATGGCTGCCGTGCCCGAGGCTACGGTCGTGATCATGAACCCGACCCACTTCGCTGTCGCACTCAAATACGAGCAGGGAGAAACACCGGCCCCGCTCTGTGTCGCGAAGGGCGTTGATCAGGTTGCCCTGAATATTCGCGCGCTTGCCGAGGAGCACAATGTGCCCATCGTCGAGGATCCGCCGCTGGCGCGCGCCCTTTTTGCCAGCGTGGAAATCGATGAAACCATTCCGGCGGAACACTTCCAGGCCGTCGCCAAGGTCATTGGCTACGTCCTCACACTCACCGGCAAGCGCGCACAGAAGCCGCAACCGGAGTAGACTTCGAATGGCGGATATTGATTCGCATAAGGACAGAGCCATGGCAGATCTCACCGAACCCGTAGAATCCATGAAATCACCCTTTCTGTCCCGCGGCTTGAGGCGCGGGCTTCAATGGGTGATCGGACTGGGTGTGCTGAGCGTTTCTGCCGTCGCGCTGTTTGCTGCTTCAGCCATGGTCTGGAACGGATTTATCCTGCTGTGCGGTATCGCCATTGCCGCTTTTGGCATGCTGTACGCTCTGGCTGCAGGGGAAGCGGCCGGGCGGTCCATGAAGGAAAAAGTCGATCGTGAAGCCGAGCCTGGCCCCGCAGGACTGGCCCTGGAGGCTCTGGAAACCCTGGAAGATCCGATGCTGGTCACAGACCGGCGCGGCGCCGTGCGCTGGGGCAATTCGGCCTATCGGGAGCTTGCCGGGCGGTTCGCCGCAACAGGACAGGCATCCACCTTGCCAGCGCTTGACCGGATATGGGCCGCCAGCGGCGATGGGGCGATCTATCGCCTCGC
>WGNH01000042.1 GCA_016124665.1 Alphaproteobacteria bacterium | reverse complement strand
CCTCCCCCGCGAACGGGGGAGGACATCGGGAAGCCTCCCTACCCGCAAATCCGCTTCTTCGCGGCCTCGTATTCGGCGGCGAGGCGATCGATATAGGCGGCGGCGGGGGCGATTTCCCTGACCGCGCCAATGCCCTGCCCTGACCCCCAGATGTCTTTCCAGGCCTTGGCCGAATCGGAGCCGAAATTCATGGCCGAAGGGTCGCTGTCCGGCAAATTGTCCGGATCGAGCCCGGCGCTGCGGATCGAGCCTTTGAGATAATTGCCATGAACGCCGGTAAACAGGCTGGAATAGACGATGTCGTCGGATGACCCCTCGACAATGCCCTGCTTGTAATCCTCGGAGGCGCGCGCTTCCTCGGTGGCAATGAAGGCCGAGCCGATATAGGCGAAATCCGCGCCCATGGCCTCGGCCGCCAGGACCGCCGCGCCATTGGCGATGGAGCCGGACAGGGCGAGCGGGCCGTCGAAGAAGTCGCGGATCTCCTGGATCAGGGCGAAGGGGGATTTGACCCCGGCATGGCCGCCCGCGCCCGCGCACACGGCGATGAGGCCGTCCGCGCCTTTTTCCAGCGCCTTGCGGGCGAAGGTGACATTGATGATGTCGTGCAGCGTCTTGCCGCCCCAGCTGTGCACCGCCTCGTTCAGTTCGACACGCGCGCCCAGCGAGGTGATCACCAGCGGCACCTTGTATTTGGCGCAGGTTTCCAGATCCGCTTCGAGCCGGTCATTGGAGCGGTGGACAATCTGGTTCACCGCATAGGGCGCGGCGGGCTTGTCCGGATTGGCCCTGTTATAGCTGTCGAGTTCGGAGGTGATCTCGTCCAGCCACTCATCCAGCTGGCTTTGCGGGCGCGCATTCAGCGCCGGAAAGGAGCCGACAATCCCGGCCTTGCACTGGGCAATGACCAGTTTGGGATTGGAAATGATGAAGAGCGGCGCGCCGATGACGGGCAGGCGCAAATTCGGCGCAATATCAGATGCGTTGGACATGAAAACTCCCGGCCCCTCCCCGGATCATGACCGGGGTAAACAGTGTTTATCCGGGAAAGAAACTAGGGGCGTTGTGCGGCGCGGTCCAGTTCGCGCAAGCGTCAACTTGTCAGCCCCTGCCGATCAGGCCGGCCTGGCATCGACATGACGCCACATATAGAGCGCGAGGTAGGAGCGGTGCGGGGCGAAGCGGGCGGCGGTGCGCACCGTCTTGCGGCGCGGGCTGGTCAGGCGTTCCAGCGTCTTGCGCGCGGCGACATCGCCGTCCGGCCAGATGTCCGGCTCGCCGAACCAGAACATGTTCATCATGTCCGCTGTCCACTGTCCGACGCCCAGATGGCAGTGATATGCGCGGTGCGTTCAGCGGCGCTCATGGCGCGCAAATCATCGTCCTTCAATTCGCCCTGGCGGGCGAGTGCCGCAATGGCGCAGACCGTTTTTGTCTTCGCGCCGGAGAGGCCGCAGGATCGCAACAAGTCTGAATTGGCGTCATGGAAATGCTCGATCAGGGGCGTGCCGCCGGCGCTGTCCTCCACCCGGCCCCAGATGGTCTTGGCCGCTTTCACCGAGAGCTGCTGGCCTGTGATGGCGCGGCAGAGATAATCGGCAAAGGGCAGATCGGCGCGCGAGGTCAGCTCGACCGGCCCGAGCGCGGCGATGGCATCGGACAGTGCCGGGCTCAGCTCCCGGGCGGTGTCAACAAAACGGGCATGAATGGCGCGGTGGGGCATGGGCCAAGTCTAGCGGATATGCGATGCATGCCAAATATACTGGCGCCCAAGTGTCGCATTGCCCAGGCAAAGCGGATTACATAACCGGTAGACATGTTGAGACGCATGTCTTCCTCACGGGCGCCTCTGGCGGCGCTATTCATGTCCCTTGCCTTCATGGCAATGGGGACTCGCGCCGGCCTGCCCGCTGGCTATATGCCGGTGTTTGGCGAGGACGGACGCATATCCGTCGTGGTGTGTTCCGCCATCGAACGGCATGTCATCGAAATTGATCTGACCGGTGACGACCGCCCCGACCCGATAGCGGCTCAGGATTGCCCCTTCAGCGTGACGCAAATGGCGGCGCTGGATGCTACACCGCCCGGGTCACTTGCCGCGCCGTCTATTCTTCACGGGCCGCAATACCCGGCCAAAACCGATACGATTGCCACGGCGGCGCGTCTAAATTCGCAAGCGAGAGCTCCGCCGGACGGGTCGCCAGCGTCCGTCTGAGCCTTTCCAAACCAAAATTTGATTTCGGCACGCCGGCCCAGAGAGGCCGTGCGCGCCATTGCGGAGCTTTCCATGTCTTCAATTCACGCTACCAGCGCCGGTGCGCTGGCCCTATATGCGTTTTTCTCGCCTGCCTTTGCCCAGAACCACGACACGGCCTTGCAGGATGTCATCACCGTCACCGGCGTTCGGATGCCAACGGAGATCGACGCAATCGAGCCTAATATGGAGCCGGATACTGGTCCGGATGCGGCGGCGCTGGCGGCCCGCTTGCCCGGAGCGGCCCTCATTGGCAACGGTGCCTTGTCCGGCCAGGCCCAGTATCGCGGCCTCTTCGGATCGCGGTTGAATATACGAATCGACGGGCAGAGTTTTGCCTCGGGCGGTCCCAACCTGATGGACCCTCCGCTTCACTATGCGCCTGCCCCTTTGCTGGCTGCGATCGAAGTCGACCGCGGTATTTCACCTGTTTCAGACGGCCCCGGGCTCGCGGGTGGGGTCAATGCCATCCTGAAACGTGTCGATTTCGCCTCTGCTGGTGAGACCTTCCGGCTGCGCTACGATCTTGCCGCTGGCGGCCGCTCGGCGGACTCGTCCTATTCGGCTGGCGGTATTGTTGGCTCGTCTAGCGACACATGGCGGATGCACGTTCTGCTCTCGAACGAGCAAGGCAATGATGTGGATTTTCCCGGCGGGACAATTGGAGGCAGCGAGCATTTGCGCACGGTCTATGGTGCCGGGTTGGGCTGGCAGTCCAGCGGACACGAGCTCGGCCTCGATCTGCGGCGACAGGAAACCGGCGCCACGGGCAATCCGCCCTTCCCCATGGACATACGCTATTTCAATACGGATTTCGCACGGGCCTTCTATACCTTTCCGGCGGGTGACATATCGCTGCGCTTCGAGGCCGGATATACGGCCGTCGATCACGCCATGAACAATTTCGACCTCCGGCCCGCGCCACCGGCCATGCAACAGCGCGAAACCTATGCCAACAGCGAGAGCCGTACGCTGTCTCTGGACGCTGTCTGGCCTCAATCCGGTGCAGAATGGCGCTTTGGCATTGACCATCAAGGCGATGATCACGCCACCCGGATTACCAATCCCAATGCAGCGGGCTTTTTCCTCGACAGTTTTCCCGCCGTTGAGATGCAGCGCACCGGCGTATTTGCCGAATGGCGCGGCGAGGTGTCGGGATGGGATGCCGAACTGGGTATCAGAACGGACCTTCACAATGCGCACACCGGCCTTGCCCGGACCGGACCGATGGTTCCCGCCATGCCCGGAATGCTGGCCAATGCCTTCAACGCATCTGACCGCGATATTGACGATCAAACGCTGGATATTGCCGCAAGGTTCTGGCGCCAGGAGGGTGACGTGACCTGGCGATTCACTCTGGCGCGCAAAACCCGAATCCCAGGTTATGTGGAGCGGTTCGCCTGGCTGCCCACTCCGGCCTCTGGCGGACTGGCAGATGGTAATACCTATGTTGGCGACCTCAGTCTGGAGCCGGAAGTCGCCTACATTGCTGAAGCCGGTTTCGACTGGAACCGGGACGGGGCCTATTTTCGCCCGACCGTCTTCATGCGACACGTCGATGACTACATTCAGGGCGTCCCGTTTGACACCACACCGGGTGTGATCGACACCCCGGTCGAGATGGTGTCAAACATGAATGGCGATACCACACCCTTGCGTTTTGCCAATGTGGATGCCCGCCTCTACGGACTGGATTTCGATTTCGGATACGCCATTGATCAGAACTGGCGGTTGGAGGGTGTGTTCAGCCATGTGCGGGGCGAACGCCGCGATATTGACGATAATCTCTATCGTATTGCCCCGACCAGCCTGCGGGTGGCGCTTACCCGGGACGCGATAAACTGGTCTGCCGGCCTGGAAGCGCTCGCCGTCGCTGAACAGGACGACGTCTCTGCCACAAATAGCGAAGCCAGCACTGAGGGCTATCTCATTTTCGGCGTGTCAGGCGATTGGCAGATCCGCGAAGGTGCAACGCTTCTGGCAGGCGTGAGCAATCTCCTCGATCATCGCCATGAACGCCATCTGGCCGGTTATAATCGCAATGCCGGGTCTGATGTAGCCGTCGGTGCCCGCTTGCCGGGCGAAGGCCGCTCTCTCTGGCTGCGCTTGCATTTCCAACGCTAGACAGAAACCGCCTCGGAGATTTGTCTTCGAGGCGGTCTCCTGCGAACCGGGCTTTGACGCCCTGCTGAAGCTCGTGCCAGCGACCGCAAATCAGTTTTCCAAGATGAAAGGTGATGATCCGCCTCCGCCAAGGCTATGGCGGGACAGCCTTCGCTCTGGCGTATGGCTTGCCGAGCCGAAGCTCGCGCAGCGAGCGAAGGCTGGTGCGGACGGAGGGATTTGAACCCTCAATCCCTTACGGGCGACAGATTTTAAGTCTGTTGCGTATACCAGTTCCGCCACGTCCGCACAGGCCTCCTTCATAGCGGATCGGACGGTCAGGAAAAGAGCTGTGTGCCGCCAGGACCCATTCTTGATTCTGCACCAGTGCGATCTGAATAATTTTTAATTTAATATATTCTGTTTTTTCGAATTATAGAGGCGGCATGAAACAGATGCCCGCACCCGACGAAACCTACTGGATTCTGGATCCGGAACAGATTTCCTGCCTCGCCTCGGCGCCGCGCATGACCATCATCGACCGGCTGGCGGCCGACGGACCCATGTCCGTAGATGACCTGGCCCGCGTGATCGGCATGAAACAGACAGCCATGTACCACCATGTCCACAAGCTGGAATCTGTGGGCCTGATCCAGGCTGCCGAGCGCCGGCTGATGCCGGGCGCGCGCAAACCACAGACACTCTATGCCACGCCAGCGCCGCGCATGAGGCTGGCCCGAGCGCTGAATCAAAAACAACACCGTGAGACCCTCAAACGCTGTGCTGTAGCCGTCTTGCGGCAGGCCGAAAGGGATTTTGCCGACGGTTTCGCCCTCGGGGGAATCCATGAGGGGCCCGAGCGCAATCACGGCTTTTTCCGGTTGATCGCCCGGCCGGACGCTGCCGCGCTGGCTGAAATCAATGAGCATTTACAGGCCATTGCAGACATTCTCTGGCGGTCCAACACACCAACCGGCGCCCCCGTGGCATTGAGCTGGGCAATGGCACCGCTCTCCGACGACACCGATCCCCGCACCCAGGAAGGTCCAACCCGATGAAAACTCTCGTCTGCATTTCTCTTGCCGCCTTCACTACGGCCGTCCCGGCTCTGGTCCAGGACGATCCGGCCATGGTGGAGGCTATGGAAACGATCACAGCCGAAAATATCCGCGAGGATATCATGGCCCTTTCCTCACCCGCCTTCGAAGGGCGCGCCCCGGGCGGCATTGGTGAGGAAATGACGGTCAACTTCATCGCCGGTCAATTCGCACAGGCGGGCATCCGCCCAGGAATTGACGGGTCTTTCATGCAGCCCTTCGAACTGGCCGAATTCCGTCCGGATGGCGGCGGAGCGCTGAGCATTCACGGGCAGTCGGGTGCCATCCCGTTCGAATTGTCGGATGACTATGTCCTTTATGCCGGTGAAGCGCGCGAGCGGCTGGAAGTGAATGATTCACGCCTCATCATTGGCGGGTTTGGCATCCGCGCTGACGAGGAAAACTGGTATGATTATTCAGGCGTTGATCTGACTGGCGCAACCGTCGTGTTGTTCCGCGGCGATCCGGGCACGGCCACGGGCAATGACGATCTCTTTGGCGGCAATGCGCTCTCCGTACACGGGCTTATGGGATCAAAGACGACGCTGGCAGCCGAACTGGGCGCAGAAGCCGTTCTTCTTATCCATACCGAGCAGAGCGCGGGCTATCCCTGGCAGACCCTGTCGAGTGGCGGCACGTCCGGTGTCCAGTATTCGCTTGAGGACGGCGATCCGAACCTGACTCTGTTTGCACATATCAGCGAACCGGCGGCCCGCCGCCTGCTTGACGAAGCCGGGCTGGATTATGACGCGGTTTATGCGGCGGCTGCGGCACCTGGCTTCGAGGCCATCGAAACCGGGCTGTCCCTCTCAGGCCAGCATGGGGGTGAAGTCGGCAGCACGCTGACGCGCAATGTCGTCGGCATGATCGAAGGATCAGAAGCGCCTGATGAATGCCTCGTCTATACGGCGCATTGGGACCATATGGGCATCAATCCGGATGCTCCAACCGAAGATCAGCTTTACAATGGCGCGGTCGATAATGCGGTCGGCACCTCCATGCTGATCAATATCGCGCAGGCTTATGCCGCGATGCCGCAGGTGCCGCGCCGGTCCGTCTATTTCTTTGCAACCGCGGCCGAGGAACGCGGTCTTTATGGCGCAAAATATTTCGTTCAGAATCCGCCCTGCCCCCGCGCCCAGATCGTCGGCGCGCTGAACATGGATGCGCACTTTCCCTATAGCGACCGCTGGGACCTGATGGTGGTGCCCGGCCTGGGGACGAATGAGCTGATGGTCGAGCTGGCAAATGTGGCTGAAGGGTTCGGACGGGTACTGATCGATGACCCCAATCCGGCTGCGGGCGGATTTTACCGGTCGGACCACTATCCCTTTATTGAGGAAGGCATTCCCGGGCTGTATGCGGTGGGTGCGCCAACGCCCGAGCAGGCTGAAGCTGATCCGGCCATCAATGAGGGGTTCGCCTGGTATATGGCGAATGGTTACCATCACGCCGCAGATGAAATCGACCAGCCCCACACCTGGCGGCTGGGCGGCCTCACCGATGATGCCCGCATCTATTTCGAGCTCGGCTGGCGGCTGGCAAACTCGGATCAATGGCCGAATTTCACTGAGGGCACGCCATGGCGATCCATGCGCGACGAGATGCGCCCGGAATAACTGGTCCCTCCGGCGCAAGGGAGGGCGCGTGCCGCATTAGCCGCGCGCGCCCTCCTGTCCGGTTGACCGCCGGTTAGCGGCCCTGGCTCTGCATGCCGGGCTTCAGTGGTGACTGGCTGGCAGCCCGGTCCGCCGCATTCACAAGGCGCACAAATTCGGCACGATAGCCGAATTCGTCCTCGCCAATGAACCGGTCTGCAAGGCGTGCCACGCGGGCATAATCAAAGCCCTCATCAGCAATATAGTCATCGCCGCGCAGGAGCTGGGCAAAGCCGGCCACCGCGACAGAGAAGCCGATATCGTCGCTGACCGCATCAACACCCGGCACTTCATTTGCTGTGGTGACCGGGAATTCGATCAGGCGGCTGTCATCCTCGCCCGGCATTTTGTAACGGACGCGGAAGAAGCCATATTCATTGGAGAATACGGTTTCCGTCCCGCCTTGCGCGCCATAGCGCAGCGGCTCGTTCAGAAGCGCCGGACTGTCCGGAGGTGTGATCTCGTAGATCGCGGTGACCGAATGCCCGGATCCGATCTCGCCGGCATCGACCTGGTCATTGTTAAAATCCTCGCGGTTGAGCATGCGGGTTTCATAGCCGATCAGCCGGTATTCCGCGACGCGGTCCGGATTGAACTCGATCTGCAGCTTCACATCATTGGCGATGGGGAAAAGCGCGGATGATGCCTCCTCCACGAAGAAGCGGCGGGCCTCGGCTTCGGTATCGATATAGGCCGCAATCCCGTTGCCATTCTGGGCCAGGGTCTGCATCAGCGCATCATTATAATTGCCGCGGCCAAAGCCCATGACGGAAAGATAGACACCGCTTTCGCGTTCACGGGCGACAAAGTCCTCCAGACGTTCATCCGAGGTGATGCCGACATTGAAATCGCCATCGGTGAGGAGCATGACGCGGTTGACGGCATCCTCATCGAAATGATCGCGGGCGAAATCATAGGCCAGGCGCAGGCCCTCGCCGCCAGCGGTTGACCCGCCAGCTTCCAGCATGCCGAGCGCGGCATTGATGCAGTGACGTTGCGAACCCGGTGTGGGTTCGAGGATGGCGCCGGCAGCCCCGGCGTAGACGACGATGGAGACGGTATCGTCATCCTCCAGCGTATCGACCAGCATTTGCAGGCCCTCGATGGCCAGCGGCAGCTTGTCAGCCGAACTCATGGAGCCGGACACATCGACCAGGAAGACGAGATTGGCGCGGGGGCGTTCTTCGCGGGGGATATCATAGCCCTGAACGCCAATATGCATGAGCTGTGTCTGCGAATTCCAAGGATTGGGCAGGACGGTGACGGTGGCTTCAAACGGGGCATCCCGATCGTCCGGCAGGGCGTAGTCATAGTCGAAATAATTGACCAGTTCCTCGACGCGCACCGCATCGCGCGGCGGAAGGGTGCCATCGTTCAGATAATCACGGACGATGGAATAGCTGGCCGTGTCCACATCGACCGAGAAGGTGGAAACCGGGTCTTCAGCCGTCACCACGACATCGTTGAGTTCGACATCCTCATAGCGCTCGCGGTCAATATCTCCGGGCAGAGGTCCGGGTCCCGGACCAACGATACTTGCTGCCGGCGGTACTGCACCGCCAACGATCCGGCTGCCGGTGACGACCATCTGGTCTGCCGCGGATTCCATGGCCATTTGCACAGGGGCCGGAGGGGGCGGCGGGGGCGGAGCCGATCCATACATTGGCTGTGGCCGGTTGCTGGTGCGGTCATCGCCATAGCGGCCATATTGATTGGCCACCAGTGTCGGGCATTGCGCAAAAATATCTGCCGGCTGACCGGCATCATCCTGAACGGTGACAGCCGAAACCGGCGTAGATTGCAGGGCCGCGAAGGCAAACGCCCCAGCCACTGATGTCAGTAAGAGTTTTCTGGTCATAATCTTCCCTTTGTCCCCGGCCCCGGATGACTCATCATTCCCTCGCATAAGACCCATCGTCAGACGGGAATGGGGCAATGATGGGGCAGGCTGCAATGGCCGCCAATCTGCCACAATCCCGACGCCAGTGTGTCCGCCGATTTCCCTTGCTAGACTTACAATTCCGGCAGAACATGACGGCCGGTCGAATGTATGCCGCCGGGGGGTCCGGTGGTTCTGAAAGGACGACCGTCACATGAAATTCGCACTGTTTTCTGCATCTGCCCTGATGGCTGCAGCCCTGTCTTTCCCGGTGATCGCGGAAAGCCTTTCCAGCACAATCACCTTCGTCAATGCGACGGGCCAGGACGTCGTCGAGATTGTTACAGCACCGTCGGCGACGGATGACTGGAGCGATAATCTTATCGCAGAAGGCACGCTGACCGCCGGGACTGAAATTGCCACGCTGGTTGCTGCCGATACCGACCACTGCTTCCACGATTTCCGCTTCACGCTGGCCGATGGCAGCGTCGTGGAAGAAGTTGAAATCGACGTTTGCGACCTGGATGGTCAATTGTTCGAAATCGCTGTTCAATCGTAAATCAGATTGAACGTTGATCCGGGCGCAGGGCAGCTCTGCCCTGCGCTTTTCTATTTCGCGTCCGGCGGATCGATCACGGGCTTGCCGCCGACAGAGCGTGAGAGGTCTGCGAGTTTTCCGGTGACATCGTTGAGCAAGACTTCATCTGTTGAACGCGCAACCAGATTGGTGCCGCGAACGATTTCACCATCCGGGCCCTCGAAGAAATAGGGGTAGGAGCCGATGGAGACCTCCGGGTAGGCCTTCGCCAGGTCTCCCAACCCGTCAGCCAGGTCGCCCTCGCGCAGGCCGTTTGTAGCCACTGTTCGCGAATGCGTTACAGCGCCCCCCTCGATGCGATGGGCCACATCTTCCAGCATGGCACGGGCAATCTTCGGCACGCCGGCGAGTGTGAAAACATTACCTGTCTGGAAACCGGGAGCCCCGGTGACCGGGTTGGCAATCAGGCTGCCCCCTTCCGGCACGCGCGCCATGCGCTTGCGGCTTTCGGTCAACGGTGTTTTCGATTTCGCATACCAGTCCTCGATGATGGCGAGGGCATCCGCCCGGACATCAATGTGTAGATTGAAGGCGGCGGCAATGGCATCGGCGGTGATATCGTCATGCGTCGGGCCGATGCCGCCCGTGGTGAAGACATAATCGTACCGGCCGCGCAGATGATTGACCGCTGCGACGATCTCGTCCTGCTTGTCCCGCACCACGCGGCATTCGGCCACTGATACGCCCAGCGGGCTGAGGAATTTGGCGATTTCGGAAAGATTGATGTCGCGCGTACGGCCGGAAAGCAGCTCGTCGCCAATCAGCAGCACCGCTGCTAGCACCTGTTTGTCTGTCATTTTCTGCCCTTTCGTCTGCCCGCCGCGGCGGATATAGGCTGTGTGCATGAGCAAGGCCAAGACATTCGACGGTTGGGACCTGCCCGCGCCTTTCATTCACCGGATTACGGCCAACCGGGCGGATGAGGATGAATTCGGGCATGTCAATAATGCGCGCTATCTGATCTGGGCGGACGAAACCGCCTGGGCGCACTGGGATGATGACGTGCCGGAACATCCGCGGGCCGAGTTTGTCCGCTATGAGCACGGCATGGCGATCGTCCGGTCCGAATGCGATTATCTGGGGCATTGCCATGCGGGCGACACGCTGGATTGCGCGGTCTGGATCACAAAATCGGATGGCCGGCTTCGCGCGGAACGCCGCTATCAATTCCGACGGGCGGATAGCGGACAGACCATCTTCCGAGCCCGCATGAATCTGGTCTGTTTCAAATTGCGCACAGGTCGTCCGGCGCGGATGTCGCCCTCACTGGTGAAACACTACCGGGTTTTGCCGGAGATTGCCGCAGCGCTCATGACGGAAAGTTTAGGCAAGCGCGATTGATGCCCCGTCTTCCCCGACTATAGTGCCATGAGATTCATTCCAGGGGTTTGTCACGTGAATATTTTTGCCCGTCTGGCTACGGCCAGCCTGTTTGCCTTCCTTCCGGCCACGGCCTGTGCCCAGTCTTCGGATGAGGCTTTCATTCCCGATATTCCATCGGAAAATATCGAAGCCCATATCCGCTTTCTCGCGCACGACGCGATGGCCGGCCGCGCATCGGGATCGGACGGCTATGCCATTGCCGCGAACTATGTCGCCTCGCAATACCGGCTGATCGGGCTGGAGCCTGCCGGCGATAATGGCGGTTATTTTGCCGATGTCCCGATGCAGATCGTTACGCCGGTGGCGGATACCGGGACACTGGTGATCGGCGAAGGCGAGAACGCGGTCGAACTGGTCAATGGCGAGGGTCTGATCATCTCGGCCCATCCAGTGCTCGACGAGTCAGCTGTAACGGCGGAGGTCGTTTTTGTCGGCTATGGCCTGTCCATGCCGCATCATGATTATGATGATTATGAAGGCGTCGATGTGGAAGGGCGTATCGTGGCCTATTTCGGCGGTGCACCGGACATCATGCCGTCCGATGAGCGCTCTCACCAGCAACGCGCCTCGACCAAGAGGGAAACCGCCGCAGCCCACGGCGCCATCGGCTATATCCAGCTATCGGCGACGCCTGAAGCGCAATATGCCGGTTTTGCCAGCCGCCTGGTGGCCAATCCGGACATCATGCTGGCCCCCGCCGCAGCCGAGCCGGCCTACAATCAGTTGCAGGTCGCTGCCGGCGTCGCCCTGGAAGGCGCACAAGCACTGTTTGCCAATTCGGGCACCACTTTCGAGGAAGCCGCCGAGCGCCTGCAATCCGGCGAGCCCGCCTCCCTGCCCCTCAACATCACGGTGTCCATGACGCAGCAGACAAACCGCGAATTGTATACCGACCACAATATCGTCGGCATGATCCCGGGTTCCGATCCGGAGCTGGCGGACGAGATCGTGGTATTGACCGCCCATCTGGATCATATCGGTATCACCGACGCCGATGGCGTATCGATGACCGGCTGCCGCTCCAACAATGTCGAGGACCGGATCTGCAACGGCGCGGTCGATAATGCGTCCGGGTCCGCCATCATGCTGGAAACCGCGCGCACCTTCATACAGACCGGCGCACCGCGCCGTTCGCTATTGTTTGTGGCGCTCGCCGCGGAGGAGCAGGGCCTGCTGGGTTCGGAATATTTTGCCACCCACCCGACCGTTCCTGCTGAGGCGATGGTCGCGAATGTCAATCTGGACATGCCGGTCATTGTCTATGAATTTGACGATGTCATCGCTTTCGGGGCCGAGCGCTCCTCGCTGGGACCGATTGCGGAACGCGCCGCGGCGCGCCATGGCGTAACGATCAGCCCGGATCCGATACCCGAGCAGAATCTGTTTGTCCGTTCGGACCATTACAATTTTGTCCGGCAAGGCATTCCCTCGGTTTTCCTGATGACGGGGTTTTCCTCACCCGATCCGCGCTGGGATGAAGGCGAAGGCTTCATGGGCTTCCTGAACACGCATTATCACCGTCAGTCGGATGAGCCGGATAGCGACGAGGAAATGGTGATCCTGTACGAACAGGGCGCGAAATTCGCTAATATCAATTTCCTGATCGCGCGCGAAATCGCCAATAATGACGAGCCTCCGGCATGGAATGAAGGGGATTTCTTCGGCGAATTTTACGGCGCAGACCGCTAGGGTCAGGACCTGATTATCAAATAGCAGGCGCGCGGCGTTCCAAACGCCGCGCGTTTTGTTTATATGGAAGGGCAAAGGGCACAGGACAGGACATGAATCTGGCTTACGATATTCAGGCGGACGGTGCCGACGAGTTGTCGCGCGATGGCCGCATCAAGCTGCACGGCGAGGAAGGTTTTGCGGGTATGCGCAAGGCCGGACAGGCGGCGGCGGCCACGCTGGATCACATCGTGTCCATGGTCCAGCCGGGTGTGACGACCGAGGAAATCGACGACGCCGTGCGCAAATTCATGTTCGCGCAAGGCGGGGTTCCGGCAACGCTGGGCTATCGCGGCTATACGAAGTCCTCCTGCACCTCGATCAATCATGTCATCTGCCACGGTATTCCAGGTCCAAAGCCCCTGAAAGACGGGGATATCCTCAATATCGACGTCACCATCCTGCTGGATGGCTGGCATGGCGATACGTCGCGCATGTTCATCGTCGGCGAACCGCGCCGCAAAGCCGAACGCCTTGTTGAAGTGACATATGAAGCCATGATGGCCGGGATTGCCGAAGTGAAGCCCGGCGCAACGCTGGGCGATGTCGGGGCCGCCATTCAGGCGGTGGCAGAAGCCAATCGCTGTTCCGTGGTGCAGGATTTCTGCGGCCATGGCATTGGCCGCCTGTTCCATGACAGCCCGAATGTGCTGCATTATGGCCGCCGGGGCGAAGGCGTCGAGCTGAAGCCGGGCATGTTCTTCACCATCGAGCCGATGCTGAATCTGGGCCGTCCCGATGCGAAAGTGCTCGCTGATGGCTGGACCGCCGTGACACGGGACAAGTCCCTGTCGGCGCAGTTCGAACACTCGGTGGGCGTGACCGAAGACGGGGTGGAAATCTTCACCGCATCGCCCGCGGGCCTGGATTGCCCGCCCTATACAGACTGAGGCATGGCGGAGAAGGCGTCGCCACCCCATCATGCGGGGCATCGCGACCGCCTGAGAGCGCGATTTGCCAAAGCGGGCGGAGACGCCCTTGCCGATTACGAACTGCTGGAACTCTTCCTGTTCCGCTCGATCCCGCGCCGCGATGTCAAACCGCTGGCCAAGGACCTGATTGCCCGTTTTGGCGATCTGGGCGGTGTGGCGGCTGCGCCGGTTGAAGCACTGACGGACATCAAGGGCGTCTCGGAGAAGACGGCAATTGACCTGAAACTGCTGCAGGCCGCCTCGGCGCGCATGGCGCTGGAAGGCGCGCTGGACCGGCCGGTGATCTCCTCCTGGTCAGCGCTGATTACCTATTGCCGCACCGCCATGCAGCATGAACCCGTCGAGCAGTTCCGGGTGCTGTTTCTGGACAAGAAGAACCGGCTAATGGCCGATGAGGTGATCTCCAAAGGCACGGTCGATCAGGCCCCTGTTTTTCCTCGGGAAGTGGTGAAACGTGCCCTTGCCCATGAAGCCAGCGCAATCATTCTGGTGCACAATCATCCGTCTGGCGAGGTCACGCCCTCCACGGCCGATATCGAGATCACCAAGACGATTATCGATGCGTCCAAGCCGTTCAACATCGTCGTCCATGATCATCTGATCATCGGCCGCGAGACCACGGCGAGTTTCAAGAGTTTGGGGTTGCTGTAGCCAGCAACCTGTCGATTTTGGCAGCAGCGCGACCCGTGTCATTTCCCCTCCCCTTGATGGGGAGGGAAGACAGCGCAGCTGTCAGGGTGGGGTGATATCTCGATGCCCCCACCCCTACCTCTCCCCACAAAAGGGGGAGGGGAAATTACACCATTGGCCGCTTGCAGCCCTCCCCGGCGCCGCCTAACAATCGCGCATGACCTTCAAGAATTATTTCACCCATCTGGAATGCTCGGCCACGGGCGGGCGCTATGAAATAGACCGGCCGCAGAATCTGTCAGCTGCCGGAAAGCCCCTGCTGGCCCGATATGATCTCGCCAGAGCGAAGGGCGAGATTGACCGCGACGAAATCTGGTCGCGCGGCGGCGGGTTCTGGAAATGGCGCGAGCTTCTACCGGTCGCGAATAACAGTGATGTCCTGCGCCTTGGCGAAGTCGACACGCCGCTGATTGACATTCCGGTCTCGGCAAAATCTGCGGGCTCAACAGGCCGCGTCATCGTCAAGGATGAAAGCCGCCTGCCGACCGCCAGCTTCAAGGCACGTGGCCTGGCGCTGGGCGTGTCGATGGCGAAGAGTTTCAGCCTGAAGAGGCTGGCCATGCCGACGGCGGGTAATGCCGGGGCGGCGATGTCGGCCTATGCGCGGCGCGGCGGGATGGAAGCTTTTGTCTTCTGCCCCGAGGATGCGCCGGAAGTGAACATCCAGGAGACCTGCCTGCAGGGCGGCAAGGTGTTCCGCGTCAACGGGCTGATCCATCATTGCGGCGCGCTGGTCGGCGCGGGCAAGGAAGCAATGGGCTGGTTTGATCTTTCCACCTTGAAGGAGCCCTATCGCGCCGAAGGCAAGAAGACGATGGGGCTGGAACTGGCGGCACAGCTCGGCTGGCGCTTACCCGAAGCGATCTTCTATCCGACCGGCGGCGGTACCGGCCTGATCGGCATGTGGAAAGCCTTCAACGAGATGGAACAGCTCGGCTGGATCGGGCCGGAGCGGCCGAAAATGTTTGCGGTGCAATCGACCGGCTGTGCGCCGATTGTCAAAGCCTTCAATGACGGCGCGGACCATGCCGAGGAATGGCTGGACGCCGACACGATGGCGGCCGGGATGCGCGTGCCCAAAGCGGTGGCCGACTTCCTGATCCTGCGCGCCGTGCGGGAAAGCGGCGGTGCGGCGCTGGCGGTGACCGATGAACACATCCGGAAATGCTGGCACCGGATCGGTGCGGAAGACGGCCTGCTGATGGGCCCTGAAGGCTCGGCCACCTATGCGGCGATGGAAATCGCCATCGCCGACGGGCTGATCGAACGCGACGCCGATATCATTCTTTATAATTGCGGCTCGGGCCTGAAATTCCCGATGCCGGATACATCCCGGCGGCTGGACCGCCATAGCGAGATCGATTGGCGGGGTTTAGAATAATCTGGTCTCAATTATCTGATATCATAAAAAGGCCAAGGATGACCGACCAAACTCACATTCCATTAGTGCCTGCAATAATCGCGGTATTAGTCGTTTTAGCCGGGTGGACAGCAACATTATTATTGCTTGGCGGAGCAGAAGACCGAGGCACGTTCGGTGACATGTTCGGAGCGGCTAACGCCGCTTTTTCCGGCATGGCCTTTGTGGGAATTATTTATGCAATTTTCCTGCAAAGAAGCGAAGTCAAGATTGCAAAAACAGAGCTAGCTATAACGAGGTCAATTTTTAAGGATCAGATTGCCCAATTAGAAAAACAAAGCGCTCTTGCCGATCAAAGTGCATTCGAGAATACATTTTTCAAATTGCTCACACTTCTGGATCAACAAGTTTCTTCAACAACTCTCAGCTCGACATCGCGCTCCGGTGGAAAAACGACTAAGAACAATCATAAAGGACGCCAAGCTCTCTTAGAAATAACGCGTGTAATTCTAATAAATGCTGAAGAAGAAGGCGGAGAAATTATACCTAAATCTGCACAAAAATATATATATAACTTTTCTGATCAAACACTGCCGCCAATTGAATTGGTTATAGAAATCCTATCATTTGTTAAATCTAACAATGATATTGATCAATCTCTATATTTAAATATTTTAAAAACAAACACAACGAGCTCCCTATACTACCTGATCATGTTTTACGCTATGGCGCAATCTAACGACTCTTTTACAAATAAATTGATTTTACAGACGAAATTTTTTGACCGCTTCTATTTGCCAGCAAAATTTCAGTATTTTCGCAAACACTTTGATGATGAAGTGTTTGCTTCAGCCCCCGAAAGCGATCAATTTGAGCCTCCTATTCGGTGATTGGCTTCAGTTGGGCGGGTTAGCTCGATTGCCAAACTATCGACGTTTTTGTTGAGGAACACTATGACCCAGGCCGAAAAAGCCCGCGCCTTCCATGCCCTGCATAAAAAGGGCGAGCCGCTGGTGCTCTACAATATCTGGGATGCGGGCAGCGCGAAGGCGGTGGCCGAAGCCGGGGCAAAAGCCATCGCCACGGGCAGCTGGTCAGTTGCAGCCGCTCAGGGCTATGCGGACGGACAGGCCCTGCCGCTGGACACGCTGCTGGCCATTGCCGCGCGGATCACCGCCTCGGTGGACCTGCCGGTCAGTATCGATTTTGAAGGCAGTTATGCGAAACGGCCGGAATTTCTCGCCCCCAATATCGCCGGCCTGATTGCGGCGGGCGCTGTGGGCCTCAATTTCGAGGACCAGGTGGTCGGCGGTGACGGGCTGCATTCCATCGAGGACCAGGCCCACCGCATTGCCGCGATCCGCGCCGTGGCCGATGAGACCGGCATTCCACTCTTCATCAATGCGCGCACGGATGTGTTCCTGAAATCCGATCCGGCCGATCATGCCAGCCACATGAAAGAGGCCACTGACCGCTGCGATGTCTATGCCGAGGCCGGGGCGAGCGGATTCTTCATTCCCGGCCTGACCGATCCCGACCTTATTGCGCGGATCTGCGATCACACCGATCTGCCGGTCAATGCCTATATGAAGGCGGGCGCGCCCTCGATTGCGGAAATGGCGAAGCTGGGCGTCGCGCGGATCAGCCATGGGCCCGGCCCCTATCTTCAAGCGATGCGCGATCTGACGGCGAAGGCGGGTGCAGTTTATGGGTAGCTTGACTTCACTGCAAATTCAGAAAGTATAATGATATGAACAATATACGAGAATTGCATCTCTTTTTGGACAATCACAATTTGAAAGACGGCAATCAATCGGTTCGTTTTAAGTCCACGGTATCATACAAGACACAAAACCTGCAGGTTCAAGATAACAATATTGTTAGCGTCAACTTAAACGCGTGGCACGACGGTGACATAGAAATCATGGATGGTGATGTTCTTAATGCTGAACTTGTACATATGGGTTTTACGGAAAGCTACCAAACGTACGAATATGACAGCGCAACAGAAGAACTCGTAATTTCGGGTTCGTCGCCAAAGGCAGGTGGCAAATACGAAGTTAGATTGAAACCTCGCTAGCATTCTGCGGCGGCATATCGCCATTTAACTCCATGTTTCCGATCCCGCCCTTCGGCGGGAACTCCGCCACGGCCTGCCTGCCCTTGACCTCTCCTCGCCCCGGGAGCATTAAGCCGCCTTCCTCGCAGACAGGAGCGCTTGCCGCATGATTCCCCGATATACGAGACCGGAAATGGCGGCCATCTGGTCACCGGAAAACAAGTATCGCATCTGGTTCGAGATCGAGGCGCACGCGACCGACAAGCTGGCCGAGCTGGGCGTGGTGCCCGAAGCCGCCGCGAAGGCCGTGTGGAAAGCGAAAGACAAGACGTTTGATGTCGACCGGATCGACGCCATCGAGGCCGAGGTCAAACACGACGTTATTGCCTTCCTCACCCATCTGGCCGAGCTGGTCGGCGAAGATGCGCGCTATGTGCACCAGGGACTGACCTCGTCGGATGTGCTGGACACCTGCCTGGCCGTGCAGATGCGCGATGCCGCCGATCTGCTGCTGGACGGTATGGACCGGGTGCTGGCGGCGCTGAAAACCCGCGCAGAAGAGCACAAATACACCGCCTGTATCGGCCGCAGCCACGGCATTCATGCCGAACCGACGACGATGGGGCTGAAATTCGCGCGCTTTTATGCCGAGTTTGCCCGCAATCGCGAGCGGCTGGTGCGGGCGCGCGAGGAAATTGCCACCTGCGCGATTTCTGGCGCGATCGGCACCTTCGCGAATGTCGATCCGGCGGTAGAGGCCCATGTCGCGGAGAAGATGGGGCTTTCCATCGAGCCGATCTCGACACAGGTCATTCCGCGTGACCGTCATGCAAACTATTTCGCCGTGCTGGGCCTGATTGCCTCGGCGATTGAAAACATCGCGATTGAAGTGCGTCATCTGCAGCGCTCGGAAGTGCGTGAGGCGCAGGAATACTTCTCCAAGGGTCAGAAGGGCTCGTCGGCCATGCCGCACAAGCGTAATCCGATCCTCACCGAAAACCTGACCGGACAGGCGCGGCTGGTCCGTATGGCGGTGGTGCCGGCGATGGAAAATATCGCCCTCTGGCATGAGCGCGACATCTCGCATTCCTCGGTCGAACGCGGGATCGGGCCGGATTCGACCGTGCATCTGGATTTTGCCTTGCACCGCACCGCCGGCATGATCGAAAAGCTGATCGTCAATGAGGATCGCTGCCGGGAGAATCTGGAAGCCTATGGCGGCATCCACAACTCCCAGCGCATCCTGCTCGCCCTGACCCAAGCCGGGGCCTCCCGCGAGGACGGCTATCGCCTGGTCCAGCGCAATGGCATGAAAACCTGGGATGAAGGCGGACGGCTGATGGATCACCTCAAGGCCGATGCCGATGTCAGAGGCTTTCTGTCAGAGGAACAGATCGACGCCTGTTTTGACGAGGCCTATCACCTCAAACATGTCGATACGATTTTCGACCGGGTGTTTGGCGAATAGCGGAGACAGAAGCTGCGATGGCAAAGACCTCTCCCCGGATCGATGACCGCATTGCGGCCTTTATCAAAGCCCAGAAAATGTTTTTCGTGGCGACCGCCCCGTCCGGCAGCGAGGGCCATGTGAATGTATCGCCCAAGGGGTATGACAGTTTCCGGATACTGGGCCCGAAGAAGGTCGCCTATCTGGATCTGGGAGGATCCGGCATCGAGACCGTCGCTCATTTGCGCCAGAATGGCCGGATCACCTTCATGTTCTGCGCCTTCGAGGGCAAAGCCAATATTCTGCGTCTCTACGGCCAGGGCGAAGCGATCTGTTTTGACGAGCCGGGATTTGACGAGAAGCTGGCGCTGTTTCCGGACTTTCCCAAAGCGCGCGCCATCATCACGGCAGATATCACCCGCATCCAGGATTCCTGTGGCTGGGGCGTGCCTTTCTACGAGTTTGCAGGAGAGCGCGACCAGCTGATCCGCACGAACGCCCATCGCAGCGACGAAGACTGGCGCGAGCGGCGCTATGCGAGCAATGCGGAATCGATCGATGGTCTGCCCGGGCTTGTCAAACCGGAGGGTGATGCGTGAGCGATGAAGCCGAGATCCGCAATGTGGTCCGCGCCATCTATGCCATGATTTCCGGCCCGGCCGGTCCGCGCGACTGGTCGAAGCAATACGATTACTTTCATCCCGATTGCCGGCAAATCCGCACCGGAATTGATGAAAGCGGAAAGCCATATGCGACTATCATGTCGCCGGAAGCCTACCGGGAAAATGTCACGCCTTTCTTCAACGAGACAGCGTTTCACGAAATCGAGCTTGCCTGCGAGGTGCAGGTGTTCGGCAATATGGCGCATGCGTGGTCAAGCTATGAAGCCCGCAACGACCTTAATAGCGCCAGACCGGAGCGGCGCGGGATCAATTCCATCCAGTTCTACAGGGATGAAAGCGGCAAGTGGCGCATCATCTCGATGATCTGGGACAATGAGCGGGAAGGCCTGAGCCTCCCCGCCAGCATGACCGGCTAGTCCGGGTTGGACTTGATCTTGTGCACACCGAGCATGTCGAAGACGGCCTTTTCATAGAAGGGCTCGCCGACGCCGCGTCTGATCTTGCCCAGGAAGTATTTCTCGAATGCCACTTTCGCCAGATGGACCCAGCCGCCATCCGCGGACCAGTTCACATTGCGGGGCGGGATTTGCGGCATGGCGACAAAAGTGACACCACCATCGCCGAAATCGGCAATGCAGACCGCATTCCAGGTGGCCTCGTTGCGCGGCTCCTTGCCGTCGATCAGGGCGCGGATGTTTTTTGCGGCCGCATGCACCATGGATTCGATCATGAAACCGGTCTTGGGCACGCCCACCGGAACGGCATAGGTCTCGACCGGCGCAATGGCCACGCAGACCCCGACGGAGAATACATTTTTGAATGTGGGGTTCTGCTGGGTGTGATCGGCAATGACGAAGCCACGCGGATTGACCAGACCCTCGATATCCCGAACCGCCTCGATACCGCGAAAAGCGGGCAACATCATGGAGTATTTGAAGGGCAGTTCATGGGTCTTCTTGACCGAACCGTCGGCTGCAACCTCCTCGACATGCATGACACCGGCCTCGACCTTTTTCACGCGGGCCGAGGTGATCCACTTGATATGCCGGTCGCGCATCTCGCTTTCCAGCAGTCCCTTGGTGTCGCCCACACCGTCAAGGCCGAGATGGCCGATATAGGGCTCTGACGTCACGAATGTCATCGGGACCTGGTCGCGGATTTTCCGGCGGCGCAGATCGGTTTCCATGATCATTGCGAATTCATAGGCCGG
>WGNH01000019.1 GCA_016124665.1 Alphaproteobacteria bacterium | reverse complement strand
TCACTTTTGCACCGGATGAGGCCGTGCGCCTGCCCGGCGTCGCGCGTCAGGATTATTTCCGCTGCGATATGATCCAGACCGCTCAAGGCTGGCGCATGACGGATTTGTGCGCCCTGCCAACCGTCGGCGGCGTCACCGGCTGATACTGAAATCGGAGAAACTGCTATGAAAACCTATTATATCGCACCCGTACTGGCAGCCCTCGCGCTCTCAGCCTGTTCGGGGCCCGTCACAGATCCGGACGCGGATGCCACAGGCGAAGCCGTAACATCCGATGACACGTCTTCAGAAGACGCGGTCCAGCCCGAGCGCATTGATCCCAATGCCCGGCCGGCACCGCAGGAGACGAGCGCTGCGATCACCGGCGAGGATCTGGCCTGGCGGATCCAGACGCTGGCCTCTGATGAATTCGAGGGCCGCGCGCCGGCAACGCCGGGCGGCATCATGGCCAGCCAGTGGATTGCTGATGAAATGGCCAGTGCAGGTCTGGAGCCCGGTGGCGATGCCGGCACCTGGTTCCAGCGCGTCCCGCTGGTCGAAGCCACGCTGCAGACAACCGCGTCCCGCTTTGACATCTCGATCAATGGCGAGCCGATGGGCCTGACCTATCTGGAAGACGTGGTCTATGGCACGCGCCGCATCGAACCCGTGGTCGAAATTGAAAATTCCGATCTGGTTTTTGTCGGATACGGCATTGTCGCCCCGGAATATGGCTGGAATGATTATGAAGGCCTGGATGTGGAAGGCCGCACAGTGGTCATGCTGATCAATGATCCGGGCTTTGCTTCAGGCGATCCCGATCTCTTCAATGGCAATGCCATGACCTATTATGGCCGCTGGACCTACAAATATGAGGAAGCGGCCCGTCAGGGCGCGGAAGCCGTCATCATCATCCACGAGACGGAAGCGGCCAGCTATGGCTGGAATGTCGTCTCGGGCTCCTGGTCCGGCCCGCAATTCGACCTGCAGCGCCCGGAAGGCTCGACGCCCTTTGTCGGATCGGAAAGCTGGATCACCAATGATCGCGCCCGCGAGCTTTTCGCGGCAAC
Source organism: Alphaproteobacteria bacterium (assembly GCA_016124665.1). Classification (GTDB taxonomy): domain Bacteria; phylum Pseudomonadota; class Alphaproteobacteria; order Caulobacterales; family Maricaulaceae; genus Hyphobacterium. Next base: position 17,802 of record WGNH01000019.1, on the reverse strand, counting down.
GGGGCTTGATTTCGATGCTATGGTTGAATCTGCGCACCAGCCCGGGTTTGAACCGGTTGAAATTCCCGGCGCTGAAGTGAATGCCACACTGGTCACAAGCCACGAATTCCTCGATTCCCGGAATGTCGCCGGCATTGTCCGCGGCACGCAACGTCCGGACGAATACGTGCTCTACATGGCCCACTGGGACCATATCGGCACGCGGGCCAGCGATGATCCGGAGGAAGATGTCATCTATAATGGCGCTGTGGACAATGCCACGGGCACAAGCTCGATTCTGGAAATCGGTCAGGCCTTTGCCGCCAATCCGCCGGAGCGTTCGGTCATCATCGTCGCTGTTACCGCCGAGGAGTCCGGTCTGCTGGGCTCGGAATATTACGCCACTGATCCGCTGGTGCCCTTCTCGCAGACTGTGGGTGGCCTCAACATGGACGGCATGCTGCCGACCGGGCCGACCAGCGACATCGTGGTGATCGGCTATGGCGCATCGGAACTGGAAGACCATCTCGCTGCCGTCGCCGAAACCCAGGACCGGACATTGTCACCGGATCCCAATCCGGAAGCCGGCTATTTCTACCGTTCGGATCACATTTCGCTCGCAAAACGCGGTGTGCCGATGATCTACGCGGATACCGGCTCGGTAAATACCGAGCTCGGTGCCGGTCATGTCGAGGAGTTGAGCGCCGCCTATCGCGCCAACGCCTATCACGGTCCCGAAGACGAATTCAGTTATGACTGGGATTTCGACGGCCTCGCCCGCGACGCCACCCTGCTCTATCGTCTGGGTGAGCGCATCGCCAACATTGAGGAATGGCCGAACTGGTATGAGGGCAATGAGTTCCGCGCCCTGCGGGATGAACAGCGCTCCGCCGACTGATCAGGCAGTGAAGAGGCATCGGAAGACCGGTGCCTCTTCCATCGCTTCGAATGCTTCGCCAACAAACTGGCTATGCGCATCCAGCAAGGGCGCGCCCGCCGCCTGTGTGCGCATGACGGCAATGGCATTCCCGACATCCCCGGTCAGCGCCGATTCACCCAAAGCCTGCACCAGATAATCCGGCGGCAATTCGCCCGCCTCATCATCGACGATCAGCGCCGACAAGGCGCGTCCGGATTCGACAACAGGATCGGCAAAACCGGCAATTCGCAGGGTCTCGTTTAACTCACGGCGGCTTTCGCTGTGAAACAGGGCACAGATGAAGGTGCGGATTTTCGGATGATCATGCTCACCGAGCAATTCACGCGTCTTGTCACTGCGTTCGATGTCGTCCAGCGACGCCAGGATCAGCCCACCATCGGGCAGACGATTCAGGGTGGTTTCGATAACCGTTTCCGGGATCGGCAGGCTGTCGAAAGCGGCGGCATCCAGCAGGCGGATCAACCCGGCCTCGTCCAGCCCTTCCGCGAGGGCGGAGAATTTGTCCTCATACGCCGCCGGATCAACCTGTAATGCCTGCGACAGGAGGTCGATCTGCGCGGCGCTGCCGTCCCGGCGGCGATGCGACGGGCTCCGCAGACCGGGCCGCAGATATTCGTACGCGCCCCTTGGCCCCCCACCCGCCACTCTCAGGCTGATGGCGAATCCGGGCTTTTCGCAGTAAACAACGCTGTGTATGAGCGACCTTCCCTCTTCGACAGGCTGGATATGGCCGGGACTGAACACGTCGAAGGTACGCCGCGACAATGTCCCGGCCGTAAATTCGTCAATCTCGCGTGCCGCTTCGAAATCATAAACCGAGTTGAAGGATTGCCCCTCCAGCACCTGAAATGCGCCTGTCCAGTCATGCTGGTGCAGGCGGTCGGCGGCGTCACTCCACAGATGACCGACAATCCTGACATTGGCACCGCTGAAAAGCGGAACCAGGCCGGGCTTCGATTGATCGCCCAGGCCCGCCAGATCTCCCGAAGCCGCTGCCTCCCAGACCTCTGCAAGCGACAAACGGTTGGGTAAGTCCCATTCATCGAGAAGTGCGGCGGCGATCTGCGGGAAAGCCGCTGGAGAACGCCCTGCACCCGCAAACCGTGCTTCGGCGTCAGTCCCGAGTCCGGCGAATAAAGTGCGCACGGTGTCTCCTCAAACAAAAACGCCCCGCAGCCGGGTGGAGACTGCGGGGCGCTTGATAGAAAACCGTTAGTCCCAGTACAGAACGCGCTTGGCTTTCGGAGCGGACTTCCGCAGAGCTTTGATCTTCAACATACTCATCTCCTCTTCTGAGTTGTACAGCCTTTCTGGCCGTTACAACCCATGTTTGAAGTGAGTCGCGGGCTGACGTAAACCTTTTGTTCAGAATGATTAAAAGCCTCAGGCAGCGGAGGCGCGTCCGGCCTTCTTCCGCTCGTGCTCCTTCAGCCAGCGTTTCCGGATCCGGATCGACTCCGGCGTCACTTCGACCAGCTCGTCATCATTGATGAATTCCAGAGCAAATTCGAGTGTCGTCCGGACCGGCGTGGTCAGAACCACGGCCTCGTCCGTACCGGCCGCCCGGATATTGGTCAGCTGCTTGCCCTTGGTCGGATTCACCGGCAGATCATTATCGCGGCTGTGAATGCCGATGATCATGCCTTCATAGACTTCTGTGCCATGCCCGATGAAGAGCTTGCCGCGCTCCTGCAGATTCCACAACGCATAGGCCAGAGCCTTGCCGTCCACCATCGAGACCAGCGAGCCATTCCGGCGCTGGCCGATCTCACCCGGCGCCCGGGGCGCATAATGATCAAATGTGTGGAACATCAGACCGGCCCCCGACGTCGCCGTCAGGAAGTCTGACCGGAAACCGATCAGGCCGCGGGTCGGGATCTCGTAATCAAGACGCACCCGGCCCTGCCCGTCCGGTGTCATGTTTTTCAGCTGGCCCTTGCGTTCGCCCAGCTTTTCCATGATCGCGCCTTGCGAATCCTCAGGAAGATCCACAACCAGCGTCTCCCATGGCTCGCACAGAACACCGTCGATTTCCCGGGTCAGGACCTGGGGACGCGAAATGGCCAGCTCAAAGCCCTCGCGGCGCATATTCTCGATCAGCACCGAGAGATGCAATTCGCCACGGCCCGAAACCTTGAACTTGTCAGCGTCATCAAGCTGTTGCACGCGCAGGGCCACATTGTGGATCAGCTCACGCTGGAGGCGTTCACCCAGATTGCGGCTGGTGACATATTGGCCTTCCCGGCCCGCAAACGGGCTGTCATTGACCTGGAACGTCATGGCAATGGTCGGCTCATCCACCGTCAGCGGCGGCAATGCCTCCACCTGTTCGGGCGCGCAAACCGTGTCCGAAATCTTCAGCGGATCGAGTCCGGTGAAGGTGATGATATCGCCCGCGCTCGCGCTGTTCATCTCGATGCGCTCCAGCCCGTGAAATCCGAACACCTGCTGGACTTTCCCACGGCGCGTCTTGCCCTCCGCATCAATGACCATGACCGGCTGGTTCCTGGACAGTGTCCCGCGGCGGATCCGGCCAATGCCGATCACCCCGGTATAGCTGGAATAATCCAGCGCGCTGACCTGCAGCTGAAGCGGCCCGTTGAGATCGACAGGCGGCGGCGGTGTATGATCAACAATCATCTGGAAGAGCGGGGTCATGTCGGCGTCAGGGTTTTCGGCATCCAGGCCGGCAAACCCGTTCAGGGCCGACGCAAAAACAACCGGGAAATCCATCTGTTCGTCATTGGCCCCGAGCCGGTCGAACAGATCGAATGTCTGGTCGACCACCCAGTCGGGGCGTGCCCCCGGACGGTCGATCTTGTTGACGACGACGATCGGATTGAGCCCCCGTTCCAGAGCCTTGCGCGTAACAAAAGCGGTTTGTGGCATCGGTCCGTCGACAGCATCCACCAGCAGGAGCACCGAATCCGCCATCGACAGAACACGTTCGACTTCACCACCGAAATCCGCGTGCCCGGGTGTATCAATGATGTTTATCCGCCAGTCCCGCCACGTCACAGCCGTGTTCTTCGCCAGAATCGTGATCCCGCGCTCTTTTTCGATATCGTTGGAATCCATCATCCGCTCGGTGGTTTCGACGCGGTCGCCGAAGGTACCCGATTGTTTCAGGAGTTGGTCAACGAGTGTGGTCTTGCCGTGATCGACGTGAGCGACAATGGCGATATTACGCAGTTTTTCCGGTGCAACGGACATGGGCGGAACTCGAAAGGGCCAGAGGGATTGCGCGCGCCTCTTAGCCTTGTCCTGCCCGCCCGGCTACCCCCAAAAACGCAAAGCCGCTCGTCAAACGCCTGCCAGATGGCCACCAGAGCGGAGCTGGGTCCGGGTCCGGCGCCTTTGCCAGCGATAGATCGCAAGAATGATCGCCTGGGTGAAGACCCCCAGGAAGGAAAAGGCGAAGATCAATGCCGCCACTTGCGAAGCACGCGCGTGAATGAGCCAGGCCGGACGCGTGATAACAAAATACCAACCCGGTGTTTCGATGCGCGCAAAGGCAACCAGCCGTCCGTCATCGGTCTGGAACACGCCCGAATCGCGCCCCGAATTGCGTATGGCTTCGGCAATCGGCCCGGGATGGGCGATCGATTCCGCCACAGTCACCGCTTCCGGCGTAAGGACGTCCTGGAACAGCAAGGCCTGATGCGCAATCAGACTGCCATCCCGTGTCATGATCATGTTGCTGGCATTTTCCTCGGCGTCGATGATGGCATTGGCCAGATAATTCTGCATCGAAATCGTGATCCCGAACGCGCCCATATGCCGGCCCGAAACCCTGACCGGGAAATGGCAGCCGGTGGTCAGCGCCACGCCGTCACGCACATAGAGCAGGCGCGACAATTGCGTACAGCGCGTAACTCCCATGGGGTTATTGGCGGGGGATACAATCCGGGCAAGATCTTCCGACTGGAAATCGAAATCGGCAGGCGCTTCGCGGCGGTAAAATTCCAGGCGATCATCGCGCTGCGGCGCATAGATGACCAGATCATTGTCCGGCGTCACGAAATTCAGATTGTCGAAATGCCCGGCATTGGCTTCGCCATGCTGACGCACTGTATGATAGGCGGCGATCAGGCGCCGCTGGCGCTCAGGCGATACGTCGACATCTGATATGAAAGCACCGATTCCATGGACAAAATCACCGTCCCCATCGCGATATCCATCGAACAATTCGGGGCGAGAACGGCGGGTGCCATCACCAAATTCCGGGAACAGCCAGTTGAATTCTGCCGAAACATCCAGCCCCTCCATTGCGGCCAGCCGCCGCGCGAAGCTGCGCCCCGTGGCGTATTCGATGGCCTGCACATCAGAAAACAGGGCCCGCTGGCGATTGGCGCGCTCTTCGATATGCAACGCGCTGCTTTCCATGACCTTGCGCTCGAAATAGGGCTCAAGGCTTATATATCCGGCAATAGCAGCGAATGACGCGATAAAGACCGCGACCAGAAATGTCATCCCTGCTGATTTCCAGTTGATCCGGTTCATCAGGCGTCCCGTCCGATATTGTTTCCCACCTGAATCCGACCCTAGACTTCCAAGGTTAAATTCTCCCCAACGCGACAACCGTCATCGGCGCTTGATCCCGGTAGTGTGGTGCGGCTAAACCCGCCAGTGGAGAGGTGGCCGAGTGGTCGAAGGCGCTCCCCTGCTAAGGGAGTATACGTCAAAAGCGTATCGTGGGTTCGAATCCCATCCTCTCCGCCACTCAACCTGTCGCCCAGTCAGGCCTGCGCGCTGATTGACATCTTCTCAGCCAGTTTCAGGGTCACCGGATGATACCGGCAGACGGTTGCCCTGCTTTTTGAGCACCAGGCCTTGCCAGATCAGGAACGCTGCCGGGATCACGAGCAGGGTCAACAGGGTTGCGCTGGTCATGCCGCCAACCATCGGCGCCGCAATCCGCCGCATGACCTCCGAGCCCGTACCGCTGCCCAGCATGATCGGCAAAAGTCCGGCGATAATCACGGCCACCGTCATCATTATCGGGCGGACGCGGAGCAAGGCCCCCTCAATGACCGCCTCGCGTATATCATCCAGATCAAGTGCCCGGTTCTCGGCGACAGCTTGTGCTTTACGGCGGTCCAGCGCCTGTTCAAGATAGACGATCATGATAACGCCGATCTCAACCGCCACGCCGGCCAGGGCGATGAACCCGACGCCGACGGCGACAGACATGTTGTAGCCCAGCAGATCCAGAAGCCAGAAGCCCCCGACCAGTGACAGTGGCAGGGTTCCGAGGATGAGCAGAACCGGAATGATCCGTCTGAAATTGAGGAACAGGAGTAAAACGATGATGGCCAGGGTCAGGGGCACGACCAGTGACAATCTCTGTTGAGCTCGCTGCATGAACTCATACTGCCCAGACCAGCTGATCGAATATCCCGGTGGTAAATCGATCCGGTCGGAAACGGCTTCCTGCGCCGCGGCAACATAGGTCCCGATATCCACGCCGGATATATCAATATAGATCCACCCATTGAGGCGCGCATTCTCGCTGCGGATCACGCCGGGACCGCCGGAAATGGAGATGTCCGCCACCCGTCCCAGCGGAATTTCTGCTCCCGTCGGTGTGATCATGGGCAAGGCGCGGAGTTCGTCGGGCGAGCCACGGTAATCACGCGGATAGCGAAGGTTGACGGGATAGCGTTCAAGGCCCTCAACGCTCTCTGTGATGGTCATGCCGCCAATCGCACTGGCCACGAATTCATGCACATCCGCGATATTCAGTCCGAAACGCGCGGCTTCGGCCCGGTCGACATCGATATTGACAAAGCGTCCGCCCGTGACCCGTTCGGCATAGACGGATGCTGTGCCGGGCACATCGCTGATCACTGCTTCTATCTCCTGGCCGATCTCGGCGATGACATCGAGATCAGGTCCCGACACCTTGATCCCGACAGGCGTTTTTATTCCGGTCGCCAGCATGTCGATGCGATTCCGGATCGGCATGATCCAGACATTGGTCAGGCTGGGAATATCGATCAGCGCATCCAGCTCGGCCCGGATATCGTCCATCGTGACCCCCGGACGCCATTCATCACGTGGCCGCAACTGGATGGTTGTCTCGATCATGGTCAGAGGGGCAGGGTCGGTCGCCGTGTCCGCCCGGCCGGCCTTGCCATGAGCGGTGAGCACCTCCGGCACGGTCATGATCAGCTGGTTGGTCTGTTGAAGAATTTCAGCCACTTCACTAACCGAGACGCCCGGATAGGCACTCGGCATGTAAAGCAGGTCGCCCTCGTCCAGATCGGGCATGAACTCACTTCCCATCCGTGAGTAGGGAATATAGGCGCTGGCCAGAACCAGAGCGGCCGCAAGAAGCATCATCCAGGGGTACTTGAGCACGGTGTTGATGAATGGCCTGTAGCCGGCGATCAGGCCGCGATTGATCGGGTTTTTGTGCTCGGGCACGATTTTCCCGCGCACGAACCATCCCATGAGCACCGGAACGAGGGTGATCGACAGGCCCGCAGCTGCCGCCATCGCGTAGGTCTTCGTATAGGCCAGAGGATGAAAGAGCCGCCCCTCCTGGGCCTCCAGGGCAAAGATCGGCACAAAACTCACCGTGATGATCAAAAGGGAGAAGAACAGCGCCGGTCCGACCTCGCTTGCGGCTTCACTGACGATGCGCCAGCGATTTTCCCGCGTCAGCGGTTCGCGTTCGATATGCTTGTGCAGGTTTTCGATCATCACAATGGCCGCATCCACCATCGCTCCGATAGCAATGGCAATGCCGCCCAGCGACATGATATTGGCGTTGATGCCCTGCATGTGCATGACAATGAATGCGGTCAGGATTCCGACCGGCAGGCTGAACAGGACAACCAGCGACGACCGGAAGTGAAACAGGAAGATCGCGCAGACAATGATGACGATCAGGAATTCCTCGAACAGTTTTTCCATAAGCGAATCGATCGCCCGTTCGATCAATCCCGCCCGGTTATAGGTGACGACAATCTCGACACCCTCCGGCAGCGAATCCTGGAGTTGGTGGAGGCGCTCCTCGACCCGCTCGATCGTGGCCAGCGCATTCTCGCCATAACGCATGATGACGACACCTCCGGCGACTTCACCTTCACCATTGAGTTCGCCCACGCCCCGCCGCAATTCGGGGCCGATGCCGATGTCCGCGACATCTTCGAGCAGAATAGGTGTGCCATTTTCGCTGAGTCCGACGGGTATGGCCCGCAGATCATCTTCGCCGGTAATATAGCCCGATGCGCGGACCATATATTCGGCTTCGGCCATTTCGATCACCCGGCCGCCGGTTTCCTGGTTGCCGCGCTGGATCGCCATTCGCAAATGGGACAGAGGTATGCCGTATGCGCGCAGCCGGTCGGGATCTGCGACGACCTGGTACTGCCGTACCATACCGCCAATCGACGCGACTTCGGCAACGCCCTCAAGCGTCTGCAACTCATACCGCAGGAACCAGTCCTGAAGGCTTCGCAATTGGGAGAGATCATGTTCGCCGGTCCGGTCGACCAGCGCATACTGATAGATCCACCCCACGCCCGTTGCGTCCGGACCCAGTGCCGGCGACGCGCCTTCAGGGAGTGTGGGTGCAACCTGGCTCAGATATTCGAGGACACGGGAGCGGGCCCAGTAGAGATCGGTTCCGTCCTCGAATATGACATAGACATAGCTGTCATTGAAAAAAGAATAGCCCCGTACGGTCTGCGCCCCCGGAACCGCCAGCATGGCTGTCGTCAATGGATAGGTGACCTGGTCCTCGACCACCTGCGGAGTCTGGCCGGGATAGGTGGTCTTGATGATCACTTGCACGTCGGAAAGATCCGGAATGGCATCCAGCGGTGTCCGGGACAGAGACCAGAGGCCGCCAGCGGTCAGGAAGAGCGCCAGCAATATCACAACCAGACGGTTGGAGATCGACCAGCGGATAATGGCGCCGATCATTGACCGTCTCCATCACCGGATGGCCTGTCCGTTTCAGCCGTCTCCTGACCGGATGATTCATGATCAACCTGATGTGCATCCGCCGCTTCAATGACGCTGATGCGCCAGTTCCCGTCCGACTGTGTCAGGGAGAAGCGGACCCGGTCACCGGCGGCAATATTGTCAAGAGACACGGCATCGAGTGTCCGGAAGGACATGCTCATCGCCGGCCAGCCGAGCGCCTCGATCGGGTCGTGCGAGATATCGATCATGCCATGCCCGGGCATCAGGGAATCGACAATTCCTGTTCCCTCGGCAATAGGCGGCGAAGGCGGGAGATCAGAGGGGGCCGCTGGACCGGCGGTTTCGCCGGGCGGCGCCATCCGCAACATGACGCCCTGCAGGCTGGCCTCGGAGTCAATCAGGAACTGCCCGGATACGACGACGTTTTCGCCGTCCTCCAGCCCCGAGAGGATCTCCACCCTGTCATTGGCTTCTGCGCCCGTGACTATACGAACCGGCCGGAAACGGCCCTCCCCTACGCTGATGATCACGCGATCTGACTGGCCGGACCGGATGATTGCCTCACGTGGGACGGTCAATACACCTGTCCGCGGAGAGGCATCGATTCGAGCGCTGACAAACATGCCCGGACGCAGGCTGAAATCCGCATTTTCCAGACGCACCCGGACCGAAATCGTCCGGCTGACCGGATCAACCGTCGGGTAGATATATTCGACCGCTCCGGTCCAGATCCGCCCCGGTTGCGCATCTGTCGATATCCGAACCGTATCGCCGGCTGAAATATTTGCGATGCGGTCTTCGAAGACATCCACCCTGACCCAGATATCGGACAGATCGGCAATCGTCATGATCTGGTCGCCGGGCTGCACATAGGCGCCCTCCCGGACAGACATTTCCGTAACGATCCCGGAGCGTGGTGAGAACTGGCTGGTCTGGAGGGTGGCACGGCCACGCTGTGCCAGTGCATCTATCTGGCCCTGGGTCAAACCCAGCGCCCTCAGGCGTGAGGCCGACGCATCGATCATGGCCTGTCGGCCGGAGCGTAAGGCTTGCAGATACTCGCTTTGGGCCGTGGCAATCTCTGGCGCATAGATCGAGAACAGGGCATCGCCAAGCGCAACCTGATCGCCAACCGCTGCCACTCGCAGACTTTCGATCCATCCCGGAGCGCGGACATCAACGACTGACGTATTTTCATCAATCGGCTGGACATAGCCGACGGCCGCGAAGGTGAGCGCAAACTCGGCCCTTTGTGCACGCGCAGTGCGGACACCGATATTATTGACCACCCGCGGGTCAATTTCGACAAAGGATGACGACCCTTCCGGCTCTTCACCTTCATAAACCGGGACAAGCTCCATTCCCATCGGCGAACGGCCCGGTTCATTGCGGCGGAAATTCGGATCCATCGGAGCCACCCAGTAGAGAATGCGGCGCTCTTCGCCTTGTCCGGTCCCGGCGGAGGTGTCCGCCCGAACAAACAGCATCGCAACAGCACCCAGTGCCGCACCCAGCAGCAATGCTGCAACCATCAGGATTGGTTGAGGCCGCAGCATCAGAAATCTCCTGTCAGATAGAGCAGGCGCGATTGCGCTTTCAGCGCGTCAACGCGAATGCGTAAAAGAACCAGCTGAGCATCGAGATGGGCCAGTTCCGAGCGGATCAGCTCCGCGAAATCGGCCTGCTCCTCCTGATAGGCCAACAGCACAGCAGCAGCCGTCTCCTGCGCCTGTGGAATCACGGCCGTGTCGTATATTTCTGCGCTTTCCTGCAACCGTCGGAGCTGGGCCAGCTCCCGCTCAAATTGCCTGTGGAATTCGCGCAGCGCGGCATCCCGTTCCAGTTCTGCGGCATGCCGGAGATCCCTTGCCGAGGCGACACCTTCGGTCTGGCGGGTGCGGTCAAAAAGCGGGACTTGCACACTGACACCAACACTCGCGAGGTCTGACCGGCTGCCACGAACACCATATCCAGCTTCGAGCGCCCAGGCCGGCCGGAAGGCCTGACGCGCGAGATCCACACCAGCCTCGTGAACCTCGATCCGCGCATTGTGCGCCATGATTTCCGGGTGATGGATCAGACGTTCCGTCACACTTTCCGATACTGGCAGGACCGGCAAAACCGGCAATTCCGGGGGCAAGGGACGGCGCGCGGCCGCGGAAGGCAGATAACGGCTCAAATCCGCGACGCCCTGCTCCCGCTGTCTTTCGAGATCAATCAGACGAGCCTCCAACATGCTGGATTCAAGTCCGATACGGGTCACATCATGGCTATTCTGACGGCCGGTTGAGTAGGCGGAAAGTGCCATCTCGGCGAGGTCCCGGACGGCCTGCAATCTCGCACGTGTGAGTTCCGTTGCCCGGTCCACATAATACATTTCGAGCCAGGCTTCCCGGACCGATTGTTGGATCATCCGTTCGGTCCGGTCTCCGTTTGCACGAAGAGCGCGGGCCTCGGCCATTTGCTGTTCGCGATCAAGACGGCGAGTATCGCCTCTCGGAAACATCTGGCGGAGTCCCACACGTGCCTGGGTCATGGGTTCCCGATTGATATCCAGATCCGTTGCGGGAATGCTTGCCAGCCCGGCAGCAATCACCGGGTCCGGACGCGTGTCGGCCGCACGGCCGCGGCTTTCGGCAGCCAGGGCACGCGCTTCAAACGCCTCGATAGAGGGTTCAGCCGTTTGCTGCGCAATCACTACGGCTTCGGCCAAGGTAAGCGGGGGCGCGGACGGGGCGGGGTCCGAAGCCAACAGGGCCAGAACGGCCAGAACAGGGGTGTGCATTCACTCTCTCCATGCATCGTAACAACGAAACTGCCAAAAGGCAGAACCGTTACGTGCGTGGAGGACGCTTAGGCGTATCAGCCAGCACTGCAATGGGAAGGGCTCCGGCGGAGAGGCGAACACAATCCGAGCGCATCAACCTGAAAGGAGCCGAACCGGAAATGAACAGCCCATATCCGTATGCAGAAGCCGGAGAGGCACAATCTGGCATGTCACAATCAATACAGCAGTTATCGCGCTTCGCGGGGGCCACGGGTGTGGATACCTGGCCACCCCCGGAATCCGTCATGCCGTGCGCGCAATCCTCCGGCATTTCCATCTGGGTGCTGACCATGACGTCCATATTGTAGGCATTGGCTGTATTGCCCACAGGCAAGGCAAGCAGGCCCGCTAGAAATATCAACCGCATAAAGCCTGACGCTGCCATAAATCGTATCAAAGCGCTGACTGACATCTTGTGATATTCATTTGCCTTTCAAGGTCAGGCTTGATGATTTCAATCCGGAATTTCGGTGTTGTTAAATACACACCATCACCGATTAGGCCTTCAGGGGGTCTCCATTGTCAATAGGCCCGTGCTCAAGATGAACTGAATGCCGGAGAGCGCGCGTCCGGCAAAAATGGTCCGCACACATGAATGAGCACGGCATTTAAAATCCTTCATCAAATACTCTGGCTGAACCGGCTGGTGATTGTGCCTCCGCGTGTTACATGTTGAACGCTGCCACACCGGTAGAGTACCCGTATGGATTCAAATGACTCTTCTAATTCTATTTGTGCTGCTCGCAGTGGGTGTTTCATTCCTGTGTTCGATCCTTGAAGCGGTGTTTCTTTCCGTCACGCCCGCACATATAGCCGCGCTCGAGGAACGCTCGCCCCGCATCTCAGCACGGATCAAGGCCCTGAAGCTTGACGTGCACCGGCCGCTGGCCGCCATTCTCAGTCTGAACACTGTGGCCCACACCGTGGGCGCTACAGCAGCCGGCGCGCAGGCCGCTCATGTCTTCGGAGATGCCGGTGTCGGCATATTTTCAGCCGTCCTTACACTGTTGATTCTGGTGGTGTCAGAGATCATCCCGAAAACGCTTGGAGCGACCTACTGGAAAGCGCTCACACCACTTACGACACGGCTTCTGCCCCCTTTGATCTGGTCAATGTGGCCGTTGGTGAAACTGTCCGAAGCGATCAGCTGGATGATTGCGCACCGCCAACACGATAAGGTCAGCCGCGAGGAAATCGTGGCGATGGCCCGCATCAGCCAGCAACAAGGTGTAATTGCGAAAAACCAGTCAGCGATTGTGGCCAACCTTCTCCGCTTCGACGCGCTGACCGCTCGTGACATCATGACGCCGCGTACAGTGGTGGAAGCGTTTGATGAAACGGAAAGCGTTGAATCCGTCGCCGGAAAACTGGCGTCGATTCCCTTCTCACGTCTGCCCATATATGATGGCGACGTCGATACGATTACCGGCTTTGTGTTGAAGACCGACATTCTTCTGGCCGCTCTGGAAGACCGGTTGGATACGCCGCTTTCCGCTTTGAGACGCGCTATCGCCCATGTCGATGAAGCGGACAGCCTGCAGGCACTGTTCGAGATTTTGCTCCGCAGCAACCGGCACATTGCTGTTGTCTCCGACGATTTTGGTGGCACCGCAGGTGTGGTGACAATCGAGGATCTGGTTGAAACACTGCTGGGGCTCGAGATTACCGATGAGGCCGACAGCATCGAAGACTTGCAGGCGCTTGCGCGTGATCAGTGGCGCAAACGGGCCTCGCGAATGAACCCCGATCCTGATGAACAGCAATTGCAGAAGAAATAGCGCCGCTCCCTTTGCCCTCACGAACAATTGACGACATCTGCCTGTCTCCATATGCAGCGCAGCGGCTATCTGACTTGATATTCCGCTTTATTGGCGCATCTTCGACGCCGGAGGATCCATGAAACGCGCAACCACTCTTATCATTGTTTTTGGCGTCTTTATTACCATGACCGCCATTGTTGTCTTCCGGTCGATTAGTCATTCAGATTCTGCCGATAGCGGTTTCCGGGGCGGTGCCACACCTGTGGCCGCGTACTCGGTGAGCCAGCAGACCTTTGCCGATATTGTCGAAGCACTTGGCACAGCCGGAGCCAATGAGACCGTAACAGTGACATCACAAGTCGCCGAAACGATCTCGCGCGTCAATTTCGAGTCCGGACAGCAAGTGGCAGAAGGTGATATCCTGGTCGAACTCACCGACACCGAGGAAGCCGCTGACCTCTCCGAAGCCCGGGCAACTCTGCGCGAAGCCCGTCGCGAACTCGAGCGGGTCGAGGGACTGATCGAACGCGGCATTGCACCACGTCAGCGACTGGATGAAGCCAATGCAGCCGTCGAGCGCGCCGTTGCCCGCGTCAATTCGATTGAGGCACGGCTTGCCGACCGGATCATCCGTGCCCCATTCTCGGGCGTCGTCGGGTTGCGCGAAGTCAGCCTGGGCAGTCTGGTCCGGCCCGGCGATCCGATCATAACGCTGGATGACACCTCGATAATCAAACTTGATTTCTCAGTGCCGGAGCGCTTCCTGTCGGTGCTGTCGCCAGGGCAGGAAATCACGGCCGGGACATCCGCCTACCCGGACGAAGTGTTCACGGGCACAATTGCCCAGATCGGTAGCCGGATTGATCCGGTCACGCGCACGGTGACAGTTCGCGCCGAAATCAATAATGACGACGGGCATTTGCGGCCCGGACAATTGATGACGGTCGAAATGCGCCAGGACGTCCGCTCGCGGCCGGCCATTCCCGGGTCTGCGATCACACGTTATCTGGATCAGAGCTTTGTTTTCGTCATTGATGAAACCGGAAGCCCACCCGTTTTGCGTCAACAAACCGTCGAACTCGGTGGCCGCATCGGCAATTGGGTGGAAGTGACAGATGGCTTGTCTGTCGGCGATCTGATCGTCGCGGAAGGCGTGCACCGTGTGCGTGATCAAATGCCTGTCGAGATCGTCGAGCGGCTCGGGCCCGCCCGGCCGCTGGCCGGGGAGGCTGCCAGCGCTCTGGTGAGTCAGCCATGACGCTTTCCGATGCAGCTGTCCGCCGCCCGGTTCTGGCCTTCGTGGCCAGCGCCCTGATCATCGTTTTTGGCGTATTGGGGCTGAGGCAATTGCCGCTGCGGGAATTGCCCGATGTTGATCAACCGATTGTCTCGGTACAGGCTGAATATCCCGGTGCAAATGCTGAAGTCGTAGAGAACCGCGTCACGCAGGTCATCGAAGATCAGCTGTCCGGAATCGACGGTATCGAGCTGATCCAGTCGTCCTCGCGCGATGGCAATGCCAACATCTCGATCACCTTTGATCTCAGCCGTGATATCGAAGCGGCGGCGAATGATGTGCGCGATGCAGTTTCACGTATCTCGGACCGCCTGCCGCCGGAAGTCGAGCAGATCGAGATCCAGAAACAGGATTCCGATGCCCGTCCATTCATGTGGTATGCGCTGATGTCGGACCGGCTGACGTCGGAAGAATTATCCGATTTTGCCGAACGCACCATGCTGGACCGCTTCAGCGTGATCGATGGCGTCGCCCGCGTCCGTATCGGCGGTCAACGGCGTTATGCCATCCGCATTTGGCTCGACCCCCAGGCCATGGCCGCACGCGGCGTGACCGTGGCCAATATCGACACCGCCTTGAGAACGCAGAATGTCGAAGTGCCGGGTGGCTCCATCGAAACACCGGACACCCAGATTGTCGTCCGTGTCGAGCGGCTCTTTTCGGAGCCTGAGAGTTTTGAACAACTGCCCATCGGGCGCGGCGAAGGCGGGCATATCATCCGCCTCGGTGAAGTCGCGGATGTCTCGCTCGAAGCCGAAGAACCCCGCACGCTTTTCCGTGGCAATGGCAATAACATGATCGGTCTCGGCTTTGTCAGGCAAAGCCAGGCGAACTCTGTTCAGGTAGCGCAGGATGTGGCCGCTGAGGTTGAACGCATTCGCGCCAGCCTGCCGGAAGGCATGACCATGATTGTCGCCTCCGATGACACGGTCTTCATTCAGGAATCGATCCGGGAAGTCTGGCGCACACTGTTTGTTGCCGCGACGCTCGTGGTTCTGGTGATCTATCTTTTCCTGGGCAGCTTTCGCGCCGCCATCATCCCGGCAGCTGTGGTGCCGGTTTGCCTTATTGGCACTTTTGCGGGCCTCGCAGCGGCCGGATTCTCCATCAACATCCTGACGCTTCTGGCGCTGGTTCTGGTCATCGGGCTGGTGGTGGATGACTCCATCGTTGTCCTGGAAAACATTCAGCGCCGCGTCGATATGGGCGAAGGTCCGGCGCTCGCCTCGTTGCGGGGTGGCCGCCAGGTATTTTTCGCCGTGATCGCCACCACCGCCGTGCTCGTTGCGGTCTTTGTGCCGCTGGTTTTCCTGCCCGGCTTTATCGGCCGCATTTTCAATGAACTGGCCCTGACCATCGCGGTCGCCGTAATGCTGTCGAGTTTCGTGGCGTTGACGCTGTCTCCGATGATGGCGTCAAAGCTGATCAAGCCATCCGGCGAGGCCCGGGGCCCGGCCCGCTGGGTGAATGAAGTTGTCCGCCGCGCGCGCCGCAATTACCGCTCCAGTCTTGAAATTGCCGTCAGGACGCCCTGGATGATCATTCCGGTTGTGTTGGTGGCACTAGGCGGCTCGGCATACCTGCTCGACCGGTTGCCCGGCGAACTGACACCTCCGGAGGACCGCGGGTCGTTCTTCGGATTTTTCTCCGGACCGGAGGGTGCCAGCTTCGATTACATGACCGGGCAGGCCGCCGAAGTCGAAGACATCATGATGGAATATGTCGAGAATGGTGAATTGCGGCGGGTTCTCGTGGTCGCCCCGGGCTGGGGCGGATCCGGCTATAATTCCGGCATCGTTATCGGAACCATGGTGCACTGGGATGAGCGCCGCAGCGGCAGTGATATCATTGGCGAGATCAATGCCCGCTTTGGCCAGCTGACAGGCGTTCGCGCCTTTGCTTCCATGCGCTCGGCGATCCGCGGCGGCG
Organism: Alphaproteobacteria bacterium; assembly: GCA_016124665.1. Lineage (GTDB taxonomy): Bacteria > Pseudomonadota > Alphaproteobacteria > Caulobacterales > Maricaulaceae > Hyphobacterium. Next base: position 1,132 of record WGNH01000019.1, on the reverse strand, counting down.
GAGGCGGCGACGATATCCAGTTTGTCCTTCAGGGACCGGACTATGAAAGCCTCGATGCCGAAGCCGAACGATTGCTGGCCGCGATCCGCGAAGGCAATCCGAATCTGATGCGCGCCCGCAAGGATTATGAGCCCACGAGCCCCCGCCTGGTTGTCGATATCGACCGTAACCGCGCCGCGGATCTTGGCGTTTCCGTCGCCGATATCGGCCAGACCCTTCAGACCCATCTCGGTTCGCGCCGCGTGGGACAGTTCATCGAACAGGGCGAAGCCTATAACGTGATCATGGAAAATCGCCGCGATGAACGGTCGAGCGCACAGGACCTCGAAACGCTTTACGTGTCCGGGCGTGAAGGAAATCTCATTCCGCTTTCCAATCTTGTCTCGATAACGGAAATCGGTGAGGCCTCATCCCGCAACCGGGTTGACCGGCAGCGCGCCATCACGGTTTCCGCGACGCTGGCCGAAGGCTACACGCTGGGAGAAGCCGTGGAATGGCTCGATGGATGGGCCGCGCGTGAACTCGCGCCGGGCTTTTCGACGACTTATCTGGGAGGAGCCAAGGAGTTTCTCGAAGCCAATGCCGCCCTGCTTTTCGCTTTTGGCATGGCATTGCTGATCGTTTTTCTGGTTCTGTCCGCGCAGTTTGAAAGCTTCATCCAGCCCCTGATCATCATGCTGACTGTTCCTCTGGCGGTAACGGGCGGGCTTTTCGGGCTCGAGGTTATCGGCTCCAGCCTGAACATCTATTCGCAGATCGGGCTTGTCATACTGATCGGACTGGCGGCCAAGAACGGCATTCTCATTGTTGAGTTCGCCAATCAGCTGCGGGAAGAAGGCCGGGATGTCATGACCGCAACACTGGATGCCGCCGAGATCCGCTTCCGCCCCATTCTCATGACCGGTCTGTCGACTGCGATTGGCGCTGCTCCACTCATGCTGGCAAGCGGCCCCGGTGCGGAAAGCCGTATCACCATCGGGGTTGTCATCTTCACCGGCGTAACCGTCGCAACCCTGTTTACCCTGTTTGTGATCCCGGTAGCCTACAGCGTTCTTGGACGGTTTACCAAAACACCGAACTGGATGGCAGGACGGCTTGAAGCCGAGGCCGCAGATGCCGGTGACGAAGCTGT
>WGNH01000014.1 GCA_016124665.1 Alphaproteobacteria bacterium | reverse complement strand
GAGGAGACCATCAATCCGAACCTGCCGACCGGCGAAATCGAGATGCGTGTCGAGGATGTGGTAGTGCAATCCGCAGCCGAGGAATTGCCGATGCCGGTCTTCGGCGAGCCCGACTGGGCCGAGGAAGTGCGCCTGAAATACCGGTCCCTGGATCTGCGCCGTGAGACCCTGCACGCCAACATCATGAGCCGTGTCGCCATCATCCGCGCCATGCGCGAGAAAATGGCGGCGGCCGGATTCTTCGAATTCGCCACGCCGATCCTGACGGCCTCCTCGCCGGAAGGCGCCCGCGACTTCCTGGTACCCAGCCGCATCCATCCGGGCGAGTTTTACGCCCTGCCGCAGGCGCCGCAGCAATACAAGCAATTGCTGATGGTCTCCGGCTTTGACCGCTATTTCCAGATCGCCCCCTGCTTCCGCGATGAAGACCCGCGCGCTGACCGCCTGCCGGGCGAATTCTACCAGCTCGATGTCGAGATGAGCTTTGTCGAGGAAGAGGACGTCTTCACCACGATGGAGCCGGTCATCCGCGCCGTTTTCGAGGATTTTGCCAACGGCAAGCCGGTCACGGCGGAATTCCCGCGAATTCCGTATGACGAGGCGATGGCCAAATATGGCACCGACAAGCCGGATCTGCGCAACCCGATCGAGATGCAGGCGGTCACCGCTCATTTTGCCGGTTCCGGTTTCAAGGTCTTCGCCGGCATGATCGAGAAGAATCCCAAGGTCGAGGTCTGGGCGATCCCGGCCCCGTCAGGCGGATCGCGCGCTTTCTGCGACCGCATGAACGCCTGGGCACAGAAGGAGGGCCAGCCGGGTCTTGGCTATATCTTCTTCCGGGACGGCGAGGGCGCGGGGCCTGTGGCAAAGAATATCGGCGAAGAACGCACCGCTGCCATACGACAGCAACTCGGCCTCGAAGATGGCGATGCCGTTTTCTTTGTCGCCGGCGTGCCAAAGGATTTCGTCAGCTTTGCCGGCAAGGCGCGGGACCGTGTGGGATCGGAACTCAATCTGGTTGATCAGGACCGCTTCGCCCTGGCCTGGATTGTCGACTTCCCGATGTATGAATGGGACGAAGACCGCAAGAAGATCGACTTCTCGCACAATCCTTTCTCCATGCCCAAGGGCGGCATCGCGGCGCTGGAAGCGGCCGAAGCCGGAGGCACCGAGGCGCTGCTGGCGCTCAAGGCCCAGCAATATGATCTCGTCTGCAACGGATTTGAAATCGCCTCCGGCTCGATCCGGAACCACGTGCCGGAAACCATGATCAAGGCCTTCGGGATCACCGGTCTGGGCCCGGATGTGGTCAAGGAGCGTTTTGGCGCGCTCTACCGGGCTTTCCAGTACGGCGCTCCGCCGCACGGGGGCATGGCCGCCGGCGTCGACCGCATTGTCATGCTGCTCGTCGGAGCAAAGAACCTGCGTGAAGTCTGCATTTTCCCGATGAACCAGCAGGCCGCCGATTTGTTGATGAATGCCCCGGCGGCAGCCGATCCGGCTCAACTGAAAGAGCTCAGCCTCCGCATTGTTCCGCAGGAGCCCAAAAAGGGCTGATCAGTCGTTTTCCGCGGCGGGCGTATCGCCCGGCCCCTTGGGTCCGAGCGGGTCAATGGCCGTTGCCGGTTCGGAGGGCGCCTCCGGAGGAACCGGCATTTCGAATACCCAGCGATAGCGGCCATTCAATTGATAGCGGTTGCCGTCAACGATAACGGACGGGCCGCGCGATCCCGCAGCTTCCGGGGCGTCATTGCCGTCCCGGAAGATCAGGCGCTCGCCTCTGCCCTGTACAATCCGCAAGAGGTCGGGATTATTGCGCAATTGCTCGACCATGATCTCTTGCTGGCGCCGGAGTTCGGCTTCCGCGGCTTCGACCTCCTGCAAGCTGCGCGCGGTTTCCTGCAAGACGTTTTCGCGCACCTCGGCATTGGCCCTCATCGCCATGGCCTGCGCTTCGGCGATGGCCTGGCGGGTGGCGGCCAGCGCATCCCGCGTGCCTTCGAACTCGGCAACAGCGCGCTCCTGCTCCTCGCGGATCAATTCCAGACGGATGACATTCTCGCTTGGGCGATTTGACTGTGCGGCCTCCGGCAGGCGGTCCCGGATCACTGAAAATGTCACTGTCTGTGGGCTGCCATTGCCGGCGGCAAGGGGCAGCTCGCTGCACTCAACCAGTTCCAGACCATCGGGCAGGCGGCTTTCAGCATCCCGGCAGGCATTCCGCAGACTGGCTGCGGTCAGGCCACGGACATCGATCAGAACGGTTCCGGACAGGCGGGCGCCGTTCAGATCAGCGCCTTCGAAATCGGCTTCGACCAGTTCCGCACCTGACATGTCCACGCCGCGCATATCGGCACCGGTGAACCGGACCGAATGGCCTTCCACACCACGCAGCACAGCGCCGGGAATGCGGACCTGCGAGAAATTGGCACCGGTCAGGGTGGCGTCATCAAAGCGCGCATTGAAGAGGCGCGCCGATGTCAGATCGGCCTCGCTGAGATCGGCATTCATGAAATTGGCGAGGATCATCAGGGAGTGGGACAGGTCTGCTCCGCTCAGATCCGAGGAGTCAAACCGCACACGCTCGCCGCGTGCGCGCGCGAATATGGCACCGTGCAGCGATGATCCGTGAAACAGAACGCCGGACAGGCGCGCGCGGGTGAAGTCGGTGCGGTTGAGTTCCGACCCCATAAACCGCGTTTCGACAATCAGAGACTGATTGAGATTGGTGTCGTCGAGATTGGCATCAATGAACAGGGCGCCCAGTATCTCGGCCCCATAAAGGTTTTCACGCGCCAGCTCACAGCTGCGGCATTCACCCGAAATGGTGATGGTTCTGTGCGGGTGCGTATCGCCTGCAAACGCACTTCCCGTCAGAAAGCCGATCCCGGCCAGGATATAAAAGACAAATCTTTTCACGCGATAAGCAATTAGAGCAATTCCGGGAAATATTCGACTTAAATCGCTGTAAGCCCCCCGTTAGCTGCCTGTCAGCAAACCGGAATCCGCAAGCCGGCGGGAAGACGTGTGTCCTGATCTCCACAGGCTGTATCGAGCTGTGCCTGGGTCATGCCGCGCGCGGTTTCCATTTCGGCACCGGACAGAATCGCTCCGGTCAGATCCGCTCCCGAAAAATCCGCGCTGCCAAAATAGCCACCGACCAGATTGGCATCCCTTAGGCTCGTATGGGCAAAGCTGGCCCCTGTGAAGCGGCCGCCGAACAGGTCGGCCACCGACAGATCGGCACGGCTGAAATTGGCCCCGTTCATCGTCGCCAGGCTGAGATTGGCCTGCCGCAAACGCGATCCCGAAAGATTAATATGTGGCAGATCACGGTAGGAGAGATCCGCCTGGAACAGATTACAGCCCGGGCAGGACGCTCCGGACTGAACCCGATCGATTTCACCGGCATTCTGGCCCAGGGCGGACGGACTCGAAATCATCAATGCGGCCACAAGAATCGCGAGACGTTTCATTCTGGATCGCTCCCTTCAGGAATTCCCCTGACACGTGCAAGCGCGGTGCCGCACTCACGCTCCGGCATTATTAGTGGATTTCATTGAGTTAAACATTAATCCGTGCCATTTCACCCGGCAGGGGAGGCTCCATGGCCGTTTTGTTCAAGTCACTTCAGAACAGGAATGTGTTCCGGGCAGTGACCGCCACTGAACCCTCAATGACCGTAGAGGGACAGGTCACGTGATCGGGGGCTTGCTGAACGAGCTCCGGCGGCGGGATGTGTTCCGGATCATCGCCGGATATCTGGCCGTCGCATGGGTCACGTTCGAGGTTGTTCAGGGCATTGAAAGCGCTGCCGGTTTTCCCGCATGGGCTGACAGCGTAGCCTTGATCGTCCTGGTGGCGGCTTTCCCTGTTGTGGTATTTGTCGCCTGGACGTTTGAGTTGACGCCCGAGGGCATCAAGGCCACCCGCCGGCTCAATGCCAGCGAAGCCGACGTATTGCCGCCACCACGATTGGCGGATTTTGCCATTATGGGCGCGATCGTCTTGTTTGCCGGCCTGCTCGCTTGGCAACCGATCAGCAACACCATCCGGACAGGCGCGCCGCCACTGGCACGCAATGACGGCGAGGTAAATATCGTAACCCCGGCGGGCGGCGAATCCGGCAGCGCAGAAACGCAAAGCGAGATGGTTATACCGAACGAACTCTCGGTCGCTGTTCTGCCTTTTCTGCCTTTCACGGATGACCAGAGTGACGCCTATTTTGCGGACGGGCTGACCGAGGAAATCCTCAATTCGCTGGCCGCTCTTCCGGATTTGCGTGTGACGTCCAGAACCTCTGCCTTCCAGTTCCGCGGCCGCGATTTGCCATCAATCCCGGAGATCGCCGCGAGCCTTGGCGTGGCCCATGTCATGGAGGGTTCGGTCCGCCGGTCAGGCGAGCAGGTCCGGATCACGGTCCAGCTGATCCGCGCTTCCGACGATGTCCATCTCTGGTCCCAGACCTATGACCGGACGATGGAAGATGTCTTCGAGATACAGGAGGATATCGCCGAGAATGTTGCGGCCGTGCTCAATGTCGTGCTCAGCGAGGATAATCGCCGGCAGATGCGAAATTCCGGAACGCGCAATATCGACGCCTTCATCGCATTCCAGCAGGGCAAGAGCCTGTGGGACCGGGCGCATGAGGAAGAGGATACGAACCGCTTCCTTGAACAGGCGGATGCGCATTTTGCGCGGGCGACCGAGCTCGCGCCGGATTTCTCCGAAGCCTATCTTTTGCAAAGCGACTGGTATGGGCACCTGCTGAGTGACGGGACGCTGGCGGATGATGCCGAAGCGCGGGAGCAGGCCCGGGCACGTCATGGCGAATTGCTGCAGCTGGCCTATGACTCGGCATCCGATGACACACGGCGCGCCATTGTCGCGGTGAATGAAATCCTGTTTTCCGAAGACTGGACCTATGCCCGGCAAACGCTGGAGCAGGCGATCACATCGGATATCTGTGCGCATGACAACTGGACACAGGATTTTGCCTATCTTTACGGCAATATGGATCAACGCCTCGCTTATGCTGAGAGACTGGTTGAATGCGATCCGCTCAATCCGATGATCCGGCTGTTTTATGGCAACACATTGATCGTGCGGGGCGATTACGAGGAAGCACTGGACTGGGCCGCCGATCTGACAGAACGCGGCATGGATTACGAAGCCGAAGTCGTCGGCTTTGACGCGCTGTTGGGCCTTGGCCGGCTCGGGGATGCTGAAGCGATGCTGCAGCCTCACTGGGAATGGGAATCGCTCCGGCTGGCGGCCCGCCGCGGCGGCGATACAGCCCGCGAGGTCCTCACGCCATTACTTTCCGAAGACGCCGCCTGGTTCAACCTTATCCTTCTGACCTGGATGGGCGATACCGAGGCCGCCAACGCCGTGGCGGCCGAAATCGATGCCCGGCCCTATGGCTATCTGGATCTGATGACGGCGATCGACTCCTGCCGCTGCGGGGCGCCGTTTGACCGCAATGCGGTTCCGGATTTTTCACGCCGCCTGGCGCAAGCCAATTTCGAATGGCCGCCGCGGGGTGATCTGGGCTTTCCGCGCACACCGCTCAGCCCGGCCGGAGAGACTGAAAACTAGCCGCCTCAGCTTCCGCTTTCGCTTCTTTTGCTCCAGCCGCACGCCTGACAATCCAGCGTGCCGTCATTCAGGCGTGCCACTGTGAAATGCCCGCATTCCGGGCAGGGATCACCATCATAGCTGTCCGGTGGCAATATCTCGCTGCTGGCCTGGCCTGTCTGGCGCTCGTCGGCCTTGGCCTTTCGCATATCTGCGGTGAGCATCACCACATTGTCAGGCAATTGCCCGCGCGAGAAACCCTTGGAGATATAACGCAACGCGTCTTCCTGGACGATTTTCTCTTTCGCAACACCCCGGCCGATACCGCCAGACAGATCCGGCTGCACTTCGGCCAGGTCATCGCGCCCCAGATAGGAGACCGCCAGTTCGCGGAAGAGATAATCGAGAATGGAGGTCGCATGACGGATGGAGTCGTTGCCCTCGACCTCGCCCGCTGGCTCGAACCGCGTGAAGACAAAGGCGTCGACAAATTCTTCCAGCGGCACGCCGTATTGCAGTGCGATGGAAATGGCGATGGCAAAATTGTTCATCAGCGACCGGAAGGCAGCGCCTTCCTTGTGCATGTCGATGAAAATCTCGCCCAGCTCGCCGCTGTCAAATTCGCCGGTATGCAGATAGACCTTGTGACCGCCGACCGTTGCTTTCTGGATATAGCCCTTGCGGCGGTCGGGCATTTTGCGCCGATTGACCGGTTTTTCGACGATTTTCTCGATGATCCGCTCGACAATGCGTTCCTCGCCGGGCTCGAGATCCTCGTCGATTCCGTCCAGCAATGCCGTCAGTCCTGAACCCTGACGTTCGATTTTTACCGCGGACAACCCGGCCTTGCCCGCCTGACGCATCAGCCGCGCGGCCTGATCGGGGCCGGCATCGCCCGGCAGGGTCAGATGCGCAGGCGCCGGGCCGTTGAGGATGGCTTCCAGCTTTTCCGCGAGCATGATCACGGCGTCCGGTGCCGGGCGGGCAAAGGCGGTCATCGCGCCCTTGTCGGTCATGCCAAGGCCCAGCGTCTTCAGACCTGAAATCACACAAGGGCGAAGCTCGCGCCCGGAGGCAGTCTTCACAAGCACATCATTCAGCGGTGCAAACCCGAGCGAATCCGCTTCCATCAGCCGTGCGATCTCACCCTCGGGCTCGAGCACGGCGATCACAATGCGGTCACCAGCCGCAGCCATGGCCGCAGCTGCGATGTCGTCCGCCAGCTTATGTGCATCCTCACTGTCATAGGGCAGGCCGGACTGTGCAAACAGGGCCGCAAAACCGGTCAGCGAAATCGTTCCGGCGGGCGCGGACTTTCCGGCACCGGCGCGCAATACGTCGGCCCACAGGCGGACCGTCTTGCTGACGGTGTCCGCATCAGTACCGAAAGCCGGCAGGTTCAGATATAGCACCGGTCCCGGAGCGGGGCGGGCATCGGCAAAGCGGAAGTCCGGCGCGCCGAAACTCCAGACCGATTGCGCAATATCCATCCACCATGAGCGTGCCGGTATTTCTGTGCCGTCATGGAAAGCCCAGGACGAATCGTCCGCTTCCGCTTCAAGCATGGCAGCCGGGATGTGCAGGGTGGAGGACGCCGCCACGGCGAGAGGCGTAAATCCGAGGTCAGGCTCGTCAAATTCGCCCTGACGCGCAAGCGCGAGGGCATGCTCTATCGCTTCATCCGGCGCGCCATCGCGTCTGGCGGCCTGCAGGGCGCGCTTCAGGGCCGGATTGTGCGCCGGGTCAAGGCAGTCATCCATTTCACCCGCGCACTGCGCCACGGCCTCACCAATCGCTCTCAACCGGTCGCGTAAGACGCGCGCGCCGACATCGGTGATGGCAGCCCGTAACCGCGCATTGCTGATATCCCGGGCAAGTGACCGCGCTTCACCGCTCTCTGCCGCAATGACGTGGTTGGCCTTGGCTGTTGCCGCCGCCGGAAGCGCATCGCCATAGGCCAGATCAACGCCGGCATGACGCCACAGATCAGATGCCGGCGAAATCCGCCGGGCCATCAGGTCGGCTTTGAGCGCGGCAACCATTTTTTCGTCTTTTGTGGGTTTGGCGAAGTGGGCGGCCATCCGGTCGATGACGGTTTCGGCATCGCGCTCCGGCGCCCGTTCCCAGCCCACGGCTTCCCGCTTGCGGAACGCATCGGGCCCCTTCGTGCCCTTGCGGATTTTCGTTTCTACCGGGCGATCAATATCGCAAAGGCCGGCAAGAGCGGCTGCAGCACTTACAGACCATGTCTCCGGAGCGCGGATGCTCACCGGCTCCCCGCCATCGGGATCGGCGATTTCATAGGTGATAAAAACCGGTGTCTTTGCCTTGGCCATGGCCGCCCCGCCGTATCAGGAGAATCAGTTATTTACCGGGCGAGCATACGCGCCACGGGCAAACTGCCCAACGGCCACACAGCGCACTGGACCAATCGGGTGTGGATAGGCATATTCCGGCGCGACTCTGACCCCTGAAGGAGCGCTTGATGCTCGGCTTTATCGGAAAAATCTTCGCCTGGTGGGATGATGCCACACCCGGCACCTATTTGACGCTGTTTGCAAAGGGTGCAAGCAAGGTGGGCGAAGACGAGTTCGGCAACCGCTATTTCGAGGAAAAGAAGGCGACCGGGTCTGACGGCCGCATCCGGCGCTATGTGGTTTATAACGGCTATGCCGATGCCAGCCGCGTGCCAATGGCCTGGCATGGCTGGCTGCACCATACATTCGAGGATCCGCCCACGGGCGATGAGCCCGCCCATGCCTGGGAAAAGGGTCATGAGCCGAATCTCACCGGCACGCTGCACGCCTACAAACCCTCCGGCTCGCTGTCGCGGGGCGGAAAGCGTCAGGCCAACAGCGCCGATTATGAAAGCTGGTCGCCTTAGGGGCGTTCCGGCTCGACGTGGCCGCCGCTTCGCGGCATCATGATGGAATGAATGTGATCAAGCGTCTTCTCATTTGCGTCCTGCTTGCCCTGCCGCTGGCCGCCGCCTCGGCTCAGACAGGACCGGAATTGTCCAGCCGGCCCGGCAATGTTCTGGTCATGCGCGGCCTCGACAAGGTAACCGCACGCACCGAGGACTTTGAAATCCGCATCGGCGAGGAATACCGTTTCGGATCGCTGACCATCCTGCCGCGCTATTGCCGCGAACGGCCGCCGGAAGAAACGCCGGAAATTTTTGTCTTCGTCGAAATCTTCGATCACCGACCGGATACAGGTGAGATGGTGGAAGCGGAGGATGAACGTATCTTTTCGGGCTGGATGTTTGCCTCCAATCCGGCCCTCAATCCCCTGGAACACCCGGTCTACGATGTCTGGCCGATCGACTGCAGGGCATAGGCGCCGCTGGCCCCGTCCGGCATTCTGAAAAAGTCCGCATTTTTCTCTACCGCCCGCGCCAGCCGTTCGCGGTAAATGTCCGCCGGGACTTCATCGGTTCCGAACTGCGTCAGGTGGTCCGTCATGAACTGCGCATCAAGCAATTCAAACTCGCCGGTTTTCAGCCTTGCCACGAGATGCACAAGCGCCACCTTCGACGCATCGGTCGCGCGCGAGAACATGCTTTCCCCGAAAAATGCCGCGCCCAGCGACACGCCATAAAGCCCGCCGGCGAGTTGCCCGCCGATCCGGCACTCGACCGAATGGCAGTGGCCCATGCGATGCAGCTCCGTATAAAGCCAGCGTATGGGTGCATTGATCCAGGTGTTACGCCGGTCCGGTGCCGGTGCCGCACAGGCATCCAGCACGGCGGCAAAATCCTGATTGACGGTGATGCTGAACCTATCCTGCCGCACGGTCCGTTTCAGCCGCCGGGGGATATGAAATCCGTCCAGCGGAATGTTGGCGCGTTCCGGCGGATCGACCAGATAGATCCGCGGATCATCTGCCGAATCCGCCATCGGGAAGATGCCGGTGCGGTAACAGTCCAGCAATTCGGCCGGTCCGAAGCCCGGCATCGCCTAGCCTTTGGCGCGTTCGGCGAGCCAGCTTTCCAGCCAGCGGATATGATAGTCGCCGGACTTGAAGGCATCTTCTTCCAGCAGCGCCAGATGCAGGTCCTTGGTCGTCTTGATGCCGCCAATCACCATTTCCTCCAGCGACCGTTTCAGCCGCAGCAGCGTTTCTTCCCGGGTCTTGCCCTGGACAATCAGCTTGCCGATCAGGCTGTCATAATAGGGCGGAATGGAATAGCCGGCATACAGCCCGCTATCGAGGCGCACGCCAAGACCGCCCGGCGCATGGAATTCGGTCACCTTGCCGGGCGACGGCGCAAACGTTTCCGGGTCTTCCGCATTGATGCGGCATTCAATCGCCCAGCCGCTGAACGTGATGTCTTCCTGCGTGAAGCCCAGCGTCTCTCCGGCTGCGATGCGGATCTGCTCGCGTACCAGATCCAGCCCGGTAATGGCCTCGGTGACGGGATGCTCCACCTGCAGACGCGTATTCATCTCGATGAAATAGAATTCGCCGTTCTCGTAGAGATATTCGACCGTACCGGCGCCGCGATAGCCGATGGCGGCCACCGCATCGCGGGTGACGCGGCCAATGCGTTCGCGGGCTTCGGCATCCAGTGCCGGTGAGGGCGCTTCCTCAAGCACTTTCTGGTGGCGGCGCTGCAGCGAGCAATCGCGCTCGCCCAGATGCACCACATTGCCATGCGTGTCGGCCAGGATCTGGATCTCGATATGGCGGGGCTGGCCCAGATATTTTTCCAGATAGACAGCGCCATCGCCGAAGGCGGCCTCGGCCTCGCGGGATGCGGTTTCGACCGCTTCACGGAAATCCTTGGCGGATTGCGCCACTTTCATGCCGCGCCCGCCACCACCGGCGGCGGCTTTGACAAGGACGGGATAACCGATTCCGTCGGCAATCTTTTTGGCTTCCTCGATATCGCTGATCCCGCCATCGGAACCTGGCACGACCGGGATTCCGGCATCCTTCACGGCCTGTTTGGCAGCGATCTTGTCGCCCATCAGACGGATATGTTCGGGTGTCGGGCCGATGAAGACCAGGCCGTGCGCTTCCACGATCTCGGCAAAGCGGGCATTCTCCGACAGGAAACCATAGCCGGGATGAACCGCCTGTGCGCCGGTGATCTCACAGGCGGCAATGATTTGCGGAATATTCAGATAGGATTGCGAGGCCGGTGCCGGCCCGACGCAAACGCTTTCATCGGCGAGGCGGACATGCATGGCCTCGGCATCCGCTTCCGAGTGAATGGCGACGGTCTTGATTCCCATTTCGCGGCAGGCGCGGTGCACCCGGAGCGCGATCTCGCCGCGATTGGCGATGAGGATTTTCTCAAACATCAGGTCTCGCCGGTCAATCGATCACAAAGAGGGGTTCACCGAATTCCACCGGTTGGCCATCATCGGCCAGCATGGCGGTCAGCTTGCCGGATTTGGGCGCCGTGATCGGGTTGAAGGTTTTCATCGCCTCGATCAGCAAAATCGTATCGCCTTCCTTCACCGGATCACCCACTTTGAAGAAGGGGTCCGCATCCGGATTGGGACGGATATAGACCGTACCAACCATGGGTGACGGCGTGGCATTGACCGGCGCATCGCTGGCGGTAGCGGCAGGTGTTGGTGCGGCCGCGGGGGCAGGCGCCGCCGGAGCGGCCGCAGGCCCGGCCATGACCTGCTGGACGGGTGCCGCTGTCAGCGTGCGCGCAACGCGGAGGCGCAGATCGCCGCGCTCGACCTCGATCTCGGTGAGTTCGGTTTCGCGGAGAATGTCGGCGAGTTCCCGTACCAGTTTCGGATCAAAAGCGGATGCGGGCTTCGCACCGGATTTGGAAGACGTGGTCATGCGTGTTTCGTCCCTCGGCTCGGATTCGGTGGGCGTGTTCTAGATCAGACTGGCGGCAATCTCCACCGCCTCGACATAACCGGCCGCACCGCGCCCTGTGATTGTTCTGGTTGCGACAAGTCCCACGTAGGAATGATGCCGGAATGGCTCCCGCGTGGAGGGATCGCTGATATGCACTTCTATGACCGGTATGGAAACCGTCTTTAAAGCGTCATGTAAAGCAATGGATGTATGCGTATAGGCAGCCGGATTGATGATCAGCGCGGCAAATCCCGTGCGGGCCTCCTGGATCCAGTCGATCAGCACGCCTTCGTGATTCGATTGCCGGAAATCGGCCTCCAGCCCATGGGCACCGGCCGCCGCAATGCACATGGCCTTGATATCGGCGAGCGTCTCATGACCGTAGATCTCCGGCTCGCGGCTGCCGAGCAGGTTGAGATTCGGTCCGTTGAGGATCATCAGTCTGGCTGCCATGGATGCGCCTTGCCCCTTGACGTGGAGGCCGCGTTCTACGACCTCCAGACAGAGAAGTTCAAGTAGGCAGGGCGGTTGGCGTGAAACTGACCATTAATGGCGAGACGCAGGACTTTGCAGACGGGCTGACCATTTCCGGCCTGGTTGAAGCGCTTGGCCTTCACCCCAAGAAGGTGGCCATAGAACGCAATCTGGCAGTCGTGCCGAAATCGCTCCACGCCGAAACCCGGTTGTCCGAAGGCGACCGCATAGAGATCGTCCAGTTCGTGGGCGGAGGATAATCATGGAAGACACATCGCTCATCATCGCTGGCCGGACACTGAAATCCCGGCTCATCATCGGCACCGGAAAATATGAGAGCTATGAGCAGAACGCCCGGGCGCTGGAAGCGTCCGGTGCGGAAATGATCACGGTCGCCGTACGCCGGGTCAATCTGACCGACCCGGACCAGCCCATGCTGGTCGATCATATCGATCCGGAAAAATATATCTTTTTGCCCAATACGGCCGGCTGCTTTACCGGTGAGGATGCTGTCCGCACTCTGCGCCTGGCGCGGGAGGCCGGGGGATGGGACCTCGTGAAACTGGAAGTCCTGTCGGATCCCAAACACCTTTATCCTGACATGGAAGAAACCCTGCGCGCGGCTGAAATGCTGATTAAGGAAGGCTTCCAGGTGATGGTCTATTGCTCGGATGACCCAGTCTACGCAAAGAAGCTGGAAGCCGCCGGGTGTTGCGCGATCATGCCGCTCGGCGCGCCGATCGGCTCGGGGCTGGGCATCCAGAACCCGGTCAATATCCGCCTCATCATCGAGGAAGCAAAAGTGCCGGTCATCGTAGATGCCGGTGTCGGAACGGCATCAGACGCTGCTGTAGCGATGGAACTGGGTTGTGATGGCGTGCTGATGAACACCGCCATTGCCGAAGCGAAAGACCCCATCCGCATGGCCAGCGCCATGAAACATGCCGTTATTGCGGGGCGCGAGGCCTATCTCGCGGGCCGCATGCCGAAAAAGCGCTATGCCGACCCGTCAAGCCCGCTGGGCGGGCTGATCTAGCCGCCCCGGCGAACGCGGCTCAGTTCCGCCGCAAGCAATTCATCCAGCATGTCCCGATTGGCCCCTGGAACCGGACGCCCATTGATGATGAAGAAGGGCGTGCCCTCTGCGCCGATGGCCCGGCCGAGCGCATAGACCTGTTCCAGATGGGTCTGGATTTCAGGATCATCCATATCTTCCTGCATCTGCGCGACATCCACGCCGGCCAGCCGCGCGAAATTCTCGATACGTCCGGCGGGCAGGGGACCGCTCGACTGGACCATGGCCGTATGGAAGCGCCAGTACACGTCTTCGCCCTGCCGCAGAACGGCAAGGGCGGCGCGCGCGGCAACGCGGGATTCTTCACCGAGGATTGGATATTCCTTGAAGACAAAGCGGATCTGGTCGCCATAGGTTTGGCGCGCTTCTGACACCCATTGCGAGGCGATGCGGCAATAGCCGCATTTATAGTCCATGAATTCGACGATCACGATCGGGGCATCATCCGGTCCGATCGAAGGGTCACGCGCATCATTGTAGAGCAGGTCGGCGTTCGCGTTTATGGCCGATATCATGGCCTCGCTCTCACGCTGGCGCGCGCGGCGCTGGAGCTCGATCAGGGCTTCCTCGATGATTTCGGGATTTTCCAGAATATATGTGCCAACCATTTCACGGATTTCGGCTCGTTCGGCATCGCTGAATTCGCTGCCGGACTGCGCGCCGGCCGGACTGGCAAAGGCGAACAGCGCAAAAAGACCCGTCAGAGCGGTAAAAAACGCATTCATGAAACTTCCCCGAACTTGATGACATCCGACATTTAGCTGCCAGCGTCCGATGTGCCAATGACGATACTGTTACTCGGTGAAACCGAGGCGGCGCTGACGCTGCTGACCGCCGGACGGAAGGCTGGCCTGCGCAACAGCCAGCAATTCGCTGGCGCGATACCAGTCAGGCGTGCCCGGCTCCAGCTGTGGGCGGGCGCGGGACGCAAATTGCATGGCCCGTCCACTGTCACCCAGCGCATAGGATTGCTCGGCGATTGCCAGCTGGGCCCGGGCGGTATCCCCGTTGCGCTCGTGAACGATGGACAGCTGGTACCAGGCAAAGGAATTGTCGGGTTCCATATCCAGCGCCACACGCAAATGCTGCTGGGCGTCTTCGAGATACATGTCATCATCCGCCGCGATCATCGACATGGCCAGATTGATCCGCAATAGCGGTGCCTGTGGCATCAGGTCCACGGAACGCTGATGATATTGAATGGATTCCTCGGCATGGCCGCTTTCAAACAGCATCTGACCATAGAGCTCAAAAAAGAACGGATTGTCCGGTTCTTCCTCGATCAGCGATTCAATTTCCTCCCGCGCTTCATCCATGCGGGCATCATGATAATAGGCCACCGACCGCGCATAGCGGGCCGGAAGGCTCTGATCGGATTCCGGATAGCGGTAGAAGACATGTCCCGGCTCCGCCATGAAGCCATAGATTTTCGCCTGCACGCGTTCCAGCCGCGCAATCTCTTCCGGGCTTTCGGGCTGGTCGGCATAGGGTGACCGGGCGACCGCCTCCCGCAAGGATGCCACGCGTGCGGACGACAGCGGGTGAGTCCGGAAATAGGGGAAGCGCCGGGCCGGGCTGAACGCTTCCTGGTAACGGAAACGCTCGAAGAATTCCATCAGCCCTTCGGCCGAGGTGCCGGTTTCTTCGAGAAAGCGGACAGCCGCCTGGTCTGCAGCGGATTCCTGCGTGCGTGTATAAGTGAAAAACTGCAATGCGCCGAATTGCTGGCTGGACGCCATCAGTGCGCCGGCCGCGCCTCCTTCGCCTGCGATTGCCGCCAGAACACCAAGGCCGAGTGTGGCGAACATCGGAATGGCCGCCTGATTCATCGCCTCGCCGGTACGCGCCAGGTGAGCGCCGGAGATATGACCGGTCTCATGCGCCAGAACGCCCTTGATTTGAAGCGGGTCGGTCGCTTCCAGGATCGTGCCGGTATGCATGTAGATATTCTGGCCGCCGGTGACAAAGGCATTGATTGAGGGGTCGGCGATAATGAACAGGCCGACATCGCTTGGCTCGAGTCCCGCCGCTCTCAGGAACGGGTCGGTATAGTCCCGCAGCATGATCTCGATTTCAGTATCGCGAATGAGGGATTGCGCAAGCGCGGACCCGCTGGACACAAGAACGGTCAGCAATCCGGTGAATAAAGCGATCAGGGCACGCATACAGATATCCTTCGAACAGCCCCCGCTGAATAAAGAACCTAGCACATGCAACGGATGGACCAAGCCCATCCGTTGCCCCTCACATGCAATTGATCAGCCGCCGAACAGTTTGGCGCCCTTTTGCCACCAGCCTGTACGCTTCGGGCCACTGTCCTTGCCCGCATCATCAGCCGGCTTGGACTCTGACGGTGTTTCGGCCTTTTCGTCAGCTTTTGTTTCGGCTTTGGCCGCCGGCTTCTTGCGGCTGCGTGTGGCCTTCGGTTTTTCTTCCGCTTCAGGAGTCGCTGGATCAGCGGATGCATCAGCAGTGTCAGCCGCCTTTTTGCGCGGTGCCCGCTTGCGCTTTGGTTTCTCCTCGGCGGCAGGCGTATCCTCCGCAGCAGCCGCTTGCTCCGTGGCAGCGTCAGGCTTCTTGCGCGGCTTGCGGCCACGCGAGGGCTTGGCCTCGGCGTCGGTCTGGGCGGCCGCCGCTTCGGGCGCGGCCACAGAATCGGAATCCGATCCCTCTGCCTTTACGGCGGCATCGGCTTTCCTGCGGCGTGTCCGGCGTTTGGGCGGTTCGGCAGCAGCCTCGCTGGCGGGCAGGGCCTCGATTTCCGCTTCCGGATCAATCACCGCCATACCGGCAGGGGCTTCGGCGATATCGGAAGGCGCGTTTGAATCGGGTTGTGACTCGTCATTCGGGGTGTTGCCATCTCCCCTGTTGCGGCGGCGGCCACGTCCGCCCCGCCGCCCGCGGCGGCGGCGCTTGCGAGGCTGGCCATCTTCATCCGTTTCCGGACGGGAGGCGGCTTGGCTTTCGCCATCGCCTTCATCTGAATCGTCGGCGGAATCCGTCGCGGTTGCATTCGCATCCGAAGCAGATCCGTCATCATCTTTCCGGCGGCGGCGACGGCTGCGTCGGCGGCGTCCGCCGCTTTCATTGCTGCCCTCATCACCAGTGTCACGCCCGCGCTCATTGCCGGCATCAACTTCGTCATCATCTTCAACCGGATCGTCTTCAATAACCGGGATGTACTGCGTAACCGGCACTTCGTCGGCATCGTCCTGTGCGTTCCGTTCCCGGGTTTCCAGCACCTCGACCTTGCAGTCGGGCGGGATCAGGTCCGGGTCCGCAGCGATCAGGACACGGAACTGGTAGCGCTGCTCCAGGGCCAGCACGTGATCGCGTTTCTCGTTGAGCAGATAGAGAGCCACATCCGTCGGCAGGGTGATACGGACCTTGCCGGCCCGGCGCCGTACGCCTTCTTCTTCCAGTGCACGTAAAGCCACCAGGGAACTGGACGACGGTGTGCGTTGATACCCCTTGCCCCCACAATGCGGGCAGGTCTGGGTCGAGCCTTCCAGAATCGAGGTGCGGCGGCGCTGCCGTGAGATCTCCATCAGGCCGAATTGCGAGATACGGCCCATCTGCAGGCGGGCCCGGTCTTTTTTCAGCGCATCTTTCATGCGCTTTTCGACAGTCCGGATATTCCGGTTTTCTTCCATGTCGATGAAATCGATCACGATCAGTCCGGCCAGATCCCGCAACCGCATCTGGCGGGCGGCCTCGTCAGCGGCTTCGAGATTGGTCTTGAGCGCGGTGTCCTCGATATTGCGTTCCTTGGTGGAGCGCCCGGAATTCACGTCAATCGCCACCAGGGCTTCGGTCTGGTGGATGACCAGATATCCGCCGGATTTCAGCTGGGTTTCGGCATTGTAGGCGGATTCGAGCTGGTCCTCGACATGATGCCGGACGAAAAGCGGCATCGGCTCCTTGTATTGCTGTACTTTGGAGGCATGTGAGGGCATCAGCAGTTTCATGAAGCCCTTGGCGTCCTTGTAGCCGTCCTCTCCCTCGACCAGCACGATCTCGACATCGCGGTCATACATGTCGCGGATGGCGCGGCGTACGAGATCGCCCTCTTCATAGACGAGGGCCGGAGCGACAGATTCCAGCGTCTTGGCACGGATATCATCCCAGACACGGCGCAGATAATCATGATCGCGGCGGATTTCGGCCTTGGTCCGGCTGGCACCGGCAGTGCGCACAATCAGCCCCATGCCTGTGGGCAGATCAAGGCCGTTGACGATGTCCTTCAGGCGCTTGCGGTCACTGCCATTGGCAATCTTGCGGGAAATGCCGCCACCACGAGGCGTATTCGGCATCAGCACGCAATAGCGCCCGGCTAATGACAAATAGGTCGTCAGCGCCGCGCCCTTGTTGCCGCGCTCTTCCTTGGCCACCTGGACCAACAGCACCTGACGCCGCTTGATGACTTCCTGGATCTTGTATTTGCGGAAGAAATTCCGGCGCTTGCGGGCGACAGCCTCGACTTCGACATCGGCGTCATCTTCGGCCCCGTCTTCGCCTTCCGTGCCATCCGATTCCTCGGAATCGGCCATGGCTTCCTCGACGGCCTTTTCTTCCTCGGCCTGCAAGGCAAGGCGATCCTCGTGCGGGATCTGATAGTAATCCGGATGGATTTCATTGAAGGCGAGGAAGCCGTGGCGATTGCCGCCATATTCGACAAAAGCCGCTTGCAGAGAGGGCTCTACGCGGGTGACTTTTGCCAGATAGATGTTTCCGCGGATGGGTTTCTTGGCCGCGGATTCAAAGTCAAACTCCTCGACACGGGATCCTTCGACGATGGCGACGCGAGTCTCTTCCGAGTGACTCGCATCGATCAGCATTTTCTTTGACATGCAAATTTGCTCCTGCGCGCATCCCGAAAGGGTGCGGCGGCGCGGCGCAGCGGACAGTCCCGTCTGTGTTTGATTGCAGGGGCTGGAAAATCGGCGCGACGCGCATGTTAAACTTTCCTGGTGTGAGGGCTCTTCGCAAGCGGCCTCACGGGCGTTTCGGGTCGCAGGCCTGAACGACAGGACCTGCGGGATGAAGTGCGTTTTGGCGGATAGCCGCCTCGGCGCGCTCCGGACTGGGACCTCGGCCAGGCGGCGCAAGCGCTTCGCCCTCCGGAACGCTTTTCAACATGCCCGAAAGCGGGACGAATGGAAAGCATTTGATCAGCAAGCCGGAAATCGTAATGCTGTCAACGAAACGTCAATGCAAAGCGGGTAACACTGGAAAAAAGCCGTGCACCGAATCACGGCGTTTGCGATGGTGGTGTTATGGGCAGAATGTCCTCTTTCCTGATTTCGCTCCTGCTCACGGGGCTGGCCGGTTCCGCAACCGCAGCTGCCCTTGATGCGTCTGAAATCCGCCAGGTCCGCTTTGGCGGCGATGATGGCGAAACCCGCATCGTCGTCGAAATGTCCTCCGAATTGGATTTTCGTGCCTTCACCGTGTCCGATCCGTCAATGCGCCTGGTGGTCGATTTGCCCCGTTCTGCATGGTCAGTAGCCGGGCTCGAAACCGGTGAGGGGCTGGGCTATGGCCTTGTTGATGATTTCCGCTTTTTTGATCGTTCCGCCGATGCCTCGCGCATCGTTTTCGAACTGGACGGGCCGTCGGTAATCGTGAACCAGTTCGGCATTCCTGCGAATGCCGACAATCCGCATCACCGCCTTGTAGTCGATCTGCGCCGGGTCGAGGCCGGGCAGGCGGACGCCGCTTCCGGTTTTCCGGAGGCCTCCGATCTCAGCCAGTTGATCGCCGAGCGCGTCGAGGCCGTTTATGTTCCACCTCCCCGTGAACGCCGGGTCATCGTTCTGGATGCCGGCCATGGCGGGCACGATCCGGGCTCGCTCGGGGCAGGAGGAGCTGAGGAGGCTGATGTTACGCTGGCGGCGGCGCGCGAACTGCAGCGCCAGCTGGAGGCCACCGGGCGCTATGTCGTCTATATGACGCGCAATAACGATACCTACCCGTCCTGGGAAGAGCGCGTCGGCGTCATGGCTGAGCAACGCGCGGACCTGTTTTTGTCCATTCACGCCGATTCTTCTCCGAGTGCGCAGACGCGGGGTGCCGCTGTTTACACGCTCAATGACCGGGCCGAGAACCGGGCGCGCCAGATTGCGCGCCGGGGAGCCAATCACACCAGCCGCGTTGATGTGAACAATATTCTGGTGGAGCTGGAATTGCGCGAGAAGCGCAACCAGTCGACAGCTTTTGCCGAAGTCATGCTCCAGCACCTCGAAGAAGCCGGTCCGCTGCTGCAGAACCCGCACCGCGAAGCCAATCTCTTCGTGTTGCTCGATCCGCGTGTGCCGGCCGTGTTGCTGGAAATGGGCTTCATGACCAATCCTTCCGATCTGGCGAATATGCGCTCGGAGCGGTCGCGGTCGCGTCAGATGGCAGCCGTATTGCGCGCCATTGATGCGTATTTTGCGCGTGATGAAGTGCGCGGCAGCAATCCGGTCCGGGCTGCGGAATTGACTCCCATCCCCTGATACGCGTCTGGCGATAAACGGCTTTCGTTCAAACGCAGGCTTCGCCATAATGTTGACAACAGGCGAAGCAATATAACCGGTCTGACGGGAGCGGCATGAAACTCTTTACGTGGCGAAATACATTCCGGGCGGCCATCTGGGGCGGCGGCGCAGCACTGGCGTTCGGGCTGATCGGCCTGATCGTGGCCGTTGTCTATGTGGCGCGGGTCTCGCAGGATTTGCCGGATTATACCCAGCTGGCGGAATACGAGCCCCCGATCACCAGCCGGGTTCACGCCGGCGATGGACGCCTGATCGCCGAATTTGCGCGGGAACGCCGCGTCTTCGTGCCGATCGACCGCATTCCCCCGATGCTGTCGAATGCGTTCCTCGCAGCTGAGGATGCCAATTTCTATGAGCATGGCGGGCTCGATTTCCGCGGCATTATCCGCGCCGCCATAAACAATATCGGCAATGTCATAAGGGGCGACCGGCTGGAAGGTGCGTCCACCATCACGCAGCAGGTGGCAAAGAACTTCCTTCTGTCATCCGATCAGCGCCTTGAGCGCAAGGTTCGCGAAATGATTCTGGCGCGGCGCATCGAACGCGCCTTCGAAAAGGATGATATTCTCGAACTTTATCTCAACGAGATCTATTTCGGCCGCCGCTCTTATGGGGTCGCCGCCGCCGCCATGAATTATTTCGGCAAGTCGCTGGACGAATTGACACTGGCCGAGAGTGCATTTCTGGCGGCCGTGGTGAATGGTCCGTCGCGGTTTCATCCGATCCGTCACCCCGAACGCACGCTTGACCGGCGCAACTGGGTGCTTTCGCGCATGGCGATCGAGGGTTTCATCACGCAGGAAGAAGCTGAGGCCGCCGCGCAGGAGCCAATGCTGGTGATCGAGCGCTTCAGCGGCGAGGAATATCTCGCAGCGGAGTACTTTGTAGAGGAGGCCCGCCGTCAGCTGTTTGATACTTATGGCGATGATCAGCTCTATAATGGCGGCCTGTCCATCCGCACAACGCTGGACACGCGCCTTCAGCTGGCCGCCCGCAATGCGTTGCGCAACGGGCTGGAAGCCTATGACCGCCGCCATGGTTATCGCGGCCCGCTCGGTCAGATCGAGGCGGGCGAGGGCTGGGCCGGACGCCTCGACGCGTTTGAAGATATTCCTCCCGACATCAATGACACATGGAGGCCGGCGGTTGTGCTGGAAGTCGGCAGTGAAGATGTCCGTATCGGCTATCTCATCCATCCCGAGGATGACGGCAATGAAATCATCGACGCGATAGAGCAGGACGAGGAAGAGGAGGCCGGTCCCGAGCCGGCTGAAGGACGGATTTCCCTGTCGGAGTTGGAATGGGCGCGCCAGTCGCTTGAAGACGGGTTGCTGGGTCCGACCATCAACAGCCCGTCGGACGTGCTGTCGGTGGGCGATGTCGTCCTCGCCGAGGAAATCCGCGATGAAGACGGCAATGCGGCCGGTTTCGGCTTGCGGCAGGTGCCGGCCGTCAATGGCGGTCTTCTGGCTCTCGATCCGCACACCGGCCGTGTGCTGGCGATGGCGGGCGGTTATTCCTTCCAGCAAAGCCAGTTCAACCGGGCCACCCAGGCGCGTCGTCAGCCGGGCTCGTCTTTCAAGCCTTTCGTTTACGCCGCCGCGCTGGATAATGGCTATACGCCGGTCTCGATGATCCTGGATGCGCCCTTTGTGGCCTCCGGCGGGCCGGACCTGCGTTTCTACCGTCCGCAGAATTATTCCGAACGCTTTTACGGCATGTCGACGCTCCGCCTTGGGCTGGAATTGTCGCGGAATGTCATGACCGTCCGTCTGGCGCAGGAAATGGGGATGGGCCCGATCGCCGAATATGGCGAGCGCTTCGGCATTTACGACGATCTCGAACCGGTATTGGCGATGTCGCTCGGCGCTGGCGAGACCACCCTATGGCGTCTGGTGACCGCCTATGGCGCCCTCGTGAATGGCGGTGCCCGGATTGAACCCACCATTATCGACCGGGTTCAGGACCGCAATGGCGAGACCATTTACGTCCATGATCCGCGCGCCAGCGATGACTATGATGTCGAGGCGTGGCAGCCGGGCCTGGCGGAGCCGGAGGTCCCCGAACTGGGCGAGGAAGTCGTCAGCCCCGTCACAGCCTATCAGATTGTGCATATTCTGGAAGGCGCCGTGCAACGTGGTACAGGTCAGGCGCTTAGAGCCCTCGGCCGTCCACTCGCGGGCAAGACCGGCACGACCAATGATTTCCGTGATGCCTGGTTTGTCGGCTTCGGGCCGGACATTGTCGTTGGCGCTTATGTCGGCTTTGATTCGCCTCAGCAAATGGGTTCGGGCGAGGCCGGTGGCCGCGTGGCAACGCCGATTGTGCGCGATTTCCTGGAAGTGGCGCTGCAGAACTATCCGGTTGCGCCTTTCCGCGTCCCGGAAGGCGTCAGCCTCGTGCCGATTGATGCGCGAACGGGCGAGCCGTCTGTTCTGGGCCGTCCGGGCACGATTCTGGAGGCTTTCCAGCCGGGCACGGAACCGAGCCGCAACGGCAGTAATCAGGAAACCGGCCTCACGTTTACCGGTAGCGCCCTTTCCGGGGATTCCGATGACGATTCCACCGATGAGGATCTCGGCGGTATCTACTGATCCCGGCATCTTCAATGCAGAGGCCGTCTTGATAGCGCACGCAGTCGCGGCTATCCGGAAAGCCTTGGAACAAGGAATGATCCATGCGCGCAGATGTGCAAAACCTGTCGGACGAAATCGAGCGGTCAGTGGGACTGCTGAGGAGGCGTCTTTGACTGGCCTACGGCTGAAAAACGGTTCGACGAACTAAGCGCCCGCGCCGAGGACCCGTCCTTCTGGGATGACCCGGTCAAGGCCCAGGCCCTGATGCGGGAACGCAACAAGCTGGAATCGTCAATGAAGGCGATTCAGGAACTGGAATCCGAGCTTTCCGACAATGCCGAACTGGCTGAACTCGCCGAAGCCGACGGCGATGAAGACCTGATGGCCGAGGCGGTTGCTGCGCTCGAGAAGGCCCGGGACAAGGCCGCGCGGGCCGAGCTTGAAGCGCTGCTCTCCGGCGAGGCTGATGGCAATGACGCCTATATCGAAATTCATCCCGGTGCCGGCGGTACGGAGGCCACGGACTGGGCCGCGATGTTGCAGCGCATGTATATGCGCTGGGCCAATGCTTCGGGCTACAAGGTCGAAGTGATCGAGGAGCAGGCGGGCGAGGAGGCAGGCATCAAGTCATGCACATTGCTGGTCAGGGGCGAAAATGCCTATGGCTGGCTGAAAACCGAGGCCGGTGTTCATCGCCTGGTGCGGATTTCCCCGTTCGATTCCAATGCCCGCCGTCACACCAGTTTCGCCAGTGTCTGGGCCTATCCGCTGGTTGACGATACGATCGAGGTCGACATTCCCGAAAGCGAGGTGCGCACCGATACCTACCGTGCCTCCGGGGCGGGCGGACAGCACATCAACAAGACCGACAGCGCGGTGCGGCTGACCTATACGCCGCCCGGTGAAACCGATCCGATAGTCGTCCAGTGCCAGAATGACCGCTCTCAGCACAAGAACAGGGCGACCGCCTGGAACATGCTGCGCGCCCGTGTCTACGAACTGGAATTGCAAAAGCGCGAAGCGGCAGCCCAGGCCGAGGCCGATTCAAAGACCGAGATCGGCTGGGGACGGCAGATCCGCTCCTACGTTCTGCAGCCCTATCAGATGGTCAAGGATTTGCGCACCAATGTTGAAACCTCCAACACACAGGGTGTGCTGGATGGGGATCTCGATGAATTCATGGCGGCGGCACTGGCGGCCCAGCTGGGCGAGAACGCAGACGAAAACGCCGCCGGCTAGGCACCGGCTGCGTCGTCATTCAACAAAGTTCAGCGAAGCCTAAGCCGAGCTTTTGGCCTTTGGCAGGTCCAGCGACGGATTACTGGAAGATTCGCTGGCTTTTGGCGGTGAAGACGGCGAGCTGCTGCTCGAAGACGAGGACGGCGGTGGCGTGGCCGCGCCGGAACCGGAGGACGGCGTAGCGGCGGCCGGTGCTTTGGCACCCGCCGATTTGCCTGCATCTGCCACCGGATCGGACGAATGGCGGCAATGACCGTCAAAGAAAGCGCCGCTTTCCATCGACAGGGCGGAGTGGACGATATCGCCTTCGATTCGCGCGGTTGCGGCCAGCTGGACCTGACGGGCGCGGATGGAGCCCTTGACCTTGCCGCGGACAATCACGGTTTCGGCAACAACTTCACCATCAACCGAGGCTTCCTCGCCAATAGTGAGCGACCCGGCGCGGATATTGCCTTCCACGCTTCCGTCCAGTTGAACTTCGCCCTCGGATGTGAGGGATCCATGGAGCACCATATCGGCGCTGATGATAGAGGGGGCTTTCGATTTCATGGCGGACCTTTTGACGGGGGACGGTTGAGGGGCGCTGGCAGCGCCATCTGAAGAATTCTCTTTAGTTCTGTTGAACATATTGTCCGGCTCTCAGGAAACGTTCGGGGTCAAGCGTTTGTCGATTATTCCAGACTTCATAATGCAGGTGCGTACTGGTGCTTCTGCCGGTGGAGCCCATGCGGCCGATCTGCTGGCCGATGCGCACGGTATCACCGCGTCTGACGTCAATCGAGGAGAGGTGGCCATAACGGGTCATGAAACCGTAGCCATGGTCGATCTCCACCGTGCGACCATAACCCGAGCGCCAGCCTGCGTAAACGACGCGGCCGGGTCCACCTGCATAAATAGGTGTACGATACTCGGCGGACACAAAGTCCTGCCCCGAATGATAGGCCGGGCGCCCGGTGAACGGATCCATGCGCGGGCCGTAATCGCTGGTCTCGCGAAACTCGCCGCGGATCGGAACCCCCAGCGGTAACGACATGACGGCTGCTTCGATCTCGCGGGCCTCGATCAGCCGTGTGGCGATCCGGGCAACACGCGCTGAAAAGGCATCATCCATGTCCAGCTCGGTTGCGAAGGCGGAGCTGGCAATCGACAGGAAGGGGCCGCCACTTTCCTCATTCTCACGGTTCTCGGCCAGGACATCGTCCAGACGCAGTCCGGTCAGCCGCAGGACAGCGCGGAGATTTTCCAGGCGGGCCTCGGCGGCGTCTTCGGCTTCTGCCAGAACCACATCCTGTTGTTCGATCAATGAGCTGACCCGGTCCTCCGGCGCATTCGGATCGCTGATCGAAATGGCCAGTTCGTCGCGGGCCCGGCGCGGCGTCGGATCGGCCGGCGTTGCCGCCATCAGCAAACGTCCACCCGTCAGCGCCGGAGAGGGATCGTATTCATCACCGTCAATGTCTTCCACCAGCTGGATCAACTGGCTGAGCGTTTCGTGACGGGACTGGAATTCATTTGCCGTCGAGCGGAATTCCTCGACCTGCGATTCAAACATGGCCTGTGTCGCGGCCTCATTCGCCATGGCCTCGCTGACCATGCGGGAGGATTCATATCGCACCCGTTCCATCGCCGCGGTCTGTTGCGACAGCTGATAGCCATGGAAGGCCACGGAGATCGTTGTGAAACAGAGCCAGCCGGTCAGCGCCACGACGCTGGCCAGCGCGCTCACCTGCATCGTGGTCGTCAGCTCGAAATACCGAACCTGACCCTCACTGCGGTGATAGATCTGGCGATTGGGAAACCATTGTTCGGCTATATCCCACGCCTTCTGAAACACGCCAGAAATCATATAACTGGTCCGCACCTGTCCTGAGCCACCCCGGATCGCCGGGCATAGGACACGATCCTGCCCGACTTATCAATATTTCGTTATGCAATCAGCGCGCCAAATAACATTCGCGATTTCAGCCAGAAAGCGCTTGCGCCGCGGTCAGCACATCTTCTGCATGACCCTTTACTTTGACTTTTGGCCACACTTTTTGAATTACGCCTTGCGAATCAATCAGAAAGGTTGCGCGCTGAATTCCCATATATTTGCGGCCATACAGACTCTTCTCGACCCAGACGCCATAGTCTTCCGTCACACGGCCTTCCAGATCGGCCCCGAGTATGACTTTGAGATCATTCTTGGCCTTGAAATTGTCATGCCGTTTAACGCTGTCTCGTGAAATACCGATGACAACGGCATTGGCTTTGTCGAAATCTGCCTTGAGCCCGGAAAAGTCGATGGCCTCGGTTGTGCATCCTGGCGTCGAGTCTTTGGGATAGAAATAGAGAATCACGGTCTTTCCGGCAAAATCCGATAGTTTGACCGTTCCGCCGCCATCAGCGGGCAATTCAAAATCTGGCGCTTTCTGGCCCTCCGTAAGTGTTGTCATTCCGTGCCTCCCTGTTTCCGCCGGGTGCAATACCCGCCGCTCTGTCATACAAGATTTGAAGCTGACGACAGCCCCGCCGACTGCACGAGGCCTGCCCTTATGATCAAGCGTTCCATCCGCGTCTTTGTGATTTACGCGCTGGAAGCGATTGCGGTTCTTTTTGCCTTGGGCCTCTTCGCGGGGGGCGCGCTGATCTGGCGCCTGTCGCAGGGCCCGATGGAGCTTGATTTCCTTGTGGCCGACGCCCAGGCGCGCCTCGCCGATGCCTTCGAGGGCGATCTGGTCGCCCTGACGTCGCTGGAGGCCCGTTTCGAGACCACAACCGGCTTGCTGATCATCGCTGCGCGGGATGTGACGGTCGCCGAAGCGGGCGGCAATGTCATCACACGAGCGCCGCTGATCGAGGCCGGATTTGGCCTTGATACGCTGATTGTGGGGCGCATCGCCCCCGCCCGTGTGTCGATCGAGGGCGGCGCAGTGTCCATTGTGCGCCGGGCCGATGGCGCGGTTGGCGCCGGTCTCGGTTCGCCGGAGCGTGTCGCCCGGGACGCGCGGCCGGCCGGCCGTGGCCGCAATGTCGATGCCGTCCTCGAACTCCTTCGCAATCCCGAAGACAATGCCCTGCTCGGGCACCTGACCAATGTGTCCATCCGTTCGGCATCGGTCCGGGTCGTGGATGCCGTCAATCATCTCGACTGGTATATTGATCAGGCCGAGCTCCATCTGGACCGGAATCCGGATCGCTTGCAGGCCGACCTGTCCGGACGCTTTGCAACAACGGCCGGCTTTGCGCCGGTGGCCATGCGCATTGAAGCAGGCGCTGATCTGAACACCTTCCTGTTTGAGGCCCGGGCCGGGAACCTGTCCCCGCGTGCCATCGCCCCGCTGTCCGGACCGTTTGCCGGTGCCGGCAATATCAATGCCCCGGTTTCCGTGGAGATGTTCGCCAGCGCGTCCCGAAGCGACGGCATCCGCGCGGCAAATCTCAATCTGCGGGTCGGGGAGGGACAACTGGGCCGTGGCCCCCAGGCGCAGGCCATTCGCGGCCTTTCGGCGAGCATCGAGTACGAACCCGTGGATGGTGCCATCCGCATCAACGAGCTGGAGATTGATACCGACCTGCTGGCAACGACCGTCAGCGGCCGCATATTCGATATGCGCGAATTCGATGATGCCTTTCCGCGCCGCTGGAATTACGAGCTCGCCATCGGGGCGGGGCGGCTGGATCTGGGGGGCGTTTTTGAAGTGCCGCCGGAATGGAATTCTATTGACCTGTCAGGCGAAATGAATGCCCGCTCTTTAGAGATCGGCTTTGACCGTCTGGATGCCAGCATCGGCCCCATCATCGCCCGCCTGACCGGTCTCGCGCGGTTGCGGCAGGTGGAGGACGGGCGCTGGCTCCCGGACCTTCAACTCACAGGTCCTGTCGAAGGCGATATTTCACCGGGCCTGGTGTTGCAATACTGGCCGGTCGAGCTGGCCGATGGTGCACGCCGCTGGATTGAGGAGGCCGTGATTTCCGGGCGGCTGTATGACGCCAACCTTGATCTTGACCTGAATGCCGAGGCTCTGGTGGCTAAACGGCTTGAAGATGAGCGTATGACGCTCGGCTTCGCATTCGAAAATGCCGCATTCCGGTACATCTCGACCATGACGCCGGTGACGCGCGGCAGCGGCCGGGCCACCCTGTTTGGCAATTCTTTCGAACTGACAATGGACGAGGGATTTATCGGCGAGACACCGGTCCGCAATGGCTATGTCAATATTCCGCGCCTCAATCCGCGCGGTGCTATTGCGACATTCGGTGGTGAAGCCACCTCACGGGCTCAGGCGGTTCTGGCGCTGATCGACGAACCGCCGCTCAACCTTGTTTCCGATTATGGCCTTGATCCCGGAATGATCACCGGACAAGGCGATGTGAGCTTCGAAATCAGCCGTCCCATGCTGGAAGACGTCGCGGTCGAAGATATCGGTTTTGATATTCGTGCGGACTTTGCCGGCGTGGAAATGAATACCGGCATGCGCGGCCTGATCCTGAGCAATGGCGATATTCAGCTGACGGCCACACCTCAAGCTGTGGAAGTCAGCGGTGATGCGGAACTGGCCGGAGCCAATACGCGCATTCGATGGGTGGAAACACTCGGGCTGCCCGAAGGCGCCGCCTCCACGGCGCTGGATCTTGAGGCCCGTCTGGATGCGGCGGCACTGGACCGGCTGGGGATTCCACTGCGCCGGTATCTGGACGGGGCAATTGATGTGCGCATCCGGACGCTGGGCGAAGCTTTCGCGTTTGATACCGTTTCGCTCACGGCCGACCTGCTGGACGCCCGGATCGAATGGCCCGGTGGCGTATTCATCAAGCCGGAAGGCGAGGCGGCGGATGCCGAAGCCGAAATGCAGTTCGGCGATGACGGGTCGGTTATGATCGACCGCTTCAGCATGCAGGCTGACGGACTTGATGCGCAGGCAACGGCCCGCTTTGCTGCAGACGGCCGGATTCTGTCTGCCGGCATCTCGCGGCTTTTCCTAGAGAATTATATCGAGGCTTCCGGCACGGTGGAGCGGCCCCATGGCCCGGACGGACCGCTAGCCTTTATGATTGAAGGGCCGTTTTTCGATGCGACCGGACTGTTGCCGTCATTGACGGACTTCTCCGGCGCAGGGGGCGCACCGCCGCCTCTGGGGCTGACCGTCGCTTTTGATGAGATACAGGTCACGAATGCCATTCGATATGATAACCTGCGCCTCGACTGGCAATCATCAGCAGCAGAAGGGGAATTGCTGACGGTCCGTGCCGGCACTCCAGACGGCGTCTTTGCACTGGATATGGAATCCGACCCCGGAGGCCGGCGCGAGATTGCACTCGATGCGCCTGATTTTGGCGAGTTCCTGCGGCTTCTGGATCTTTATGACAATGTCGAGGGCGGTGCGCTCAGCGTCACGGGCTCCACGCCGCCACCGGGTGAGGACGGACGAACCGAATTCTATGTCGAGTCGGGCCCCTTCACGCTGATCCGCATGCCGGTACTGGCGCGGGTGCTGGCTGCCGGGTCCCTGCCAGGGCTGGCCGCCTTGCTGAGCGGAGATGAGGGCATCGCCTTTGATCTGTTGCAGGCCGGCGTGACAATCGAGGACGGAAATATCGGCATTTCGGAAGCGCGCGCCAGCGGCCCCTCACTGGGGGTCACGACCGAAGGCACGATCAACATGACGCAGGACCGGTTGGCACTGGACGGTGTACTCGCCCCCTCCTACGGGCTCAATTCCTTTGTCGGAAACTTGCCACTCGTTGGGGATGCGCTGGTGTCGCGTCCGGGCGAGGGGGTGATCGGCATCACCTTTTCTGCAGAAGGCCCGTTTGATCAACCAACGGTGATTGCGAACCCGCTCTCCGTACTGGCCCCCGGTCTCCTGCGCCGCCTGTTCGAAGGCTCCGCCGCGGAGCGTGAACGGGCCCGGCAGGCCGGGGAAGAGGAGATCGAAAACGCGGTGACGTCCGAACCGGGGGCCGGAACAACTCCTGCGGACGAGGTCACGGATAATGATGCGAGCGGAGACGGGCCGGAAAACTGAGTCAGACGGCTCTGGCCAGTGCGTGGCGTTTTTTCCCGGCGGAAATCTTGATCGCCCCGTCCACCAGGTCGCCAGTGGTTATGACAGTTTGAGGATCGGAGACGACCTCGCCATTCACCCGCACGCCGCCACCTTTGACCAGACGCTTGGCCTCGCCATTGGATTCGGCAAATCCGGCCCCGGTGAGAAGCGCAAGCACCGGCATCCCTGCTGACAGCTCTGATGCCGCAATGTCAAAGGCGGGCAAGGCCCCGCCCGTCCCGCCGTCCGCGAATGTTGCCTGCGCCGTTTCCTCTGCCTCCCGGGCCGCTTCGGCCCCGTGCAGCATGGCCGTGGCTTCATTGGCGAGACGTACCTTGACCGCGTTGAGAGCGGCACCTTCTGCTTTCTCGAGTTCGGCAATCTCGTCCAGCGGCACATCGGTGAAGAGGCGCAGGAAGCGGCCGACATCGGCGTCTTCGGTATTGCGCCAGAACTGCCAGTATTCGTAAGGGCTGAGGCGGTCCTCATTGAGCCAGATCGCGCCGGATTCCGTCTTGCCCATCTTGGCACCGGAGGCGGTCGTGATCAGTGGCGTGGTGAAGCCGAAGACCGGTTTCTGGTCGATGCGCCGGCACAATTCCACGCCATTGATGATATTGCCCCACTGGTCACCGCCGCCCAATTGCAGGGTGCAGTCATAGCGGCGTGACAATTCCAGGAAATCAACCGCCTGCAGGAGCATGTAGTTGAATTCAAGAAAGGTGAGGGGTTGTTCACGGTCCAGCCGCAATTTCACGGACTCGAATGTCAGCATCCGGTTGATGGTGAAGTGCGGGCCGTATTCGCGCAGGAATTCGAGATACCCGAATTTCGACAGCCATTCGTCATTGTCCACGACAATGGCATCGGCAGGTCCGTCACCGATGGTCAGGAGCTTGTCGAACGCTTTCAGAATGCCGGCCTTGTTTGCGGCGATCGCCGCGTCGGTCGTCATCTTGCGTGACTGGTCCTTGCCGGACGGGTCACCGATCTTGGTCGTGCCGGTGCCCACCAGTATGATCGGCTTGTGCCCGGCCTGTTGCATCCGGCGCAGCATCATGATCTGCACAAGCGACCCGACATGCAGGGAATCGGCCGTCATATCAAAGCCGATATAGCCGGTAATCCGCTTGTTTGCGGCGGCTTCATCCAGACCTTCGATATCGGTGGCCTGATTGAGATAGCCGCGGGAAACCAGCGTTTTGATGAGTTCGGACTTGTATTCGGTCATGGCTTCGGCCTGATTAGGGGTTGGCCGCGTCTTTTAGCGGCGCTTTTCCAAAGCCGGAAGGGGGCAGCATGTATCGTGTGATCGGACTGATGAGTGGCACCTCGCTTGACGGGGTGGATGCCGCAGTGATCGAGACCGATGGCGGCATGTGGATCACGCCGCTTGCCGGCACGGAACAGCCCTATTCAAATACGGAGAGGGCGCGCCTGCAGGCGGCCGTCAATGCCGCTCTGAAATGGAAATTCGACGGCGAGGAGCCTCCGGAATTTGCGGACGCCGAACGCGCGCTCACCGAGGCCCATGCCCGTGCCGTGAAAGGCGTGATCGCATCGGCGGGACTGACCGCGGACGATATTGATCTTGTCGGCTTCCACGGTCAGACCGTGCTGCATCGTGCGCCAACACCGGAGCGGCGCGGTGCGACCCGCCAGATCGGCAATGGCCCGGCACTGGCGAAAGCCGTGGGCATTGATGTCGTCTATGACATGCGCAGTGCTGATGTTGCCGCCGGTGGCCATGGCGCACCGCTGGCCACGCTCTATCACGAAGCCCTGTTCCGGCGCGACAAGCTCGACGGTCCGGTTGCGGTGCTCAATCTGGGCGGTGTGGCAAATGTATCATGGCTGGGCGCGGGTGACCCGGTCGCCTTTGACACCGGACCGGCCAGCGGCTTGCTGGACGCCTGGTGTGAACAGACGATTGGCGAATCCTGCGACCGGAATGGGGCGCTGGCCGCCCGTGGCACTGTGAATGCGGCAGCGCTGTCGCAGCTCATGAATCATCCCTATTTCGCCTTGCCGCCGCCCAAATCTCTGGACCGCTGGGATTTTTCGCTGGATCCGGTGCGCGGGCTTTCGCCGGAAGACGGTGCCGCCACGCTGACAGCCTTTACCGCGCAGACCGTCGCCGATGCCATTTTGCGCATGGGGCGGCCCGAACGCATTCTGGCGACAGGCGGGGGACGGAAAAATCCGGTGATGATGGCGGCGATTGCCGAACGGCTGGATCGTCCGGCCGAGCCCGTCGAAGCGGTTAACTGGAATGGTGATCTGATGGAGGCCCAGGCCTTCGCCTGGCTCGCTGTCCGCTCGATCAAGGGCCTGCCGCTCAGCCTGCCGTCAACGACCGGTGTGCCGGAGCCGATGACGGGAGGCCGGTTGGCAAAAGCGGTCTAGCGGCGAGGGCGGACGGCTTTGCGCTCTTCCATGACAATCGGCAGGCGCCGGTCAAGATAGGCCTCGATCCTTTTCTCAAGCTCCTCGAGATGGGTCGAGAACATGTGACCGGCACCCGGCACTTCCTCGCGCTCGATGACAATACCCTTCTGGACGCGCACCTTGCTCATCATGCGCTCCATATCGTCATAGGGCACAATCTTGTCCTCGGAGCCATGCAGGATGATGCCCGAGGCCGGGCAGGGGGCGAGGAAGTTGAAATCATACATGTTGGTGGGTGGGGCCACCGAGATGAAACCGCCGACTTCCGGGCGCCGCATCAAAAGCTGCATCCCCACCCACGCACCGAAGGAATGGCCGGCCACCCAGGAAAAAGGCGCATTATTGTTGTAGGCTTGGACCCAGTCGAGGGCCGTCGCGGCATCGGACAATTCACCCAGACCCTGATCATAGCTGCCCTGGCTGCGGCCGACCCCCCGGAAATTGAACCGCAATGTCGCAAAGCCCCGCTTGCGGAAGATGTCATACATCATCACTGAAGTGTGGTTTTCCATATTCCCGCCGCCCATCGGATGGGCGTGGCAAATCAGCGCGATTGGAGCATTGTCCGCTTCACCCGGAGCATAGCGGCCCTCCAGGCGCCCTTCCGGGCCGGGGATGATGACGTCAGGCATGGCGATTTCGCCTTTCTTTTTCAATTCCCAACTAACTGATGCGGTTTATCAACTGCAATCAGCCAGAAACCATTTGTATGCAGGTGCTAAAAAGTTGACTAAAACACTCGGAGATCTACGTCCCTGAACGTAATGTTCCAGCCGCCCTGGCAAAGATGGCGCGTGATAACACAAGCCGCCTTGTAAATGCGAGGGTTTTGGGGAGTGAAGACATGAAGTTAAGCACCAAAGGCCGCTATGCCGTCATGGCGATGGCCGATCTGGCCCGCAGATCCGTACGCGGTCCCGTCACTCTGGCCGACATCGCCTCGCGCCAATCCATATCGCTATCCTATCTCGAACAATTGTTCGCACGCTTGCGCAAAGCCGAGCTTGTCGATTCCGTGCGCGGACCCGGCGGTGGTTATTCCCTGGCACGGCCAGCGGAGAACATCCGCGTGATCGACATCATGTCCGCCGTCGATGAGAGCGTTGATATCACGCGCTGCGAAGGTGAGGCCAGGGGCTGTATAGAGAATGGCCGCCGCTGTATCACACATGATCTGTGGGATGAGCTGAGTCGCCACATCTACCTTTTCCTCGGATCAATCACGTTGGAAGATGTGATTGCCGGGCGGGTGATGGGCGCGGCCCGGGGCGCGAATGAACGCGCATCGGATTCGATGGCGGCAGAATAGACAAAGGCAATTGAGGGAAATGGCAGTCTATCTCGATCACAATGCAACAACGCCGGTGCGGCCTGAAGCGCGTCAGGCATTGCTGGATGCCATGGATCGGGGCGGAAACCCGTCAGCTGTTCATTCCGTGGGGAGGGGCGCGCGCGCCATTCTTGAGCACGCCCGTCTGTCGATTGCCCGGTCCGTCTGCGCGCAGCCGAATGACATCGTCTTCACGGCCGGTGGCACTGAAGCCGATAACCTCGCCATTGAAGGCGCGGTGCGGGGCGGTGGCGTGACCCGCATCATCCACACGATCAGTGAACATGAGGCCGTCGCGCGTTTCGCCGAGACCACAGCGCTGCCGGTCGAGTTGTTGCCGATCACACGCGACGGGCTGGCCGATCTGACCTGGTTGCAAAACCGGCTTTCAGCGCTCGGAGAAGACGAAAAGGTGCTGGTTTGTCTCCATGCCGCCAATAACGAAACCGGAGTGATCCAGCCCTTTGCCGAAGCCGCGCGCATTGTCCGCGGGGCTGGCGGGCTGTTCCATATCGATGCCGTGCAGGCGCTGGGAAAAATCTCGTTCGATTTCGCCGCGTCCGGGGCGCATTATGCTGCGGTTTCCGCGCACAAGGTCGGCGGGCCGCAAGGCGTTGGGGCTTTAATCCTGGCCTGCGACGCCCCATTTGATGTGCCAAGGCGCGGTGGTGGCCAGGAAAAGGGCCGACGTTCGGGCACGGAGAATGTGCCGGGAGCCTATGCCTTTGCCAAGGCACTGGAGGCCTGTCTGGCGGAGCCGGACAAGTGGAAGCAGATCGGAATTTGGCGCGACCGGATTGAATCCCAATTGCAGGAAATCGATCCAAACATCTGTTTTCTCGGCAAGAACGCGCCCCGCACGCCCAACACTTCGGCCATTTGTGTGCCGGGTTGGGAAGGTGGCATGCAGGTCATCGCGCTCGACCTGTCCGGTATTTGCGTTAGTTCCGGCTCGGCCTGTTCATCGGGCAAGACCGGCGTGTCGAAGACCTGGTCATCGATGATGTGCGAGAAGACGGCCAATTGTACGATCCGGGTCAGTCTCGGCTGGAATTCGACCGAAGCCGATGTCGAGGCCTTTCTGAAGGCTTGGTCAGCCGAATATGCGCGGGTCAAGCCGCGTCTCAAGGAAATCGCTTAAGCGAAAGAAAATCATGGTAGCGGTCAAGGAAACCATCGCAGACGTCAAACGTCTGGAATCGGACAAGTACAAGTACGGCTTCACCACCGAGGTGGAGCAGGAACGTGCGCCGAAAGGCCTGTCTGAAGAGACCGTCCGTTATATCTCGGCCAAGAAGGACGAGCCGCAATGGATGCTCGACTGGCGGCTGGAGGCCTATAAGCGCTGGCTTGAAATGCGCGAGCCGGACTGGGCCAAGGTCAATTATCCGAAGATCGATTATCAGGACATCTATTACTATGCCGAGCCCTCATCCGGGGCGAAATATGAGTCCATTGATGACGTGCCGCCGGAAATTCTCGCCGACTTCGAAAAGCTCGGCATTCCGCTGCGCGAGCAGGAAGTCCTGCTGGGTGTCGCCGGGGCGGCTGAAACCGCCGCAGAAGCGCGTGAAAAGCCCCGCGTGGCGGTCGATGCCGTGTTCGACAGCGTCTCGGTTGCGACGACGTTCAAGGCCGAGCTCGCCAGGGCGGGCGTCATCTTCATGTCGATCTCCGAAGCCATTCGCGAGCACCCGGAACTGGTGAAGAAATACCTCGCCTCGGTGGTGCCGAAATCGGACAATTATTTCGCGACGCTCAATTGCGCCGTCTTTTCCGACGGAACCTTCGTCTATGTGCCCAAGGGCGTGCGATGCCCGATGGAGCTTTCCACCTATTTCCGCATGAATGCGGAAGGTACCGGCCAGTTTGAACGCACGCTGATCATCGCGGAAGAGGGCTCTTACGTCTCCTATCTGGAAGGCTGCACCGCACCGATGCGCGATGAAAACCAGCTGCACGCCGCCGTGGTCGAACTCGTCGCCATGGACGATGCCGAGATCAAGTATTCAACGGTTCAGAACTGGTGGCCGGGCGACGAGAACGGCAAGGGCGGTGTCTATAATTTTGTCACCAAGCGGGCTGATTGCCGGGGCAAGAATTCGAAAGTGTCATGGACGCAGGTCGAGACCGGCTCTGCCATCACCTGGAAATACCCGTCCTGCATCCTGCGCGGTGATAATTCGGTCGGTGAATTTTACTCCGTCGCCGTCACCAATGGCGCACAGCAAGCCGATACCGGCACCAAGATGATCCATCTGGGCAAAAATACCCGCTCGCGTATCATCTCGAAGGGCATTTCCGCCGGCCGCTCTGACAACACTTATCGCGGTCTGGTCTCCATCCACGCCAAGGCCGAGGGCGCGCGCAATTTCACCCAGTGCGACAGCCTGCTGATCGGCGATCAGTGCGGCGCTCACACCGTGCCCTATATCGAATGCAAGACGCCCAAAGCCCAGCTGGAGCACGAGGCGACAACGACCAAGCTCGCCGAGGACCAGCTCTTCTATGCCCGCCAGCGTGGTCTGGACGAGGAAACCGCGACTGCGCTGCTCGTGAACGGCTTTGTCCGCGACGTGCTGCAGGAATTGCCGATGGAATTCGCGGTCGAAGCCCAGCAACTCCTCAAGGTCTCGCTCGAAGGGAGCGTGGGATGATCGAATTCGCACTCGCCGCCGCGCTGATGGCGCAGGATGCTGGCCAGGAAGGTCTGCCACTGTGCGATGAGCTGGAAAGCAATGCCACGCACGAAGATTGCGTGTTT
Organism: Alphaproteobacteria bacterium; assembly: GCA_016124665.1. Taxonomy (GTDB): domain Bacteria; phylum Pseudomonadota; class Alphaproteobacteria; order Caulobacterales; family Maricaulaceae; genus Hyphobacterium. The sequence continues at coordinate 30,343 of WGNH01000014.1, read as the reverse complement.
CAGACAGCCGGCGACCACGCCTTCATGCTCAGCTTCGAATTCTCGCCGCTTGATGACCGCCGCGAAATGATCGATGCGACGGTCCGGTATCTCGACGGAACGCTGGCGCAGACGATGAGCTATGCCACGGAGAGCTTCTTCTATCCCAGCCTGACCGACCTCAATGGCGACGGCATGGAAGAATTGCTGGTGCCGCTCGAAACCGGAAACGTCAACACGACCTACAGTCTGGCCATCGGCACGGAATACGGCTTCGAATGGACCTCACACGAGCTGAATGGCTATGGCATTGACCCGGTCGGCGACGGCGTCTTCATGGCCGCCGCCCGCGACAGCGCGATCGCCCGCTATATCGAATTCTATCGTCTCGAAGGGCTCGAGCTCGACAATATCGCCACGATTTTCCTGACATACGAGACCGTCGAGAACGTCGATGACGGCCCCGACTGCTCGCTCGTCGATGGCGGCCAAACAGAGGGCGAGGCGTATTATTGCGGCCTCGCAATGGGTAATCAGTGATGCTTGAGATCAAGAACCTCCACGCCTCGGTTGGTGGCGACAAACCCATCCTCAAGGGGCTGGACCTGTCTGTGCCCAAGGGTGAGGCGCACGCCATCATGGGCCCGAATGGCTCGGGCAAATCGACTCTTTCCTATGTGCTGACCGGCCGGGACGGCTATGAGGCGACAGACGGGAGCATCCTCTATGACGGTGAGAACATCGCCGATCTGGCGCCCGAGGAGCGGGCCGCGAAGGGCCTCTTCCTGTCTTTTCAGTATCCGGTCGAAATTCCCGGCGTGCCGACCCTGACTTTCATGAAGGAAGCACTGAACGCCCAGCGCCGTGCCCGTGGCGAAGATGAGATGTCGGCACCCGATTTCATGAAACATGTTCGGGAAAAGGCAAAGCTTCTGAATATTTCTGGTGATATGTTAAAGCGCCCTGTGAATGTCGGATTTTCCGGCGGCGAGAAGAAACGCCTCGAAATCCTGCAGGCCGCCGTGCTGGAGCCGCGCTTCCTCATCCTTGATGAAACCGATAGCGGGCTGGACATCGACGCGCTGAAAGTTGTCTCCGACGGCGTCAATGCCTTGCGTTCGCCCGAGCGCGGTATGCTGGTCATTACCCATTATCAGCGTCTGCTGGATCATATTTCGCCTGATGTTGTTCATGTTATGAGCGACGGGAAGATCGTGGCGTCCGGCGGTCCGGAGCTCGCAAAGGAGCTCGAGGCCGAAGGTTATGACAAATATGTGAGGGCGGCCTGATGGCAGTCATCGAACCCACAAACGCCCTTGAGCAGGTGCTGTTGCCCTTCAAGGGGGCGACCGGCTGGCGTGGCGACTTCGCGGCCCGTCTGAAAAAGGTCGGCCTGCCGACGCGGCGCGATGAAGACTGGAAATGGTCGGATGTGGAGCGGGCCACCAAAGGCATTACCGGCGCGGGAAAAGTCCAGTTCCGGTCCTCGGTCAATCCGGAGTGGACCGAAGTGCGCCGTGCGGCAGATCAGGATTTCTTTGCCAATCTGCTGGCCTTTGCCGGTGTGATGAATGTCACCTATTTCGAGCCCCGGAATCTGACCGTACTCGATCTCGATTTCCGGGCGCTGAAAGGCGTATCGCAGGCCGCGGCCACGATTGTAGGAGCGCCGGGCATGTCCGTCAGGGTGCATGAACATTACAGCTCGGAAGTCCAGGCCTTCAGCGCCATCGGTGTGGATTACGTTGTTTGGCCGGGCGCGCATGTGGAGCGTGTCATCCTGATCGACGAAGCGCCGGAATCCGTACTGCTTTTATCCAGTGGCGTGACCGTGCATGAGACCGGCGAGTTTGTGCAGACCGTGATTTCCCAGGGCGGCAAGCTGGTCCGGCATGAAACCCAGCTGCATTCGGCAGGCGGGGGCGCAAAAGTGACGCTGAACGCGGCCTATCTGGTCGGCAAGGGCGCACACGCGGATCTGACGACACGCGTCAACATGCACGGGCCGGACGGGGAATTGTCGCAGCTGACCAAGGGCATTGCCTATGGCGGTGGCCATGGCGTTTTCCAGGGCAAGATTCACGTCAAGCGTGAAGCCCAGAAAACCGACGCCCGGATGACCCACAAGGGCATGATCATAGACGAGAAATCGGAGATCGACGCCAAGCCCGAACTGGAAATCTATGCCGATGACGTTGAATGCGCGCACGGAAATGCGATTGGCACGCTTGATGAAATGGCGCTCTTCTACATGCAGCAGCGCGGCCTTCCGGAATCCGAGGCGCGCCGCCTGCTGGTGGAAAGCTTCCTGGATGAAGCCCTCGCTGAAATCACGCATGAACAGACGGCGGCCACGATCCGCGGCCTGGTGGCGAAGCGGTTGAAGGACCTGGTATGACGGCGCACACGCCCATAAAGGCGCTCGATATCGCGGCGATCCGGTCGGAATTCCCGATCCTGCAGCGCGAGATCAATGGCAAGCCACTGGTTTATCTGGACAATGCTGCCTCCGCGCAGAAGCCGGAGGCTGTGATCGAGGCGCTCTCGAACGTGTATCGCTATTCCTATGCCAATGTGCATCGCGGCCTGCATACGCTGGCCAATGAGGCCACCGAGGCGTTCGAGGGCGCACGGCAGAAGATTGCCGACTTTCTGGGCGCTCAGAATGCCGCGCAGATCGTTCTGACGCGCGGTGCCACAGAAGCCATCAATCTGGTCGCCAACAGTTTCGGCCAGACCCTTGAATCCGGGGACGAAATCATCCTCAGCCAGATGGAGCACCACTCCAACATCATTCCCTGGCAGCTGCTGGCACAGCGCACCGGTGCGGTGATCAGATGGTGCCCGGTCACCCAGACCGGAGAGCTCGATTATGATGCGCTGATGGGCCTGATGAGTGCGCGCACGCGGCTGGTGGCCATGGTCCATATGTCCAACGTGCTGGGCACCACGAATGAGGCCTCGCGTATCGTGAAGATGGCCCGCGACAATGGCGCGGCCGTGCTGCTGGACGGTTCGCAGTCTGCGGTTCACATGCCGGTCAATGTGACCGGGCTCGGTTGTGACTTTTTCGTCTTCACTGGCCACAAGCTCTATGGCCCGTCAGGCGCCGGTGCGCTTTATGCGTCGGGCGACTGGCTGGACCGGCTGCCGCCCTGGCAGGGCGGGGGCGAGATGATCGCCGATGTCCATGAAGATCATTCGACCTGGGCCGATGTACCGCACAAATTCGAGGCCGGAACGTCGGCCATAGCGGATGTCATCGGGCTCGGCGCCGCAATCGATTGGGTCAGCCGCTTCGATCGCATTGCGGTGATGGAGCACGAGCGCGCGCTGCTCGACCGGGCGACCCAGGGCGTGTCCGCCATGCCGGGCATCCAGCTGATCGGCACGGCGCAGGACAAGGGGGCGATCCTGTCCTTTGCCTTGGACGGCGCGCATGCGCATGATCTGGCGCAATTGCTAGACAAATATGGTGTGGCGGTGCGCGCCGGTCATCACTGTGCCCAGCCGCTGATGCGCCGCTTCGGCGTGGACTCGACGGTCCGGGCCAGTTTCGCGATCTACAATACGGCTGACGAAGTCGATGTCTTTCTCGAGGCATTGCATAAAGCGAAGAGTTTTCTCATCTAGATGACTGACATGACCGAAAATGCCCGCGATATGATTGATCTTTCTCGCCGCCCGGATCCCGAGCCGGCAGCGGATACCCCGTCTGCGCCCTCCAGCATCCCGCAAGAGGAGCTGGAGCGGATCACCGCAGATGTCGTGGAGGCGATGAAGACCGTTTTCGACCCGGAAATCCCGGTCGATATCTACGAGCTCGGCCTGATTTACAAGGTCGATCTGGATGATGACCGCACAATGCACATCACCATGACGCTGACAGCACCCGGCTGTCCGGTGGCGGGCGAGATGCCGATGTGGGTGCATGATGCGGCTGCGCAGGTCGAGGGCGTGGAAAAGGTAAAGGTCGAACTGGTCTTTGAACCGCCTTGGACGCCGGACCGGATGACCGACGAAGCGCGTCTGGCGCTGAACATGCTGTAGAGGCCAAGGATATGACCGAAAAGAAACAGGCCCTGACCATTTCCGACCGCGCCGCCGAGCGTGTGAAGGACATCATGGCGTCCCGCGGTGCCGGTTATTTGCGCGTGGGCGTCAAGAAGGGCGGCTGTGCCGGTATGGAATATGTGATGGATTACATCACCGCCCCCGAACCGCTGGACGAAATTGTCGAGGACAAGGGCGTGACCATCGTCGTGGATGCCACCTCCCTGTTATTCCTTCTGGGATCACAGATCGACTGGGATGTGACTCCGATTTCCTCGAAATTCGTGTTCCGCAATCCGAACGAGACGGATGCTTGCGGATGCGGCGAGAGTGTCACCCTCATTCCCGCCCAGACGACGCACTGAGTCCTGCGCAAGCCGCGTGGCGGACTGCGAAAAAGCATTCGTTCGCCGGGCCGATTGCAAGTAAGAAGAGCGCGGCACGGCTATCCGGTTTAGCCAAAGCTGTAGGGGCGACTGACGTGAAACTGCTGATGACCGAGACTTCGCCCTATGCGCGGAAATGCCGGATGCTGATCCGGGAGCAGGGGCTAACAGCCCGGATCGAGGAGATCGAGGCCCTGCCGCTGGATGACCCGGATGATCTTCTATCGGCCAACCCTCTGGGCAAGGTGCCGGCGCTCATCCGGGACGGGGCCACACCGCTCGTCGATAGCCCGCTGATCTGCGAATATATCGACAGCCTCAATGAGGACCGCTGGATTCCCAAATCCGGCACATCGCGCTGGCGCGTCTTGCGCTTCCAGGCGATTGCCGACGGTATCCTCGACCTCGCTGTGGGGCGCCGCGTGGAAATGACCCGGCCGGACGAAAAACGCTTTGATTTCTGGATCGAGCGGCAGGAAGGCGGCATCCGCCGGTCACTTGATCTGCTCGAATCCGAAGCTGACAAGTTTGCAGGCGCCTTCGATCTTGGCGGCTTGGCCATCGCCGTGGCGCTTGGATATCTGGATTTCCGCTATCCGGAGAGCGAATGGCGGACCGGCCGCGATCGTTTGACGGCCTTCCATGAGAAATGGAAAGAGCGTCCATCCTATCAGTCGACGGAACCCCCGGCCGCTGCGTGAGCCGCCACACAGATACGGCTTTTGCGGTGCGGGTGAAGCATTTCCCGGAAAATGTTGTGCTAATGAAAAAGCCCCGGCGGGAATGCCGGGGCTTGAACTAATGCGTTTTTTCAGGCGCTGCTAGGCAGCCGACCGGACACTGTCGCCGGTTTCTGTCGTGACCCGGTTACGTCCGTCTTTCTTGGACTTGTAGAGATTGGAATCGGCGCGCTCGATCAATTCCTCGACCGCCTCGCCATGCTTGTAGCTGGCGACACCGAGCGAAATGGTGATATTGCCCAGATCCTCGCTGGTTGACTTGCGCAGCAAGCGCTTACCCTCAACCGTCATGCGGATTTTTTCAGCCAGTGCATTGGCTTCCATCAGGCTGGTTTTCGGCATCACAACGGCAAATTCCTCGCCGCCATAACGCGCAACCGTGTGCGTGTCACCGGCATTGCGGGTCATGCAGCCCGCCACAAAGCGGATGATCTGGTCCCCTGTCTGATGGCCCCACGTGTCATTGAAGCGCTTGAAATGATCAATGTCGCAGAGAATGAGGCACATGGACTCGTTATTGGCATCAGCCGAACGGCGGCCCTTGCGCAGCATTTCGTCAAACCGCTTGCGGTTGGCGATGCCGGTCAGGGCATCCGTCATGGATTCTTCGCGGACACGTTCCAGATTGGTCCGCAGCTTGACCACTTCGCTGGAAGTTTCATGCAGACGGCGCTCCAGCTCGCGCGAGCGTTGCTGCATCCGTGTCGTCGCGGCGACCAGCGACTGGACGACGCTGCGGACGGCATCCGGGTCGGCATTTTCATCGAACGCCGTTTCGGCACCGGCCAGCGTTTCGCCATACTCGGCGGTATGTTGTTCGGCGGCTTTCAGGGTTTCGCGAACCTGGGCGAGCTCCTTGCCCATGGCACCGGAGCTGGCCATGACCGCTTCCTGGATTTTCGCGATGGCAAAGTGCTCGTCATACATCCTGTTGCAGAACGTCTGATTGAGCGGCTCGCCCTTTTCAATCCGGGCTGAAACCGCCTCACACAATTCCGGTATGGAATCGGAGGCAAAACTGGAAAAGACGGCGTAATTCTCTGGCGTGGGCGCGACGTCGTAACGCTCCATCAAATCGAGCGTTTCTTTCGCCAATGTGCGACCTTCTGGTCCCTGCAAACGTCCGTTCACGGCCAACCCCTTGATAATCCGTTTTACGATGAACCACATCTGTCCCGTGATTCGTGTGGTCTCCAAAGTGCGTCACAAAGGGAAAGAAGCGGTAAACAGCCCGGCAGAATTAACCCTGCCCGATATTGAAAAAGGCCGGCGTATCATCGCCGAAGCCTTTGACATTGTCTTTGCCGCCGCCAGAATCCCTTGCGGTGCTGCGGCCCGACCGCTCACGGCGCGGGACCGGTTTCGGCTTTTCCGGCGTATTCAGGGCCTCGGCCACAGGAGCTTCAGATGTCTCCGCGTCCGGCTTTTCGGCCTTGTCTGGTGCTGCGGATTTTTCCGTCTCTTTTTTGGCAGGCCGCCGCTTGCGCCCGCGAGAGGGCTTTGTTTCGTCCGCTTGTCCGGTCTCGGGCGCGGAAGGGGCACCGTCACCGAAATTGGCAGACGGGATCTTCTTTCCGAGCATTTTTTCGACGGCGGCGAGATTACGATCGTCCGAGGGACCGACAATGGTTATCGCTTCGCCCTCAAGCCCGGCGCGGCCTGTGCGGCCGATGCGGTGGACATAATCCTCCGCATTATGGGGCACATCGAAATTGAACACATGGCTGACCGCCGGAATGTCTAGCCCCCGGGCAGCGACATCGCTGGCGACAAGAAAGCGCAACGTGTCCGACTTGAACTCGTCCAGCGTTTTGGTCCGCGTGGACTGGTCAAGATCGCCATGGATCGGCGCGGCCGAGAAACCGTGCTTGATCAGTGATCGTGCCACGGTGTCGACATCACGCTTGCGGTTGCAGAAAATGATGCCGTTCTTCACGCCGCTCCGCCCGATGGCCTTGCGCAGCATGTCGCGCTTGGCAGCAGGCGTCTTGTCTTTCACCCGCGCCACCAATTGCGTGATCGTCGTTGCGGTCGAGGCCGGGCGCGAGACTTCAACGCGCACCGGATCATTCATGAAACGATCCACGAGCGACTTGATTTCCGGTGGCATGGTGGCCGAGAAAAACAGCGTCTGGCGCTGCGCGGGCAGGGTTTTCAAGATACGTTCGATATCCGGGATGAAACCCATATCCAGCATCCGGTCGGCTTCATCAATCACCAGGATCTGCACACCGTTGAGCAAAACTTTGCCGCGTTCGAACTGGTCCAGCAGGCGGCCGGGCGTTGCAATAACGACATCGGCCCCCTTGTTGAGAATTTCCTCTTGCGGGCCGAAAGCGACGCCCCCAATCAGCAGGACTTTCGTCAGCTTGGTATTCTTGGCGTAATTGTCGAAGTTATCCGCAATCTGCGCAGCCAGCTCACGGGTCGGCGACAGGATCAGCGAGCGGGGCATGCGGGCCTTGGCGCGGCCTTTGGACAGGCGTTCGATCAGAGGAAGCGTGAAGGACGCGGTCTTGCCGGTGCCGGTCTGGGCGATGCCCAGAACGTCTTTGCCTGCGAGCGCGTGGGGGATGGCACCTTCCTGGATAGGGGTCGGCTGTTTGTAGCCGACGGCATCAAGGGCATCGAGAAGTTTCTGGCCGAGGCCGAGGTCTGAAAATGAGATCATGAAAAGATTATCTAGCTATCCGGGCAGGGTTGCGGTCGCGCCTATTCGATAGGCGCGACCCTCCTAAAGTTGGCGGCACCATACGAATGGCGCCGGAACTGTCAATCAGCGTGACCCTCTAGCGGCGATAACCGAAAGGCGTTGTGTCATCCATGTCAGCATAACGATCCCGCAACCGGGTCTGACGAGAGGACATTTCCGTCTCTTCGCCGTCAATGATGACATGAGTGGGGGCCGACATCACTTCAAGCGGATCGCCGTCCCAGACAACAACATCCGCCATATAACCGGCGGCAAGGGCGCCATATTGGTCGCCAACCCCGTAGATTTCAGCCGGTGTCAGGGTAATGGCCCGGAAGGCAGTCTCCCAGGACACGCCGTTTGTCACGGCATTCCCGGCATGTTGCGGCAGCAGCCGGGCGTTGAAATAACCGTCCGCTGTCTGCGTCGTATAGGCCACACGCACACCCGCCGCATCAAGACGTGCAGCGGCTTCCAGCGTTGATCCGAGCGCATCAAAGGAGGAGGGCAGGTTCCGCATCGGATCCATCAGTACAGGAATACCGGCTTCCGCCAGTTCGCCGGCCACCATCCAGGCTTCGGCGGCTCCGAATATCACCAGCTGGACCGGCGCATTTTCTTCTGCAAAGCGGATGGCCCGGCGGATATCCGCGGCGCGATCCACTTCGAGGATGAGCGGCATACGGCCCCGGACCACATCTACCAATGAGGCCGCATCATAACGGCTCAGCGCATCGCCCTGGCCGGAAGCATAGCGCCCCGGATAGGCCCGGGCATCGCCGAACGCCGCCTCCAGATAGGCCCAGGCGGCAGACCGCGAACCGCCGGCAGAACCGGCGCCGGACTGGCTGAGATCGGCGAAGACGAAGCTTTGCGTATCAAACAGCGAATCCATGTCGCCGCTGGAATCTCCCAGAGCGCCGAGCCCGGCAAACACTGTCGATCCGGTTGACGGGACCACAGCGAAGCGGGTCACACCCTCGATCCGCGATGTGGCGATATAGGTGCCGTTCGGATTGAAGCTGTCGGCAACATCCAGTGCCACCGAGAATTCGCTTTCGGACGCCGAGGCGTCATTGGCGGTATCCTCGAGTGCGACCTCGATGAGGCCAAGCTGGGTGAAAGGCGCGAAAATACCCGGCGTGATCCATCCGCCATTGGCGTCAATAGTGTCGACACCGTCAGGGACGTCGATATTCGCGCCGACCGAGACAATTACGCCATCGCGGATCAGCACCCCGCCGGAGCTGATCTGCCCCTGGTCGGTATTGGTGATGACGCGGCCATTGAGAATGGCGAGGTCCTGCGCGGCCGCCGCACTGGTCAGCGCGGTACCGGCAGCGAGAAGTGCAATGATCGTTTTCATCAGTCGTCTCCCTCACCAATCTGTCCCAGGTCAAAATCGCTGACCGGTTGCACGTCATTGGCGCGGTCATACATCAGCGCCCCGTCGATATAGACGTGATCCGCCTGCGCATAGGTGGAGAAGGGATGGGCCGACCAGATAACGATGTCGGCGCGTTTGCCGGCCTCGATGGATCCGGTTTCATCCGCAATCCCCAGCGCGCGCGCCGGATTGGAGGTGAACCAGGAGACGGCTTCCGCATCTGAAATCTCGAGCCCCATACGGCGGCCATCGGAGAGCGCTTTTGCGACCTCCTGATTGAGCCGCTGAATGCCCAGCGCATCATCCGAGTGGATCATGGCGCAAGCCCCGTTGGAATGCGTCAGGGCGAGATTTTCGCGGACCGTGTCATAGGCTTCCATCTTGAAACCGCCCCAGTCTGCCCAGACCGCAGCGCAGATGTCGGCTTCGGCCAGAAGGTCGGGGATCTTGTAGGCTTCGACAGCGTGATGGAATGTCGTGACCTGGTATCCGAATTCCTCGCTCATATCGATGACCTGCGCCATCTGGTCGGCACGGTAGCAATGCATCTGAATCAGGATTTCGCCTTCCAGGACGCCCATCAGCGTGTCGAGTTCCAGGTCGCGGGTCGGGGCCGGATTGTTTTCCGGGTCATCCCAGTGGTCATTCCAGCTATCGCGGTAATCCGCGGCGCGGATCCAGCTGGCGCGGTATCCGGCCATATTGCCCATATCCGTCGCCGGTGACGATCCGCGGCTGCCGTAAACGCGCGACGGATTCTCGCCACAGGCCATTTTCAGCGTGTAGGGCGCATCCGGGAATTTCATATCCTGAACCGTGCGGGCGGCGACATTGCGGAGCGTGATGCCGCGGCCGCCGAATAGATTGCCGGAGCCCGGCAGGACATGAAGCGTGGTGACGCCACCGGCCAGCGCGCGGGCAAATCCCGGATCCTGCGGCCAGACGGAATGCTCTGCCCAGACCTCGGCGGTGTTCGGCTGCGTCAGCTCATTACCGTCAGAATGCGCGTCAACCTGCGGTGAGGGATAATCCCCGAGGTGGGAGTGGATGTCGATAACGCCGGGCGTGATGAAACGGCCCGCGGCGTTGACAATGACGGCCCCTTCAGGCGCTTCCAGCCCCTGACCGACGGCCGCAATACGGCCGTTCTCGATCAGGACGTCGCCATTCTCGATCTCATTGCCGGCGCCGTCGAAAATCGTCGCGCCGGTGATGATAGTGGTTTCGCCAGCTTGCGGCGAATAGGTCGAGGGATAGGGATCCAGATCAAAGCGCACCAGCTCCGCGGCCTCGTCGTCCTCTCCGTCTGACGGGCTTTCGCCATTATCTTCAGCGCCCGAGCAGGCGGCGAGCGCCCCCATGGCCAGCAAGGCTGTCCATCGCTTCCAGTCCAGTGACATGTTGTTCCACCCCTTGTGAAGTCGTGCCTCTAATTGGTTCGCGTATTGAAGCGGGTGCCGGGGGGGCGTGTCAAACGTCCAGCGCGGAATCCGAGAATTGCGGCGCGTGGTCCTGGATGTATTGGAAGCGCAATTCAGCCTTCTTACCCATCAGCGTTTCGACCAGGGCTTCGAAAGCCGGCCGTCCGGCAGCATCGAAGGTGATCCGGGCCAGCTGCCGCACCGACGGGTCCATCGTGGTCGACTTCAATTGCGCCGGTGTCATTTCACCAAGGCCCTTGAAGCGTCCGACATCGACTTTTGCGCCGGCCTTGAACTCCGACTTCAGCAATTCCTCACGATGGGCATCATCGCGCGCATACACCGTCTTCGAACCCTGCGTCAGGCGATAGAGCGGCGGTTGCGCCAGATAAAGCCGTCCGGCTTCAATGAGGCGCGGCATGGCAGTGTAGAAGAAGGTGATGAGCAGGGCGGCTATATGCGCCCCGTCGACATCGGCATCGGTCATGATGATCACCCGCTCATAGCGCAGGTCATCGGGATTGAATTTCGAGCCGGTCTGAACCCCCAGCGCCAGCAGCAGGTCGCTGATCTCCTGATTGGCCGCCATCTTGTCGGCTGTCGCCGAGGCCACATTCAGTATCTTGCCGCGCAAGGGAAGAATGGCTTGCGTCTTCCGGTCCCGCGCCTGCTTTGCCGAGCCGCCGGCCGAATCACCCTCGACCAGAAAAAGTTCGGTATTGTCCGAGCCCGCCCGCGAACAGTCCGCCAGCTTTCCGGGCAGACGCAATCGGCGCGACGCGGTCTGGCGCTTGACCTGTTTCTCCTTGCGGCGGCGCATGCGGTCTTCTGCGCGCTCGATGACCCATGACAGCAGGATATCGGCTTCCTTGGGCGCACCGCCCAGCCAGTGGTCGAAGCGGTCGCGGACGGAGGTTTCGACAATACGGGCCGCTTCGGCGGTCGCCAGCCGGTCCTTGGTCTGACCCTGGAATTCGGGATCATGGATAAAGACGGACACCAGCGCGCCCGCCCCGCCCATCACGTCTTCCGGTGTGATCAGATTGCCTTTCTTGACGCCGGCCAGCTCGGCATAGGCGCGCAGCCCCTTGGTCAGGGCGTTGCGTAGCCCCTGTTCATGCGATCCGCCCTGCGGGGTCGGTACGGTATTACAGAAGGACTGAACGAATCCGTCGACATCACCAAAACCGACCAGTGACCAGCTGACCGCCCATTCCACCGCCCCGTGACCGGCCTCTTTCTCGATGCGGCCGGCAAACTGGGACTGTGTGACCTGGCTTTTCTTGCCGATGATCTCGGTGAGGCGGTCGGACAGCCCGCCGGGGAAGCTGAGCACGGCCTGTGACGGCGTATCTGTCCCGGCGACCAGTTCCGGATCGCACGACCAGCGGATTTCAACGCCGCGTCTCAGGAAGGCCTTGGACCGCGCCATGGCAAACAGGCGCGCCGGTTTCAGCTGCGCCCTGCCATGGAAGATCTGCTCATCGGGTTTGAAGCGGACACTGGTGCCGCGCCGGTTGGGGGCCGCGCCGACTTTTTCCAGCTTGCCCATGGGGTGGCCGCGTTCAAAGACCTGCCGCCACAGGGTTTTCTCGCGCGCCACTTCGACTTCCAGGCGTTCGGACAGCGCATTGACCACGGCCGCGCCGACCCCGTGCAGCCCGCCCGCTGTCTTGTAGGATTTGTCAGAAAACTTGCCACCGGCATGCAGGGTGGTGAACACGATTTCCAGCGCGGACTTGTCCTTGAATTTCGGGTGCGGACCCGTCGGGATGCCGCGGCCATTGTCCGTAACAGTGACAAAGCCGTCGGCATCCATCCGGACCTCGATCCGGTCGGCCCAGCTGGCCACGACCTCGTCCATGGAATTGTCGAGCACTTCGGCAAACAGGTGGTGCAGGGCACGCTCATCCGTGCCGCCGATATACATGCCTGGGCGGCGGCGGACGGCCTCCAGCCCCTCAAGGACCTCGATGGAATCGGCATCATAGGAGGTGCCGCCCGGATTCGGGGCAGGGCGATGGCTTGCCTCCGGCTCATTATCTTCGTCCGCTTTTTCTGCGGCCGGCTTGACCGGCTGTAGCGGGGAGACCGGCGGGGCGGAAAACAGGTCGTCTTGTTCAGGTTTGGCGCTCATGCGCGGATATTGCCCGAGTCGCAAACGGAAGGGGAGATTTAGAACACTCCGAGGAAGCGCCGGTTCAGTCGGCGGCGGCATTGCGAAATCTGGCTGTCATATCGCGCCGCATCGCGCGCGACCTGGTCGGCGGCCCGATTCAGCCATGAAATATTGCGGTAGCTGCCATTATTATAACCGGTATGCCCCTGATGATAGGCGAGGTAGTGCGCGCGCGCATCACTGGAAGATATTCCCGAGAGGCGGCCGCTCATATGGCCATACCAGCCGATGAAATCGACCGCATCGCCAAAATCGTCGCGATCTGCGCCGCGGCGTCCGGTTTCTTCCCGGTACCAGTCCCATGTGCCATCCAGGGCCTGTGCATAACCATAGGCAGACGAGGGGCGGCGGCCCGGTATGATGCCCAGCAGGCGTTGCCGGGCAGGGCGGGCATTGGCATCGAAAGATGATTCACGTTTGAGGATGGCCAGCTGGATACCGGGAGAAATCCCCCACCGGTCTTCGCTTCGCCGCAAATCCCGCCACCAGGCCCGGTTGTCCTCCAGGATCAGGCAGGCGTCATGGGTTTGCGAAGGTGGCGCATGGCCACACCCTGCAATCAGGCCTGCGATCAGGCAGAAGAAAAGGGCAAGCAGAATCTGCATGCCCTTTCTTTGACCGCAAGACGGTTAACCGCCGGTTTCCTAGAAGATCAGACGCAAGACGAGGCGGGCGGTATGACGCACGAAGCCGTCGCGCAGATCGGCATCATAATCAAACGAGAATGTGGAGTAGTCAGAGCCTGCCTGCAGCGCAAACCCGACCACGAATCCGCTGCCCGGAAGGTCTTCGGACCGGAAAGAAAACTCGTTGTTATAGCCGTCAAAACGGGCATTCGTGATGGCCGCATCGCCGCTGAAATCATTGCGGTAACCGAGGCGAACCTGCGGTGACCACCAGCTTGACGGTGAGCCATATAGCCCGCCGAGGGTAAAGCTGGCGGTCGACGAGAAGGTCGAGCTTTCGCGGTCATCCACAACAAGGTCGATGCCGGGTCCGCCACCGGTTTCCGAATAGGCGCTCTCATACAGGCGCAGATAGTCAACCGATACCGATGGACGTGCATACCAGCGGCCCAGTTCGAAATCGCGGGCGAAACGGGCGGACGCGGCATAATGATAGCCGGTCCAGTCCGCCGTTGACGTCTGGTCGAACGTGCCGATCAGCACGCGGCGTTCGGTTTCAAAGCTGTCGACGCCGGCTCCGGCATAGAATTCACCGGCAAAGGCATTGCCGAAATCAACGCCGCCATAAACGCCGATCTGACCGGTCAGCGCGGTCATGGGCTGGTCGACACCATTGGATTCCTCGATTTCACTGGCCGCACCGACAAAATTCACGCCGACCGCATAGAAAGGCCCGGCCGGACGGTCGACACCGCCGGCAATGCCGACGCCCTGTCCGCGATAGCCGGGACCGAAGGAGGTTTGTTCGCGGTCAGCAAAATAGCCGAATTCCTGCAGCCAGATGCCGCCTGTTCCGTCCGGGCTGCGCCGGGCGGCATCAAGACGGCTGGAGAGCGCCCCGATGGCGCTGTCATTGCTGGCAACGGCAAACTGGATCGCACTGGCGGCATATTCCGGCAGCAATTGATCATAGGCCTCGAAGAAGTCCGCCGAATTGGTCAGCGATGCAAACGCGGCACCCAGACGCTCGTTTTCCGACCAGGCCGTGAAAGCGGCATTGTAGGCGGCGGCCCGGTTTTCATGCATGCCGAGTTCATCGGTCGTCTTGCGGCGAAGCGTCAGAACAAGCTGATTGGGATTGTTTGCGTCACGGGCCAGTGTGGTGTTGTACAGATAGGGCGAATTGGCATCCTGGAGGCTGTCAATCGCGGAATTGATAACCAGGCTGTTGGCTTCCAGAACAATAAATTCAGCCCCTTCGCCGATCAGATTGGCGAGCGAAGCCGTAACGGTTGAGCCTTCATTGAAAGTGACCGTATCCGACGCTGTGATGAAACGGGAATCCTCGTCCAGCGTATCGACTTCAAACACCAGCCGGGAACCGTCATTGAAAGTCGCTGTACGGATATTCACACTGGATGTGTTCTGGAGTTCCAGCTGACCGTTCTCGACAAAGATATCCAGATCGCCATCCGAGTCATTGATGGCGCCGACCACGGCAGAGTCGCCTGTGATGCTGAGGCGGTCTGCGCCATCACCAAAATAGATATCGCCCTCGACAAGGCCGCCCTGGATGTCCGCGAAATCATCGCCGGACCCGAACCGGATATCGCCGCGGACCTGCCCTGAACCTTCCCGGGCGATCACGTCCGGCAATGTCTGGCGGAAAGTAACATCAATCGTTGAGCGCGAAACGTCGATTGCTGTGCGGTTAACCACTGATACCGGCCCGCTGCTGGCGGTTCCGTCGGGTTCGCTCTGCACTTCTGTCGACAGTTGTCCGACGGTGGAGAAGATCAGACCTGTATTCTCGATCAATCCGACCGTGTTCGACTGGTCAACAATGGCGGTCGCGCTGCCGATACCGAAATTCTCGACAAAGAAGTTCGACGAATTGCGGATGACCGGGACATTCGCACCTGCCAGAATGATAAGGCCGATACTGTTCGAATTCTGACCAACCGCCGTAGCACGGATTGCACCGGCATTTTCGAAGACAGGCAGGATGGCTCCATTGCCGATCTCCACTGCCCGCGCTTCAGCTTCAACAGCGCGGGAGGTGATCAGGTTCTCATTGAGCAAACCGCCCGCGATTGTCGTCGTCCGCAGCACATTGTTGACCATGGATCCGGAGATTCTCAACCCTGTGGAATCAAATCCGTCAAACCGGCCTTCGCCCGAGATGACGCCGCGATTCACGAAGCCGTAATTGAGCGAAATGTCTTCGCTTTCTTCGTCTTCCGGATCAGCGCCGATAAAGACATTGCCGATGACAATGTCGTTTCCAGTGCCCAGTTCGGGGGCGATCCAGAAAGCCGGTGCAGTTGTGGCAGATGCGATGCTCGCCGTCGTTCCATCACCCGTAAACGTCGCGCCCGCGAGAAAGATGCCATTCGTGATGCTCGCGCCAACCGTGATCGCCGAGCCCGAAAGAAGCGTGTCATCCTCATCAAGCAGGTTCTCGAAATTGTCGGGCACATTTCCGGTATAGCGGTAGGCCGTTGAATTGACCTGTCCGGCGACAATAAAGGCTCCGCCGACATCGCTGCGGATGCGGATTGCGCTGGACCCCGGCCCGACAGTGCTGACCGTGCCATCCACTGTAAAATTGCCGCTCAATCCGCCTGCGAGATCAATACCAAAACTGTTTTCACCGGTGACTGAAATCGTGCCCAGCGAGGTCAGTTGCCCGTCGACCATGGTCAGCAGGCGGATGCCGGCTGAATTGTTGCCGTTGACATCAATCACCCCGTTCGACGTATTCAGGACATCGCCGATATAGGTGCCGGGACCAACGATCAGAATTCCGGTCCGGTTGCTGGCGTCGGCAAACGGGCCATCATTATCGCCATCGCCATCTTCATCATTATTGACGAGTGCGCCGGTAACCGAAATGCGGCCGTTATTCGTTATGCCACCCGTCGTCCCGCCATTGACGAGAACGCCCGTAGCCCCATCATCTCCGGTCGTGTCTTCAATGACGCCGCCATTGGCAAAGGTATTGTCACTGTCCACGGTCACAGCCGGTCCGGTGCCGCCATTCTCCGTGGTGATCGTGACCCGGCCATTGGAGCCGATAATCAGATTGTCCGGCGCGCCATCATTGATGGTGGAGGTTCGTATGCCGGTCGTACGTTCGTCATCAACCGTCGTGTCGGCAAAGACAGGGGCCGATACAAATGCGGCGCAGAGCGCGGTTGAGACCAGAAAACGATTCCGCATGGACAACTCTCAATTCGTAACAATCAAAGGCGCTAAGATGCACTTGGCCGAAGGTTTAGCCGAGCAGAACGCGTCCGTCGACCACCCATCGCTGTTTACAAATAAAAATGGCTGGAGCCCGTTAGAGCTCCAGCCATTTCTCCGCATGGCGGTTAAGGTCAGGATTTGTAATACATGTCGAATTCGACGGGATGCGGGTGCATTTCGAAACGTAGCACCTCATCCATTTTCAGATCGATGAAGGCATCAATCTGGTCGTCATCCATGACATTGCCCTTTTTCAGGAAATCACGATCCGCATCGAGCGATTCCAGGGCCTCGCGCAGCGAACGGCAAACGGTCGGAATATCCTTCAATTCCTCGGGCGGAAGATCATAGAGATCCTTGTCCATGGCATCGCCCGGATGGATCCGGTTCTCGATCCCGTCAAGTCCGGCCATCAACAGCGCGGCAAAGGTCAGATAGGGATTGCCGGCCGGATCCGGGAAGCGGGTCTCGATGCGCTTGCCTTTCGGCGAGGTCGAATACGGGATCCGGATCGAGGCCGAGCGGTTGCGGGCGGAATAGGCCAGCAGGACCGGGGCTTCAAATCCCGGCACCAGCCGCTTGTAGGAGTTGGTGGTCGAGTTCGCGAAAGCGTTGATCGCCCGCGCGTGCTTGATGATACCACCGATATAATAGAGGCAGGTTTCCGACAGGTCGGCATATTTGTCGCCGGCAAACAGCGGATTGCCGTCTTTCCAGATCGACTGGTGAACGTGCATTCCGGTGCCGTTATCGTGCCAGACCGGCTTCGGCATGAAGGTCGCCGTGCGGCCATAGGCGTGCGCCACATTATGCACAATGTATTTATAGACCTGCATGTTGTCGGCCATGCGGGTCAGCGTGTTGAACCGCATGCCCAGCTCGTGTTGGGACGGCGCCACTTCGTGGTGGTGCTTTTCCGGCTCCAGCCCGAGCTCGGTCATTACGGCCAGCATTTCCGAACGCATGTCCTGGCCGCTATCGATTGGCGGCACCGGGAAATAGCCACCTTTCGGTCCCGGACGGTGGCCCATATTCCCGCCTTCCATCTGGCGGCCGGAGTTATAGGGGCCTTCCTCGGAGTCAAAAGCATAGCCGGTATTATGCTGTTCGGTTGACCAGCGGACATCGTCAAAGACAAAGAATTCCGCTTCCGGGCCGACATAGACGGTGTCGCCAATCCCTGAGGATTTCAGATAGGCTTCGGCCTTCTTTGCGGTTGTCCGTGGATCGCGGCTGTAGGCGTTGCCGGTGCCCGGTTCCAGAATGTCGCAGAACATGGACAAGGTCTTGTTCTGGAAAAACGGATCAACCGTCGCATTGGCAACATCCGGCATCATGGTCATGTCGGACTCATTGATGGCTTTCCAGCCGTCAATCGACGAGCCGTCAAACATTACCCCGTCTTCGAAGAAATCCTCGTCCACCATGGAGACGTCGAATGTCACATGGTGCAGCTTGCCGCGCGGATCGGTAAACCGGAGATCCACAAATTCGAT
Organism: Alphaproteobacteria bacterium; assembly: GCA_016124665.1. GTDB lineage: Bacteria > Pseudomonadota > Alphaproteobacteria > Caulobacterales > Maricaulaceae > Hyphobacterium. The sequence continues at coordinate 12,135 of WGNH01000014.1, read as the reverse complement.
GTCTTCGTCTTTGATTTTCTTTTGAATGTCATTTGACATTGGGGAAAGGCTCCCTTTTTGGGGCTATTGATAAAGAGGGGTGAAGTCGGACTCTAGATGGCATTCTCGTCGGCTTCGCCGGTCCGGATGCGGATCGCCTGATCAATGGGGGATATGAAAATCTTGCCATCACCGATACGGCCGGTACGTGCCGCGGTCTGGATGGCTTCGACAATCGCTTCGACGCGGGCTTCGGGCGCAACGATTTCGAGTTTCATCTTGGGCAGAAAGTCGATGACGTATTCTGCGCCGCGGTAAAGTTCGGAATGACCTTTCTGGCGGCCAAATCCCTTGGCCTCGGTAATGGTCATGCCCTGCACGCCAATCTCCTGGAGCGCGTCGCGCACGTCATCCAGTTTGAATGGCTTGATGACGGCTTCGATTTTTTTCATGGCCCCCGCTCGCGATTGACGACGTATGTTGGAACGCGCGAGAATCAAACCCGCCACGCTTTACGCAGCTGCAGCATAAACGGAAATGGATTCAAAATGCATCCCCCCGCGAATAAAATTCTTTCCGTGAACGATCATCGCGCTGTGGATACCTTTGCCGCTGCGAATGGTGCTCCGGGCCCGGTCCTGATGGAAAATGCCGGGGCGGCCGTTTCGCGCGAAATCATGGCCCGCTGGAGTCCGCGTAGGGCGCTGATCCTGTGTGGTCCGGGCAATAATGGCGGCGACGGTTTCGTGATTGCCAGGCATCTGCAGGCGGCGGGCTGGCCGGTTGTCGTGTCGCTTTACGCTGATCGCGAAGCGTATCGTGGCGATGCAGCGGCCATGCTGGCGAAATGGACAGGGCCGTGCCTCCCCATCGCCAAAACAGGTCTTGATGGCTGCGATCTGGTCGTGGATGCGCTGTTCGGTGCCGGATTGTCACGGCCGCTGGCGCGCGACGCGTTCAGACTGGCGCATCAGGCCGCAGACTATGACGTGCCCTTTGTCGCGGTCGACGTGCCGTCCGGCGTGGACGGCGATCTGGGCAAGCCTCAGGGCTGTGCTTTCAAGGCGGATCTGACGGTGACATTTCACCGCTTCAAGGCCGCCCACCTCCTCGAGCTGGGCCGGTCGCTGTGCGGCGAAATCGTGCTGGCTGACATTGGTATCCCGGAGGGATGGGAAGCGGAGGCCGAACCCTTGGCCACGGTCAATGGGCCTGACCTCTGGCCCGCCCTGCCACGGCTTTCGCCGCGTACGATCCATAAACATCAGCGCGGGCGGCTGTGCGTGGTCAGCGGCCCGGCCAGTGCGACAGGCGCCGCCCGGCTGGCGGCAGAGGCCGGATTGCGGGCCGGGGCAGGGCTGGTGACCCTTCTCAGCCCGCCCGGAGCGCTGCAGGTCAATGCCATGCACCTGACCGAAGTGATGCTGCAGCGGTTTGAAGGCGTGGAAGGCTTGCTTCAGGCGCTGGATGACCGGCGGGCAACGGCGGCGGTCATCGGACCGGGCTGCGGTGTCGGGGCCGAAACGAAAGAGTTGGTGATTGCCGCCACCGCGCGGGAAGCCGCGCTGGTTCTGGATGCAGATGCGCTGACCAGCTTTGAAGGCGATGCGGATCACCTGTTCTCGCATCTGCGGGCAAATGACGTTCTGACACCGCATGACGGCGAATTCCGGCGCCTGTTCCCGGACCTGTTCGGATTTGAACGCAGCAAGATCGAGCGGGTGCGCCTGGCCGCCAAGCAGGCCGGTTGCACCATCATCTGCAAGGGGCCGGATACGGTCATCGCGTCACCAGGCGGGGAGGTGCGGGTCAATGTCCATGCCGACCCGGCGCTTGCCACGGCCGGGGCGGGCGATGTGCTGGCCGGCATGATTGGCGGTCTCCTGGCGCGCGGTGCCAGTGGTTTAGATGCGGCGTCTGCAGCGGTCTGGCTGCATGGCGATGCGGGGATCCGGCGGGGGACGGGCCTGATCGCCGGGGACCTGCCGGATATCCTGCCGGAGGTTTTTGCAGATCTGGCGCGCCGCCGCCGGATTTTCGCCATGCGCGCGGCTTTAAACGCGCGCCATAACAACGCATAACCAAGTTGAATCTGACAGATTGAGTCGAAATGGCTGATATCTCAAAAAGAACCGACCTGACCGCCTTTGAACGCGAAGCGCTGGAGTTTCACAGCCGCCCGGTGCCGGGCAAGCTGGCGCTGCAACCGACCAAACCCATGTCCACCCAGCGCGACCTGTCGCTGGCCTATTCGCCGGGCGTGGCGGTGCCGGTGAAGGAAATCGCGGCCAATCCGGATGCCGCCTATGACTATACTTCGAAAGGAAATATGGTCGCCGTTGTTTCCAATGGCACAGCCATTCTGGGCATGGGCAATCTGGGCGCGCTGGCCTCCAAGCCGGTCATGGAAGGCAAGGCCGTGCTGTTCAAGCGCTTCGCCGATATCGACGCCTTCGACATCGAGGTGAATTACACCGATCCCGACCAGTTCGTGGAATGCGTGGCCGGTTTCGGCGACAGCTTTGGCGGCATCAATCTGGAAGACATCAAGAGCCCGGAATGCTTCGAGATCGAACGGCGCTTGCGTGAGCGCCTCGACATTCCCGTCTTCCATGATGACCAACATGGCACGGCGATCATTGCCGCGGCCGGCCTGCTCAATGCCTGCGAGCTCTCCGGCAAGAAGCTGAAGGATCTGAATGTCGTTCTGGTCGGCGCCGGTGCGGCCGGCCTGTCGGTGATCGAGCTCTTGCAATCCATGGGCGTCGACAAGGACAAGACCATTGTCGTTGATATTGACGGCGTGGTCTATGAGGGCCGCGAAGGGCTGTATCCCCGGCTCGCCGCACAGGCGGTGAAGACCAGGCTCCGCACGCTGGAAGAGGTCGTGAAGGGCGCGGACTGCCTGATCGGCCTGTCCGCTGCCGGTGTCGTAACAGGCGACATGGTGAAATCCATGGCCAGGAAACCCATCATTTTCGCCATGGCCAATCCGGAGCCGGAAATCCGCCCGGAAGTGGTCAAGGAAATCCGGTCCGATGCGATCATGGCGACCGGCCGGTCCGATTTTCCCAACCAGGTCAATAATGTCCTCGGCTTTCCCTATATCTTCCGCGGGGCGCTGGATGTGCGCGCGAAAACCATCAACGAGGAAATGAAGATCGCCTGTGCCCGGGCGCTGGCCGATCTGGCGCGCGAGGATGTGCCCGACGAGGTCGCCGCCGCCTATGGCAAGGGCCGCATGAAATTCGGTCCGGAATATATCATCCCGACACCGTTTGATCCGCGCCTGATCTCGCACATTCCGCCCTTCGTGGCGCGGGCGGCGGTGGAATCCGGCGTCGCCCGCATCCCGGCGCGGGAAGATGAACACTACCGGCAATCGCTGGCCCGCCGGACCGATCCGACGGCCGCTTTGCAACAGCGTGTCTCGGCCTCGATCAAGGCGGACCCCAAGACCATCGTGTTTGCGGAAGGCGAAGCGCCCAGCGTCATCCGCGCCGCCCATGCCTTCCAGTCCCAGGGGCTGGGCAAGGCGATCCTCGTCGCCCGCGAGAATATCGCACACGAGAATATGCGCGAGCTCGGCCTGCCGGAGGACTCGCTGGAAATCTGGAATGCGCGCCTGTCCGATCACAATTATGATTACGCGCAATATCTCTACAAGCGCCTGCAAAGAAAAGGCTATCTGAAACGGGACGTGCAGCGGATGGTCAACACCAACCGCAATGTCTTCTCTGCCTGCATGGTCAAGATGGGGCAGGCGGATGGCATGGTCACGGGCGTCACCCGCCACACCAATGTCGCCATGGATGATATCCGCCTTGTGCTGGATCCGGTACCGGGCGGCCGCATTGTCGGAATCAATGCCGCCATCTCGCGCGGGCGGACCCTGCTGATCGGTGACGTCCTCGAAACCGAGTTTCCCTCATCCGAAGAACTGGCCGACATTGCCGTTGAAATGGCGGCCACGGCGCGCCGCTTCGGCCTGACACCGCGCGTCGCCTTCCTGTCCTACTCCTCCTTTGGCAATCCGCCGGGCGAACGCACCGAGAAAATGTCGGGCGCGGTCCGCCTGCTGGACGCGCGCGGCGTGGATTTCGAATATGAGGGCGAGATGGCCGCCGATATCGCGCTCGATCCGGACCATCACGAGCTCTATCCCTTCTCGCGCCTGTCCGAACCGGCCAATGTGCTGGTCATGCCGGCCGTGCATTCCGCCTCGATCGCGACGCGGCTGTTGAAAGCGGCCGGCGCGGCAACGGTGATCGGGCCGATACTGGTCGGGCTGGAAAAATCGGTCCAGGTCGCCCGGCTCGGCGCCAAGGTGTCCGACATCGTCAATCTGGCTGGGCTCGCGGCCTATGATCCTTCAAGGGCGGCGCTTTGAGGGTGAAACCAGCGTGGCTTAAACATACGCATCCATGGCCTTGCGCTCCCCTCCTCGCGAGGGAGCCAAGAGTTATACAGTGTCAGCAGTTTGGAAGTGCGGATTGGTACGCGGGATTGCTCACTGGGCATTCGATTACATGCAAAACGAAGACCGCCACAGACCCGTTATTCCATCGGTAAGCGCTCTGTGTCTTGACGCATTTGTGCTTCCATCCTGGCACGGTGTAGATTCGCCGTTTGACGTGACACTCGGCGGCATGGCTCTCCGGAGATTTCACGCGGATATTCCGGACGGGAGACATCTGACTGCGGTGAATCGTCATCTTCCCAGAAATGGCACACTCGCTCGCCACGCTGATGGGCCGAAATCGATTCAGCAAAGCTTGTGTTGAATAGGCTATCAACACGTAATCCATATCCATCCGGAGAACCGGTTGTCAGACTTGGACAGGCCGCTTCAAACGCGTCCGCCGACTCCGGGAGGAAAATATCGACTATGCGAACATCCCACATGGGAAAGGGAGAGGCTTCGCCGGGTGTCAGGGGTGTTGCGTCAATGTCGGCGACAAAGGCTTGCCCTGGTTCCGTGGCGTGTTCTGACGTCAGGCGGACGGGAATGGTTCCGCAGACCCGGTCCGTGCCTTGTGCATAGAAGTTGGGCTCTCCGGTATAGCTTGCTGAAATTCCGGCTTCGGCCGGTACAGCTTCCTGAAACCGGTTGATCAGGGCGGGCGTTAATGACCGCTCGATGGATTCCTGTAATTTGTCAGACCGATACCATTCTTGAGGGGTTGTGAGGCTTTCCAATTCACCCCAATCGGCCAGGCTGGGGCATGCAGAAAGCACCTCTTGGGGGCTGGCATCTCCATTCAGTAGGGTGAGGGGCATAGCCTGCGAAAACGAGTCGATCCGGGCAATGAGCCAGTGTGGTGTCCATGCTCTCTGCTCCGGTGTGGAAATCTGATATTCTGCGCAAATATGGTCTTGCTCCCGATAGACCGGGAAGCCCCAGTTGAGCGCGTGTGTACCTTCTGGCCACTCGGGATGAATGCGGTTCAAGCTGTCCATTAAAACCAGCGTTTGGGGGATATTAGAAATCATCCCCGCGGCTTCAGGGTCAAAATCAACGGGAGGGACCGCATGGCGGATTTCGGGGTTCAGCAGATCTGTCCGCAAATCAGCCGGTAGATTCGGACAATATTCGTCCAGCTCTGCTTCACTTGCATCGCGGCTCACGACTTGTACAGGAAGGGCGCGCCGCTCGTCCGGCCCCCCGAAATTCAGATGTGCAAGATAGGTAATATAGATGTGATAGTTATTCGCGCTGGTCTCGTCATCGCCACTGGCGCTGTAGAGACCGCAGAGATAGCGGCTATCTACGAAATGGGGCTCCAGATAGAATTCAGGCCAGTGGTCATCAGCAGAGCGATCTTCAAGCATCGCCATTAACATGCCTGTCCCGAACCGTTCCCAGAGTTGGCGGTTTTCCGGATTTTCGGGCCATTCCCCGACATATTCCCCTGGCACTGGAGCTGACTGGAATAGAAGTCCGGCAAAAATCGTCGCAACCGAAAGAGAAGACATGATGACAGCCCATTATTTATTCAGCAGTGCAACGCCTCACTGCAACCAAAGAGTATCCTGTGGCGATTCGGTCTGATGGCGGCATTAAATACCAAATACCAGCCTCATCACCCGGCCGCGCTCGAGCGGATCCGGGTGATCTCATTATCAGAGAGATCCCCCGGACAAGCCGGGGGATGACGGGAAAGATGTTACCTTATGCTGAGGGGCTTTCCGCAAGGAGAGTCTCGAAACACGCAATCCCCTCCGCGGCGAGGCAAAACTCCACCTCATCACATCGTGAGGTGCAATCGCGCGCGAACGCTTCTATAGGGGCCGTTCAGGCGAGGGGAATGGCATGGCAGGACGCGCTTCACGGGACATGACGACGGGGCCGGTTTTCGGTCATATTGCCCGCATGGTCGTCCCGATGAGCTTCGGCATCGTGGCCATGATGCTGACCGGCGTGATCGACACCTATTGGGTCGGCACGCTGGGCACCAGCCAGCAGGCCGCCGTACAGCTGAGCTTCCCCGTCACCATGCTGGTCATGAGCATTTCCATCGGCCTCGGGGCCGGAGCCGTATCGGTGGTCTCCCGCGCCGCCGGTGAGAAGGATGACAGCGTCATCCGGCGCACCGCGACCGATGCGCTGACCCTGTCCATTCTGGCGGTCGGATTTGTGTCGCTCCTCGGCGTGATTTTCGTCGAACCGCTTTTCCGCCTGATCGGCGCCTCGGACACCATGATGCCACACGTCATTGACTACATGACGGTGTGGTTTTCCGGCATTGTCCTGATTGTCGGCCCCATGGTGGCCAGCAATATCCTGCGCGCCCTCGGCAATGCGATCTTGCCCTCGATCATGATGATCGCCGCAGCGGTCGTGAACATGGTGCTCGATCCTTTCTTCATTCTGGATGAATTCCTCGGTCTTCCGGGTTTTGGCTGGGGCGTGTCAGGGGCCGCCCTGGCGACGGTTGCGGCCAATGGCGTCACCTTTGTCATGATCTCCGCCTATCTCGTATTCCGCGAGAAGCTGATCGATTTTACCTGGCACGGATTTGACGAGCTGTTCCACAATTGGGGCGAGATCGCCCGCGTCGGCCTGCCTTCGGCGGCGTCCAACACCTTCAATCCCTTTGCCCTGACGATTGTCATGGGCGCGCTGGGCATGGCGCAATTCGGGGATGCGGCGGTCGGCGGCGTTGGCGTGGCGGCCCGTCTGGAAGCCTTTGCCATTGTCCCGCTCTTTGCCCTGTCGGCCTGCATCGGTCCGGTCACCGGTCAGAATGGCGGGGCGGGCCTCACCGCCCGCGTTCGGGAGGCCTTCGCAACGAGCTTTCTGTTCTGTCTGATCTGGTCGGCGGCCATTGCGGCCATCATCCTGCTCGCCTCGCGCTGGCTGGCGCCGGCCTTCCTGCCCAGCGAGATGGGTCAGGACGTGGCCCGGACCTACTGGTCGCTGGTCACACTGACGATTGCGGGATACGGCGTGACCATGGCCGCCAGCGCCGGTTTTACCGGGCTCGGACGGCCCAGTTTCGGTGTCATGATCACTTCCAGCCGGGCGGTGATGATGGCGGTCTTTGCCGTCACCGGGGGGATGGTCATGCAGGCGCCCATCGGTGTCATTGCGGGGATTGCCCTCGCCAACATCCTGTCCGGGCTGGGCACGGCGGGCTATGTCCTGTTCCGGGCCCCCATGGAGGCCCGCAAGCGCCGCCAGCGCAAGGCACCGGAACCGGTCAGCGCCGCGTCAGAATCATAGCCAGTTCCGGCTTGCCGCTCAGCGACGGGTGCGGGTAGGCGGCGGGCTCACTGTCCGGCCACGCCCAGCGCGCCGCCGGAAACAATTCCCGCATGGCCGGGATGGAACAGCCATAGGGTGGACCGCCCGGCTCGTCCTTCTGCATGAACAGTGCGAACAGCTTGCCGCCCGGTTTCAGCCAGGCATGGACGGCCTCTTCGTATTCCGCGCGCAGGCGGGGCGGGATGGCACACAGAAAGGTCTGCTCATAGACCGCATCCAGCGGTGCGTCCGGCCGCCACAACAGGATGTCGGCCTCGATCAGTTCGGCTGACAGACCATCCTTGTCCAGTTGCGCCTTCTGCCAGGCCAGCGCCGTGGCCGACAGATCGGCCCCGATGGCGGATTTCCCCAGCGCGGCAAAGCCCTTGAGTTCCGCCGAACGGCCACAGCCGGGCACGATCACGGTGGTGAGATCCGCAAAGGCCCCGGCCTCCCGCCAGTCCACGAAGGCCGGGTGCAGCCCCTTGCGTTCCCACGGCGTTGTGTCATCGCGGAATCGCTGCTCCCAGTCCATGGGTGATCTGTCCGATGTGCTGCTCATTACAGGCTGCCTTTCCACGGTTTTCTGTGGCGATTATCCGGGACCGGCTTGAAACAATCGAGCCTCTGTAACACCTTGCGCCGCCGGACCGGGGAATCGGCACGCAAGGCATGGGGGGGATGCACGGGCGATGCGGGATGCAATCAAGACAGGTATTGCCCTTATACTGTTGACGCTGGCAGGGGCGCTGCTCCTGATCGCCGTCCTGGGCTATATGCGGGCCGAGGGCTGGCTGGATATCCGGCAGCCCACCTCGCTATTCATTCAGCGGGACGATGGCGGGACTACCGGCAGTCCTGAGTGAATTTCACCTTTCCCCGCCGGCGGACTTTGGCTAGTCAGGAGCTCCAGATATCGTGCGGGTGTGGCGGAACTGGTAGACGCGCTGGATTTAGGTTCCAGTGTCTTGCGACGTGGAGGTTCGAGTCCTCTCACCCGTACCAGCCTTCGCTCTCTTCGAGAGCTTCGGCTTGGCAAGCCAGCCGCCAGAGCGAAGGCTGTCTCGCCGAAGCCTGAAAGGCGAAGGCAGACCACCACATATCTGCTTGGAAAATCTGATTTGCGCTCGCTGACGCGAGCTTCGGCTTGGCAAGCCAGCTTTATATCCTGTCCTCCCTCGCCTCCGCTCGGTCGGTCCTCGCTAAAGCTGCGGGCGCGCAGTCGCGCTTGCGAACCCTTGCGGGTTCGGAGGGGCTCGACATCTCCCATGTACATCTTCCGTCATCCTCCGGTTTAACCGGAGGATCTCGCTAACCATGCTTTCCATTGTTTCCGTAGTGCCCGGGCTGGCAATCCGCCCCCACTGCACTCTCCCCCGCCAAGCCCCGTTGCATAGGGGAGGGCACCGTGACATAACCCGCGCCTTCAACGCAGCAGAGTCGCATTGCCCTGCTGATCGCCCAACCTTGCCAGGACCGTTTAAATGCAAGTTACAGAAAAAGCCGCCGAAGGCTTGAGCCGCACTTTCGAGATTGTGATCCCGTCAAAGGATCTGCAGGCTCGCCTCGACGCCAAGATCAACGAAATCCGCCCGCAAGTGCGCCTCAAGGGCTTCCGCCCGGGCAAGGTGCCGGCCGCGCACATCAAGAAGGTCTTCGGTGAATCCATTCTGGGCGATCTCCTGAATGACGAGCTCTTGCCGCAGACGATTGATTCCACGCTCAAGGAACGCTCCATCGAACCGGCATCCCAGCCGCGGGTCGAGATCAAGAGCGACCCGAAGGAGCTGGTGTCCGGCGCTGATTTCTCGTTCCAGATCGAGCTGGACATCATGCCGTCCTTCGAGGCGCCCGATCCGAAGAAGCTGAAAATCACGCGCCCGGTCGCCGAGGTCGAGGACGCGCAGATTGACGAGGCACTCGCCGAGCTGGCCAAGGAAAGCCGCGCGTTCGAAGAGAAAAAAGGCAAGAATGCCAAGGCCGAAGACGGCGATGCCGTGGTCGTCGATTTCGTCGGCAAGCTGGACGGCGAGGTCTTTGAAGGCGGCTCCGCCGAGGATGCCCGCGTCGTGATCGGCGATGGCGCCTTTATTCCCGGTTTTGAAGAACAGCTGAAAGGCGCCAAGAAGGGCGACCAGATCGAGCTGAAAGTGACCTTCCCGAAAGAATACCAGGCACAAAACCTGGCCGGACGGGATGCGGTTTTCGAGACGACGGTCAAGGCTGTTGAAGCGCCTGCCGAGTCGAAGATTGACGACGAGTTGGCCAAGCGTCTGGGTCTGGAATCGCTGGATTCGCTGAAGGACGCGCTGAAACAGCGTTTCGAACGCGAACATGCTGCCCAGTCGCGCATGCGGGCCAAGCGGGCGCTGCTTGACGCTCTGGATGTCGACAAGGAATTCGACTTGCCGGCCTCGATGGTGAACGCCGAATTCGACAATATCTGGCGCGAAGTCAGCCATGCCATCGAGCACGGCCATCTCGATGATGAGGACAAGGACAAGTCCGAGGACGAGTTGAAAGCCGAATACCGGACCATCGCGGAACGCCGCGTGCGCCTGGGCCTCGTGCTGGCCAAGATCGGTCAGGGCTCGGGTGTCGAGGTCACGCAGGAAGAGATTGCCCGCGCCATCAATCAGGAAGCCCAGCGCTATCCGGGTCAGGAACAGCAGGTCGTCGAATTCTACACCAAGAATCCGAACGCTGTCGCTCAGGTCCGCGCCCCGATCTACGAGGAAAAAGTCGTCGATTACGTGCTCGAACTGGCCGAGGTGAAGGACGCAAAGGTCAGCCGCGAAGCGCTGTTCTCGGACGAGGACGACATTCTGTCCGGTGCCAAGAAGCCGGCCGGCAAGAAAGCCGCGGCCAAGAAAGCCCCGGCGAAAAAGGCCGCTGACAAGAAGACCCCCGCTAAAAAGGCTGCGGCAAAGGCCGACGCCAAACCGGCGGCCAAGAAGGCTCCGGCAAAGAAGGCCGATACCAAGAAACCGGCCGCAAAAAAGGCCCCGGCAAAGAAAACGGCTGCCAAGAAAAAGTAACGCCTGTTAACCTTTGCTGACATCGATAAGACGCCCCGCCTTGCGCGGGGCGTTTTGCGTCGCGATAGTTGCGCCCAACACGTTTAGCCGAATCGGACGGGCGTCCTGCCTGTCTGCAAGTTTGCTGGAGCACGCGATGCAAGACCCTCAGGAAGTGATGATGAACCTTGTTCCCATGGTGGTGGAGCAGTCCAGCCGCGGCGAACGGGCCTATGATATCTATTCGCGGCTCCTGAAAGAGCGCATCATTTTCGTCACCGGTCCGATCGAGGACAATATGGCCAGCCTGATCGTGGCCCAGCTCCTCTTCCTGGAGTCGGAAAACCCGAAAAAGGAAATCGCCATGTATATCAACTCGCCGGGGGGCGTGGTGACCTCGGGCATGGCGATCTACGATACGATGCAATACATCCGCAGCCCGGTGGCCACCGCCTGCATGGGCATGGCAGCGTCCATGGGCTCGCTGTTATTGTGCGGCGGTCATGCAGACATGCGCTCCGCCACGCCCAATTCGCGGATCATGGTCCACCAGCCCTCTGGCGGCTTCCGGGGTCAGGCGTCCGACATCCAGCGCCATGCGGAAGACATCATCAAGACCAAGAAACGTCTGAACGAAATTTACGTAAAACACACCGGTCAGACCTATGATGAGGTCGAGGCGAAACTGGATCGCGACACCTTCATGTCCTCGGAAGAGGCCCGGGATTGGGGGCTGATCGATCATGTCTATGCCACCCGTGAGGATGCGGCCAGCGGTGACAAGTGACCGCACGGACCACATTCCCGCATGTTCTGACGGGTTGGCATGAGAACAAATTGGGTGTGTGATTACGTTTCGCTAAGGTTCGGCCCCGATCTTGCTGGGGTGGAATCGCAAGCGCGTAACGATAGTGTAGCGTGCCGCAGCAACGGGCAGGTGGGAATATGAGCAAGTCAACCAGTAACGGCGGCGAAGCCAAGAACACGCTCTATTGCTCCTTCTGCGGCAAGAGCCAGCACGAAGTCCGCAAGCTGATCGCCGGTCCGACCGTCTTCATCTGCGATGAATGCGTCGAATTGTGCATGGATATCATCCGCGAGGAAAACAAGACCTCGCTGGTCAAGGGCAAGGAAGGCGTTCCGACACCGACAGAGATCTACAAGGTGCTGAACGATTATGTGATCGGTCAGGACTGGGCCAAGCGCGTCCTCTCCGTCGCAGTGCACAACCATTACAAGCGCCTCAACCACGCCTCGCAAAATCAGGATGTCGAGCTTTCCAAGTCCAACATCCTGCTGATCGGCCCGACCGGGTGCGGCAAGACGCTGCTGGCGCAGACGCTGGCGCGTATCATTGATGTGCCCTTCACCATGGCGGATGCCACAACGTTG
>WGNH01000021.1 GCA_016124665.1 Alphaproteobacteria bacterium | reverse complement strand
TAAAACATTCCGCGCGGGAGGCCTGGCAGGCCACCCACATACACATCCATAGACGGCTTGCGAGTTCCTCCCGCGCCCTCTCTCATCGCTCAAAGCCTCGCGGCGCTGACCGGCGGGGATGTTTGGCGTGGTTCGAGGCTTCTCTGCGAGAAGCACCTCACCATGAGGTGAGTGAGCGTTTGAAGTCCCAAACCACCTCATCCTGAGGTGCTCGCGACAGCGAGCCTCGAAGGAGCATTCAGGCCTGCTGCGTGGTTCGAGGCCCGGCTCTGCCGGGCACCTCACCATGAAGTAGATCGAGTTTGGGCACCCTCTCCCCGCAAGCGGGGCGAGGGGAAAGGCGACGCCAACCGCCCCTCACCCTTGCCGCAAAGGCGCATCGGCGCTAAGCCGCGCGCTTCTGTTTCAGCAGGTAAATTCCATGACCACCAAAGTCCGTTTCGCCCCGAGCCCGACCGGCAGACTGCATGTCGGCAATGTCCGCACCGCGCTGACCAATGTGCTGTATGCGCGCCAGACCGGCGGGACGTTCCTGTTGCGCATCGATGACACCGATCTGGAGCGCTCGACGAAAGCTTTCGAGGACGGAATCCGCAATGATCTGACCTGGCTGGGCCTGGTCTGGGACGAGAGCTTCAATCAGTCGGACCGTTTCGACACATACGCCGCCGCCGCGCAGAAGCTGAAGGATATGGGTCTGCTCTATCCGGCCTATGAAACCGGCGAGGAGCTCGACCGCAAACGCAAGATCCAGCGCGCCCAGGGCAAGCCGCCCGTCTATGACCGCGCAGCCCTGGCCCTCACGGACGAGCAGAAATCCGCTTATGAGGCCGAAGGCCGCAAGCCGCACTGGCGTTTCAAACTCTCGGGCAGCCCGGTAAGCTGGAATGATCTCATTCGTGGCGAGACGACAATCGAAACCTCCTCGCTGTCTGATCCGATCCTGATCCGCGAGGATGGCTCCTATCTCTACACCCTGCCCAGCGTGGTCGATGACATCGAGGCAGGCATCACCACCATTATCCGCGGCGAGGACCACACCACCAATTCCGGGGCCCAGATCGAGATCTTCAAAGCCCTGGACGGCAAGGTGCCTGACTTCGGCCACCAGGCGTTGCTGGTCGGTGCCGATGGCGGCAAGCTGTCCAAGCGCCTCGGAACGCTGGCGATCGAGGATCTGCGTGAAGTCGAGGGCTTCGAGCCGATGGCGATCCTGTCGCTGCTGGCCAAGATCGGCACGTCCGATCCGATCGAGGCCTTCACCGATATCCAGACCCTGATCGACCAGTTCTCCTTCGACAAATTCTCGCGTGCACCGGCGCGCTTCGATCCCGAGGAATTGAAGCGCATCAATGCCCGCGTCCTGCACCAGCTTGATTATGCCGATGTCCGGGACCGCCTGGCGGCGATGGATGCCGATGGCGGCGAAGCCTTCTGGCATGCGGTCGCGCCCAATCTGGAACGCCTCTCGGACGCCAGGACCTGGCACACGCTGATCGAAGGCCCGGTCACGCCGGTCATCGAGGAAGCCGATTACATAGCCCAGGCCGCTGCCGCTCTGCCTGAAGGCGAGCTCACGGCTGAAAGCTGGGGAATCTGGACCGGCAGTCTGAAAGAGATCACCGGCCGCAAGGGCAAGGCACTCTTCATGCCATTGCGCATGGCCCTGACCGGCGAACAGCACGGGCCCGACATGTCCGAACTCCTGCCGCTGATCGGCCGCGACCGGGCGCTGGAGCGTCTGAAAGCCTAGTCGCCAATTTCGCGCAGCAGGCGGTCAATCGCCTCACCGGCATCATCATGCACGCTGACATGATCGTGGAAACCGTCCGGCGTGAAACCCTCTTTCTCGGTGCGGCGGAGCAGTTTGAAAAAGGGTTCCCAGAAGCCCTCGACCTCCAGAAACGCCACCGGCTTGTCATGTTGCGACAGGCGCTGGCGGGACAGCACATCAAACACTTCTTCCAGCGTGCCAACCCCGCCCGGCATGATGAGAAAAGCGTCGCTCTCCTCGATCAGCATGTTCTTGCGAATCGACATGGTGGTCACGATGCGGGTTTCGGCCGCTTCATACAGGCCTTCAGTGGCAATCATGAATTCCGGAATCACGCCCAGCACCTGCCCGCCCGCTTCCAGCGCGGCATGTGCGGCCTGCCCCATCAGGCCGACATCGCCGCCGCCATAGACGAGCCGGGCCTTGCGGCCGGCGATGGCTTGTCCGGCAGCGCGGGCCGCTTTGACATAGGCCGGGCTCCGGCCGGTTGCCGAACCGCAAAAAACACCAATCGACCGCACTTTCGCCATTTCTTCATGCCCTTTTGACTGACAAAGAGATCATAAGCCGCGTTGTCACATGTTGCGACCATCGATGGCCGTGATACACCAGTAAAAAAGGAGTTCGGCATGACCGCCATGCGGTCCCTCATTCTCGCCGCCATTCTGGGCGCTCTCGCAATCGGCGCAGCTGCCGTTTTTGTGCTGACACGCACGCCCGCCCCTGTGCAGGAAAGCGAACTCGCCACGCCGGTCAATCCTGCTGTCGATGATGATGTTCTGGTCACCACACCGGCCCCGTCTTTCGATATTGTCCGTATTGATCCGGCGGGAACCGCCGTCATCGCCGGCCGCGGCGTTCCGGAATGGACGCTGCGGATTCTCGCCGATGGCCAATCCATTACCGAAACAGAAATTGATGATCGCGGCGAATGGGTGATCATCCTCAACGAACCCTTGCCCGCCGGCTCCATAGAGCTGTCGCTGGAAATGGAGTCCGGCCGCGGCGAGATCATCCGGTCCGAACAGACGGTTCTGGTGTCCATACCCGCTTCCAGAGACGAAATTCCGCTCGTCGTGATCACCCGCCCCGGCGAGGCCAGCGAGGTCCGTCAGGGTCCGATGACCGGTGTCGCCACCGGCCCGCTGGCTCTTGAAACCGTCGATTATGATGACAGCGGGGCCGTCATTTTCGCCGGCCGTGCCACCCCCGGCAGCCGCGTCCGCATTTTCGCCAACGGGGCGATTGTCGGCGAAACCAGTGCCAATCCCGAGGGCCGCTGGTCCTTGCGCGCCGCGGAAACCCTTGCCCCGGGAATCTATGATTTGCAGATCGACATGCTGTCAGTGGACGGCGAGGTCGAGGCGGTGATCGCCCTGCCCTTCGAACGCGTCGCACCGGAAGATGTCCAGCTTGGCGAAGGCCGTGTTATCGTGCAGCCCGGCAACAGCCTGTGGCGGATCGCCCGCCGTGTTTATGGGGAAGGTTTGCGCTATACGGTGATCTACCGGGCCAATCAGGACCAGATCCGCGATCCCGACCTGATCTATCCGGGCCAGGTATTTTCCACGCCCAGTCAGGGCGACGTGCCGCAGGAAGAAGCCGAAGAGGGTTAGGTTAGGCGGCGCGGGACGTGCCTGTACGGGCCGCAGTCAGCGCCTCGGCAATCCGGAACGCCATATCCAAAGCCTGATCCGCATTCAGACGCG
The DNA here is from genome assembly GCA_016124665.1 of Alphaproteobacteria bacterium. GTDB lineage: Bacteria > Pseudomonadota > Alphaproteobacteria > Caulobacterales > Maricaulaceae > Hyphobacterium. The sequence goes on along the minus strand of WGNH01000021.1, from coordinate 137,229 downwards.
GATCGCAATGCGTATGATAGCGCGATGACAGATCCGCTTCGGTCAGGGCCTTGGCACCGCCGACGCATTCTGTGACATCGCGGCCCGTCATCTCGAAATGCACTCCGCCCGGATAGGCTCCCTCACCGGCCACTGCCTGCATGAAGCCTTCCAGCTCCTTGAGCACGCGGTCGAAATCGCGGGTCTTGTAGCCGCTATCGGTCTTCACCGTATTGCCGTGCATCGGATCACAGGACCAGATCACAGACCGGCCCTCGCCCTCGACCGCCTTGACCAGATGCGGCAGGCGTTCCCGCACACGATCCGCGCCCATGCGGCTGATCAGGATGATCCGTCCGGCTTCATTATCCGGATTCAGCTTGTCCAGAACCGGGAAAAGATCGTCCGGCTCCATGGTTGGCCCGCACTTGATACCAATCGGATTCATCACCCCGCTGGCAAATTCGACATGTGCGCCATCGGGTTGCCGCGACCGTTCGCCAATCCACAGCATGTGGGCGGAGGTTGCCAGCCAGGCATCGCCGGTGGAATCCCGCCGTGTCAGCGCTTCCTCGAAAGGCAGGTGCAGGGCTTCGTGACTTGTGTAGAAGTCCACGCTTTCCAGGCTGCGCGCGGCATCCCCCGTCACGCCGCAGGCGCGCATGAACGCCAGGGCTTCGGAAATCCGTCCGGCCAGCTCGGTATAGCGGTCGCTGGCAGGCGAATCCTTTACAAACTCCAGCGTCCACTGATGGACATTGCCGAGATCGGCAAAACCGCCGGACGCAAAGGCCCGCAACAGATTGATGGTGGCCGCTGATTGCTCATACGAGCGGATCAGGCGCTGCGGATCCGGCCGCCGTGCCTCAGGCTCGAAGGCCATGTCATTGACACTGTCACCGCGATAGCTCGGCAGCTCGACCCCCTCCTGGGTCTCGACCGGGTTAGAGCGCGGCTTGGTGAACTGTCCGGCAATGCGGCCGACCTTGACCACCGGCTTGGCCGCCGCAAAGGTCAGGATGACCGCCATCTGCAGGATGACGCGGAAGGTGTCGCGCACATTGTCCGCCGAAAACTCCTTGAAGCTCTCCGCGCAATCTCCGCCCTGCAGCAGGAATGCCTTGCCAGCTGCCACATCGGCAAGCTGACGCCGCAAGCGCCGGGCTTCACCGGCAAAGACCAGCGGCGGCTTTGCCGCCAGCTCGGCCTCGACCCGCTTCAGCGCGTCGGCATCGGGATAGTCCGGCAGTTGGGCGGCGGGCTTGTCCCTCCAGGAGGCAGGTGTCCAGCTCATGTAATTTCCGGCGGTGTCCATTTGTCTTTCAGCGTCACCAATTCCTCGGCGACAGTCGGATGCACCGCGCAGGTCGCATCAAATTGCTGCTTGGTCAAACCGGCTTTCACGGCAATGCCGACCGCCTGGATGATTTCCGGGCTGTCATCACCGGCCATATGGACGCCGACAACGCGTTGATCGTCCTGTTTGACGACCAGCTTCACCAGCATCCGGCTTTCCGACCCGGACAGGGCATTTTTCATCGGCTTGAAGGTGGCCTTGTAGATATCCACCGCGCCATAAGCCTTGCGCGCCTCGTGCTCGGTCAGGCCGACCACGCCGACCGGCGGCTGGGTGAAAACCGCGCTGGCGACATCGGCATGATCAAAGGCGGTGGGGTCATCACCGAAGACGGTCGCGGCAAACGCCGCCCCTTCGCGGATGGCCACCGGTGTCAGATTGATGCGGTTGGTCACATCGCCGACGGCATAGATATTATCGACATTGGTTTTCGAGAATTTGTCGACAATGATGGCACCGTCTGCGGCTGTCTCGACACCGGCCTTATCCAGCCCCAGCCCCTGAGTATGCGCGACCCGGCCGACCGCCTGGATCACGGCATCTGCGGTCAGTTCCTCGCCGGTATCGGTATAAACACGGCGCGCACCGCCACCGGCTTCCTCGATGCGGGTGATATTGGCATGGGTCATGACCCGGACACCGGAGCGCTTCAATTCATCGTGAATATGCGCGCGAATATCATCATCAAAACCACGCAGAACGGTATCGCCCCGGTAGATCTGGCAAACTTCGGACCCCAGCCCTGCAAAGACCTGGGCAAACTCGCAGGCGATATAGCCGCCGCCCGCTATCACGATGCGCTGCGGGCGCTGCTTCATCAGGAAAACCTCGTTGGAGGAGATCGCCAGTTCATCGCCCTCGATACCGATGCGCGCGGGCGCGCCACCGACCGCGACCAGAATATACCTGGCAGAAATCGTGCGTCCGCCGGCAACAAGGCGGACAGTATGGGCATCTTCCAGCTCGGCCCGGTCCTGGAATATCTCGACGCCGGAATTGGACAGGTTTTTCCAGTAAATGCCCGACAACCGGTCAACTTCATCATGCAGGTTGGCGCACAGCTTTGACCAGTCATGGCGCACCTCACCCACGCTCCAGCCATAGCCCGCCGCTTCCTTGAAAGCCTTTCCATAGGCTGCCGCATAGACGAGGAATTTCTTGGGCACGCAGCCGCGGATCACACAGGTACCGCCGACACGATATTCCTCGGCAATCGCGACCCGGGCACCGCGCAGGGCAGCCATCCGCGCGGCGCGTACACCGCCAGAGCCGGCACCGATGACAAACAGGTCAAAGTCATAATCTGTCAAAGCAATTTCCGCCTACAATTCCATAATACGCGCGCCACGATCTTCACCGACAATCACCACCCGCGCCAGACCGATAAACAGACCGTGTTCGACAACGCCGGGAATGTGAACCAGCCTGTCTGCCAGACCGGCAGGATCGGGTATAGCCTTGCAGGCACAATCGAGAATGTAGTGCCCGCCATCGGTGATGAAAGGTTCCAGCCCGTCCCCGCGCCGGCGCAGATTCACATCGCCATGGGAAATGCCGGTCGCTCGCAAGGCGTCAAAAATCTTCTTGGCGGTAATGGTGAAGGCAAAGGGATCAACTTCTACCGGCAACGGAAACTCCCCGAGCCGCTCCTTCAGCTTGGTTTCATCAATGATGACCACCATCAGATCCGAGGCGTGCGCGATAATCTTTTCGCGCAAAAGGCAACCACCGCCGCCCTTGATCAATTGGAAGCGCCCGTCAACCTCGTCCGCGCCATCGACGGTCACATGAATGCGGTCGACATGGTCAATCGGCTTCAGGCCAATCCCCACCGATTCCGCCAGTTCTGCCGTCTGTTCCGAGGTCGGCACACCGATAATGTTGAGACCGCCGCGCACGCGTTCGCCGAGATATTCAACAAACAGCTCGGCGGTCGAGCCGGAGCCGAGGCCGACCGTCATCCCGTCGCTGACATATTGCAGCGCGGCGGTGGCCGCATTGGCCTTCTGCTCGGAGGCGCTCACGAATTCACACCCGCGAGCAGGACGTATTTCAGCTCGGTGAATTCCTCGACACCCCACTTGCCGCCTTCGCGGCCAATGCCGGATTCTTTCATCCCGCCGAACGGGGTGGAGGCCGAGCCGACCATCGGCGCATTCACGCCGACCATGCCGTAATCAAGACCCTCCGACATGCGGTGCACGCGGCCAATATCCCGTGTGTAGAGATAGGCAGCCAGCCCGTAAGGCGTGTTATTGGCGAGTTCGATGATCTCTTTTTCGTCGTCCGCGCGATAGACCGAAGCCACGGGACCGAAAATCTCGTTGCGCGCAATCGCCTGATCGAAATTGCCGCCTTCCAGAAGGGTCGGCGCATAGAACGAACCGCCCAGCTCATCGGCCAGCGGCTGCCCGCCAACCCGGATACGGGCACCCCCGGCCACGGCATCCTTTACAAGCTGATCGACGCGCGCGACCGCCTCGTCATGAATCAGCGGGCCGATATCCACGCCGCTTTCAAAACCGTCGCCTGCCTTGATCTTCGCGATCTTCTTTTCCAGCAGGTCGAGGAAAGCATCGGCCACACCGCTTTGAACAATAATCCGGTTGGGGGAGACACAGGTCTGCCCGCCGGACCGGAATTTGGCTTGTGCCACGCCCGTGGCCGCTGCCTCCAGATCCGCATCATCCATGACGATGAAGGGCGCATTTCCGCCAAGCTCCAGCGCCACGCGTTTCACGCCATCGGCGGCTTGCCGCATGATCAGCTTGCCCACTTCCGTCGAACCAGTGAAGCCGATCATCCGGACTTCCGGCGATCCGGTCATCACCGGCCCGAGCGTTTCGGCATCGCCGCAAATGACATTGAAGACGCCGGCGGGAAATCCGGCCCGGTCCGCCAGCTCGGCCAGCGCCAGCGCCGTCAGCGGTGTTTCCGGGGCCGGCTTTATGACAATCGAACAGCCCGCCGCCAGAGCTGGCGCGGCCTTCCGCGTGATCATGGCCGAGGGGAAATTCCACGGCGTGATACAGGACACAACGCCGACCGGCTGATGAAGGGTCCAGCCGCGTGTGCCGGGAAACGGCACGGTCACGGTTTCTCCGTGAATGCGCACCGCTTCCTGCGCCGACCATTCGATAAACGCCGAGCCATACGCCACCTCGCTCTTGGCCTCGGCCCAGGGCTTGCCCATTTCAGACGTGATCAATGTTGCCAGGTCACCGGCATTTTCATTGATCAGTTCATACCATTTCAAAAGAATACGCGTGCGCTCGAAGGGCGAGGTCTTGCGCCACACCCGGAAACCTTCTGCCGCCGCCGCAATCGCGGCCTTTGCGCCTTCCGCACCAACATCCGTCACATCGGCCAGCTTCGACCGGTTGGCCGGATTATCGACCGCAAACGTGTCAGGGCCGGAATGCCATTCGCCTCCATAATAGGACTGGGTCCTGAAAAGACTTTTGTCTTTCAGCCGGTCGGACAGAGTCATGATTACCGCTCCGCTTTGCGTTTTTGCATCGCCGCGCGAAAACGCGACGCCCAGCCATCCTTGTTGACCTGTTTGGCGCGTCCCAACGCCAGGGCATCGTCGGGCACATTATCGGTCACAACACCGCCCGACCCGGTATAGGCTCCCTTGCCAATGGTCACCGGGGCCACCAGCGAGGAGTTTGATCCGATAAAGGCCCCTTCGCCGATCACGGTCCGGTACTTGCCGAAACCGTCATAATTGCAGGTGATGGTTCCCGCACCGATATTGGCATTCGCGCCGACATCTGCATCCCCGATATAGGTAAGGTGATTGGCTTTTGCACCGGGGCCGAATGTGGATTTCTTCACTTCGACGAAATTGCCGATCTTTGCCCCGGGTCCGATATCCGCGCCCGGCCGCAACCGTGCATACGGACCAATGTCTGCCCCGGCGCGGACCACGCATCCTTCCAGATGCGAAAAGGCATGAATTGTTGCGCCATCCTCGACCGTCACGCCAGGGCCGAAAACCACATTCGGCTCGATAATGACATCGCGGCCAATGACGGTGTCATGGGCAAGGAAAACGGTTTCCGGCGCGGTCAGCGTGACGCCATCGCGCATGACCTCCCTGCGGCGGCGGGTCTGCCAGCTTGCCTCGGCTTCCGCCAGATCAGCCCGCGAATTGACGCCGAGGACTTCGGCCGCATCACCTTCAACAGCAACGGCTTTCAGGCCGCGCTTGCGCGCCAGCCCGACCACGTCGGTGAGATAATATTCGCCATTGGCGTTGTCGTTGGTGACTTCGCCCAGCAACTCGAACAATAAAAGCGCCGGCGCAGCCAGCACGCCGGAATTCACAAAGTCGATGGCGCGCTCTTCTTCACTGGCATCCTTGCATTCCACAATCCGGTCGAGCACGCCGTCTTTTACAACCAGCCGGCCATAGGCCCCGGCATCTGCCGGCGTGAACCCCAGAACCGCGACCGAGGCACCTGATTCCAGCGCGGCGAAAACCTTCTCCACCGCTTGCGGCGTGATCAGCGGCGTGTCGCCATACAGCACGATGGCATTGCCCAAAAAGCCGGCCATCGCGCTCTCGGCACATTGCACCGCATGACCGGTTCCCTTGGGCGGGTCCTGCAAGGCGGTCAGTGTCTTGTTGGCTTCACCGAGCTCGCCAATCTGGGGCGATTGCCTGCCATAGACCGTAACCACCCGCTCGGCACCGGATTTGCGCGCCAGATCAATCGACCATTCCAGCATCGGCCGCCCTCCGACCCGGTGCATGCATTTGGGCAGGTCGGATTTCATTCGCGTGCCAAGGCCGGCGGCAAGTATGATGGCGGCGCGCGGTGCGGTCATATGCGGCTCCTGATCCCTGCGACATTGCAAATGGGCTATCGGGCTATAGACCATTCAAATACAGGAAGCGACCGCCTGTTTGAGCGAGATCGCAGACTTGAGGATCAGAAATGATGTCGGACTGTTTCGAGGGAGCCGGAATTGTCTTTGACCTGGATGGCACGCTGGTCGATACTGCGCCGGATCTGGTCCGGGCACTCAATGAAGTCGTGGCCGCAGACGGGCTGGGCAATGTCGCGCTGGCGGATGTCCGCGCCATGGTCGGGCGCGGGGCCCGGGTTCTGATCGAACGCGCTTACGCAGCCCAGAACCGGAAAATCGATTCGGCCAGTGTTGATCAGCGCGTCGCCGACTTCATAAGGGTCTACCGGTCAGGCATTGCCGATCTCAGCCGCCCTTTCGAAGGGAGCACAGCCGTCCTGGATTTCCTGAAAACTCGGGGCGCGCGTCTGTCCATCTGCACCAACAAGCCCAGCGAGCTGGCAGATGCCCTGATCGAAGCGCTCGGCCTGACACATTATTTCGAGCGCATCATCGGACCCGGCCGGACCGAGGCAAAAAAGCCAGATGCCGCCCATTTCTGGAGCGCCGTCGGTGATGCAGGTCCCAACCTCGCACTGATCGGCGATTCCATTACCGATGCCGCTTGTGCAAAGGCCGCTGGAATCCCGTGCGTCATACTGACCCACGGATACAGCGAAATACCGCATCTCGCCCTGGGCGCAGATGCGGTACTCGATGATTTCAGAAGCTTGCCCGAAACGCTGGAAAAGCTCTGGCAGGGCCGGTGATCAGGCCGAGCGCAGTTCCGGCAGCCGGTCATTGGCGGTCCGGCGATCAGGTGCCGAATCATTGGCAGCGCTTTGACGGCGCGGCATGCCATTGACCATGTTCGAGCGGACATCGGTCCGTGCCGACCGCATGGCCGGCATGAAACCGGCATCAACCAGTTCAATATTCACATCATAGCCACGGTCAGCCCAGTAGGCTTCGATCCGTTGCTTCAGTCGACGCGCGCCTTCCGGCGTGCAGAGGTCATTACTCATAGCGATACTCCGAACCGGCGGGCCATTCCCGCCTGGGTTACGTGCGCTCCCCTCTTGGAAAACGGAGACTGCGTGAAAAACACTGCCTCTCCGCACCACCTGCTAACAGGCTGGCGGGCTCTATGACGATTTCATGTCGCCGCGTCAAGCCGTTCCGGCCAATTATTTAGAAAAATTTAGAAATGCACCGGTCAATTGTGTGTGACGCTTGACCAGCAAGGGGCCTGCGGCCTATACGCCGCGGCTCTGGAATGGGCGATTAGCTCAGCGGGAGAGCACTGCCTTCACACGGCAGGGGTCGCTGGTTCAATCCCAGCATCGCCCACCATTCCGCCTGAAACGCTGAATTAACCGCCATTTGGACAGCCCGGCCGGGGCCTTGCACCGCAACGCTGCAATTCGCCGCAGGCCAACTACTTGCGAAACATTCGCAAAAATGTAAGGGACAGGATCAGAGATTACGGAGTGATCCATGACCCGCCTGATTTTGTCAGCAATTGTTGCTTTAACAGCGGCCGCTTGCAGCCAGCCTGCCAGCACCGAAGTCGTCAACGTCTATTCCGCCCGCCACTATGATTCGGATGAGGTTGCCTATGCCCGCTTCACCGAAGAAACCGGCATTGAGGTTAATCTGATCGAGGCAAGCGGCGACCTTTTGATCGAGCGTATCCGTACGGATGGCGACCGAAGTCCCGCAGATATCGTGATCACCGTTGATGCCTCGCGGCTTCAACGCGCCGAGGAGGCCGGCCTGTTCACACAGACGGATTATTCCGCGATTGCGGAAGGTGTGCCGGAACGCTTTATTGATCCCGATGGCTACTGGGTCGGCTTTGCGCTGCGCACACGTGTCATTGCCTATGCCGAAGACCGCGTCGATCCTGCTGAAATCACCAACTATATGGATCTGGCTGATCCGCGCTGGCAAGGGCGCATCTGCATCCGCAGTTCGGACAATGCCTATAACCAGTCACTGCTGGCCTCCATCATCGCTCACCATGGCGAGGCGGTGGCAGAAGCCTGGGCGCGCAGCGTCGTGGCCAATTTTGCCCGTCCGCCTCAGGGGGGCGACACTGATCAGCTACAGGCAATCCATGCCGGTGAATGCGATGTCGCGGTCGTAAATCATTATTATTATCTGCGGCTTGCGAACTCGGAAAATCCCGATGATCTGACTGTCGCCAATGGCATCGGTTTGATTTTTCCTGCCGGTGAATTCGGCACCCATGTCAACATTTCCGGTGCCGGAATTGCCGCCAACGCCCCTCACCCGGAAAATGCCGAAGCGCTGATCCGTTTTCTCCTGAGTGAAACCGGGCAGCGTGCCTATGCCGAGCTCACCAATGAATTCCCGGCGGTCGAGGGCACCGCATTCGACAACCCGTCCGTCCGCGAACTGATGGGCTTTCAGGCGGATACGCTCAACATGTCGACACTCGGAGACAATGCCGAGGCTGCCCGCCGCGTCTTTGACCGCGCCGGCTGGCCCTAGGGTTTGAATGAGAGCGCCAGGACCCGGGCCCGCAGTTTTTGGCAGTCTGGCCGCCCTTGTGGCGGCCGGACCGATTCTGGCCGTCGCCTGGATCGCACTCACCGCGCCCTGGGGCGATTATCTGCTCCATCTGTTGCAGACACGTCTGACGGGCTATGTGCTGAACACACTTATTGTTACCTCGACCGCGATGGTCCTGGCCGGCGGGATCGGTACCATGGCCGGCTGGATGATCGCCCGTCTCGATTTTCCGGGGCGTCATATCTTCGCATGGGCATTGGCACTGCCCCTGGCGGTACCGGCCTATGTAGCGGCATATGGATGGCTGGATCTGACGCAGGCCGCTGGACCGCTTCAGACTCCCTTGCGGGAGGCTGGGCTGACAGGCCTCGCCGACCTCCTGCCGGTCGTGCGCGGGCCTCTTGGGGCGGGATTTGTCTTCGCCGTGACCCTCTATCCCTATGTCTATCTTATCGCGCGGCAGGCTTTCTCGGAACTTCATCCGGACATGCAGAACGCGGCGCGCACGCTTGGAGCCTCACGCTGGCAGACGTTGACCGGCATCACACTGCCACTGGTCCGGCCCGCACTGGCCGCAGGGCTCGCACTTGTGGCCATGGAGTCCATTGCTGACTTCGGGGCCGTAGCGCATCTCGGCGCCCCCACTTTGACGGTTGGCGTGGTCCGTGCCTGGGCAGGGGCCGGATCGGTCGCGGATGCTGCCCGATTGGCCGTCGTACTCGCACTGTTTGCCTATCTGGCCTTCGCGCTCGAACGGCAGAGCCGCGCCCGCGCCCGCTTCGGTCAGACCAGCGGCGGACGGCGCCAACCACGCCTTATCCGGCTGACGGGAGCGAAGAGCATCATAGCCAGTCTGGCCTGCCTGCTGCCCATCCTGTTCGGTCTGGCCGTCCCCTTGGGCCGGCTGCTCTATCTGGCGATGACAGAGCCAGCAGCCCGCGGCGTTATGGACGGGCTCACCAATTCCCTCGCACTGGCCAGCGTAACCGCCATCCTCGCCGCTCTGCTGGGGCTGGGTGCGGCCTATGCCATACGCAGCGGCACGGCATTCGGTGTCTTGTCCGCGCGGCTGGCCAGCCTGGGCTATGCCGCACCTGGTGCGGTCGCGGCGGTGGGGGCGCTCGTCCTGTTTGCCGGTCTTCAGGCCCTTCTCGACAGCCTCTGGGGCGGACGTTTTCCGGTCCTCCTGACGGCTACTGCGGGCGCGCTTGTCTTCGCTTATCTGTCACGCTTTGCAGCTGTCGCGATCGCTCCCGCCGAGACAGCGCTGGCACAGGTCACGCACCGTCTGGATGAGGCCGCCAAAACGCTGGGGGCCCGCCGCCGGCGGATCGCGGCTGAAATCCACTGGCCACTGATACTCGGCGGCGTTGGCATTGCCGCCCTGATGGTGTTCGTTGAGGTGATGAAAGAATTACCCGCCACCATGATTCTGCGCCCGTTCAACACCGATACGCTTGCTGTGATCGCCCATAATTATGCCGCGGACGAGCGGTTGGGACAGGCCGCTCTGCCATCCCTGATCATCGTTCTGGCAACCATTCCGGCAATGATTCTCGCCGCCCGTTCCCTGACCCGGGGAGCCAGCCGATGAGCCAACCCGTCCTGTCAGTCCGCGGCGCAGAAAAATCGCTCGGCGGCAATCCGATACTCAAAGGGGTCGATCTGGACCTCTATTGCGGCCAGGTCTGTGCCGTACTCGGCCCCTCCGGCGCTGGCAAATCGACGCTATTGCGCAGCATTGCCGGTCTGGAAGCGCTGGAGGCCGGAAGCATCATCTCAGGCGGACAGAGCTGGGATGACGGGAAACACAGCACACCGGCCGAACAGCGCCGCGTCGGAGTCGTCTTTCAGGACTATGCGCTTTTTCCTCACCTCACCGTCGAGAAAAACATCGCCTTCGGCTTGAAGGGCAGCCTTGCAAAAGACGCCGCTCGTGAACGGGTCGCGGAACTGATCGGGCAGGCCGAGATCAGCGCGCTGGCACAATCCTATCCTCATGAATTGTCCGGCGGCGAGCAGCAGCGCGTCGCGCTCGCCCGTGCCCTTGCGCCGCGTCCCGATATCATCCTTCTGGATGAGCCCTTTTCCAGCCTCGACCGGCGGCTGCGCGCCGATTTGCGCGAGCAAACCATGAAGGTCATCCGCGAGGCCGGTGCCGCCGCCCTGATCGTGACCCATGATGCCGATGAAGCCTTTGAAACCGCTGATAAGCTGCTTTTGATGGAAGATGGCCGCATCATCCAGTCGGGTTCGCCGGCTGATGTCTATTGCCACCCGGTTTCAATATCATCGGCCCGTTTGCTCGGAGATATCAACGTTGTGACCGGAACGGTTGACCGAGCCCGGATCGCCACCCTGTTCGGTGAAATTGCGATACCGGACATGCAAGACGGCTCGAGCGTGAACTTGCTCGTCCGACCGGAAGCCTTGCGGGAATCCGAAACAGGTGCCGAATTCACGGTCGAGGACATCCGCATCCGCCAGGGCCGCCAGCGCCTTCGTGCCACGGCCTCCGACGGGGGCCGCTGGATTGCGGAACTCCCGCTCGCCCATCCCATAAAAAAGGGCGAGACCTTGCGCCTCGCCCTTGATGAAACCGCGATTTCGCTGTTGACAGACTAGGCGGCCGCCGCCTTTGCAGCAGCGGCTTCCTCCAGACGGGCGCGCGCCATCTCGTCCGCGATATCGTTGGACGGACGGCCTTCATTTTCAGCGCGGTCGAGAATTTCGCCCAACGTTGCCTCGAGACCGGCCAGCTTGCCCTTCACCCATTGTGGATCGAAATCACCGCGGATTTCACCCATCACATTGATGATGCCGCCGGCATTGATCACATAATCGGGGGCGTAGAGGATGCCCCGCTTTTGCAGGGCGGCACCCATGTCCCGGGTGGCGAGCTGATTATTGGCAGCACCCGCAACAATCTTCACCTTCAGACGATCAATGGTTTCCGGATTGATCACCGAACCCAGAGCGCAGGGTGCGAACACGTCCACATCCTGATCATAGATCGCATCCTTGTCGACGATAACGGCCCCGAAATCATCCGCATGCTTTTTCAGGCCGTCGACATTCATGTCGGCAACAATCAATTCGGCACCGGCCTTCGACAAATGCTCGCACAGATAGCTGCCGACATGCCCGGCGGCACCCTGGACGGCCACCCGGATGCCTTGGAGGTCTTCCGAACCGGTGGCCCGTTTGACGCAGGCACGAATGCCTCTGAAGACACCGTCCGCAGTCGTCGGTGACGGATCACCCGATGCCGCCTTGCCTTCCGGCAGGCCGGTAACGTGTTTGGTCTGTTTGTGGACGCTCATCATGTCATCGGGGCTGACACCGACATCCTCGGCCGTGATGTAACTGCCGTTCAGGGATTCCACGGCGCGGCCAAAGGCCTGAAAAAGCGCATCGCGATCGAAATGGCCTTGGGGCTTCATGATCACGCTCTTGCCACCGCCAATCGGCAAGTCGGCCATGACGTTTTTATAGCTCATGCCTTGAGAGAGCCGCAGCGCATCCTGAAGCGCATCCGCCGAATTGTCATAGGACCAGAAACGGCACCCGCCACAAGACGGCCCACGCGCCGTCGAATGCACGCCAATGATCGCTTTCAGCCCGGTTTTCTGGTCCGTCGCAAAAAGGACTTTTTCGTGATTGTCGAAAGAAGGGTGTTCAAAAACGCTCATGAATCAATCCGTCTTCTGGCCGGTCTTTTCCGGTATCGCGCCAGCCGGGGGGAGAAGTGGCGCGAGGCGGCGCCGGGATAGCTTTCCTTGACCTATACGGCAAGCAGTTCACGCGCCTATTTCAGGAGAGATTCCATATTGCGCTGCACCATCGGCAGCAATTCCGCCGCGAACCAGTCATGGCGTTTCAGCCATGCATTATTGCGCCAGGAAGGGTGTGGCAGGGGCACATATTGCGGCGCAAAATCCCGCCATGCCGAGACCGTGTCCGTGACCGTGCCTTTGAAGGCATCACCCAGCACGAATTTCTGCGCATAGCCGCCGATCAGGAAGGTCATCCGGACATGTGGCAGCTGTTTATCCAGCACGGCCTGCCACAGGCGCGCACATCTCGGCCGCGGCGGCTTGTCACCGCCCTTGCTGTCCAGCCCCGGAAAGCAAAATCCCATTGGCGTTATCGCCAGAATATCGGGATTGTAGAAGTCGGCCTCGCTGATATTCAGCCAGGACCGCAGCCGCTCGCCGGACGGATCGGTGAACGGACGGCCGGACGTGTGAACGCGGGTTCCGGGCGCCTGACCGATAATCCGGACCCTGGCCTTTCTGGAGACCTGAAGCACTGGACGGGGCTCGGGAATTTCTCCTTCACAGGCCCGGCAGGCGCGGATGTCCTGCAATAAGGCTTGAAGCGCGCTCATGCTTTCATAGCAATGCGGTAGACCCCTTTGAAGTTGGCAGGGTCCACAGGCTTGCCCTTGCGCAAAATATCGACCTTGCCGGCATGGGCCAGACGCATGGCACCCTGTTTCACGGCATTCAGCCGGCTGCGCCAGTTTTCAGGATCAAGAATCCGCGCGGCCTCAGTCGGGCAGATTGACTTGCCAACGCCCCTCGCCTCTACAAGAGACAGGATGGCGGTATCGACCGTGTCATCATTCATGAGTGCTTTTTAGCCTGTGGAAACCGGAATGCGAAGAGATCACCGCCCCTACTGGATGCATGCCGCCTGGGAAAGTTTTGAAAACGCCTGGGCGCGGCATTTTCTTGCTCCGCATTTTGATCGTCTCGGCCCGGCGGCCAAGCTGACCCAGCCCTGGCATATCGAGGTGTTCGGTCCGAACATCTCCGTCGGAACGGCTGTGCATATTGTCGCCACCGCTGATCAGAATGTGCGGCTGACCGTCTGGTCCCCGTCGGACCAGGGTGGCAATATCGAGATCGGCGATGCGGTCTTCATCGCACCGGGCACCCGCATCCAGGCAACAAAATCCATCTCGATCGGCCATGCCTGCCTGTTTGCCGCCAACACGACGGTGACCGATAGCGACTGGCACGGGCTCTATAACCGCGTCGATCCGGCGCCTGAGGGACGTCCCGTCACGCTGGGTGACAATGTCTGGGTCGGAGATGGTGCTTTTATCGGCAAGGGCGTCACGATTGGTGCCAATGCCGTAATCGGTGCTCGGTCCGTCGTGACTCGGGATGTCCCGGCCTTTGCGGTCGTCGCGGGCGCACCCGCCCGGATCGTGAAAATGCTGGATGAAAACACGCCCATGCAAACGCGGCTCGACCTCGTGGGCGAAAGCCGGATGCTCTCGAAATTCATGGACGATTCCTACCGCAAGGCGCTCGCGGGCAATTCCACGCTCGGCTGGCTAAGGTCGAAATTCTTTCCGCGCCACGGCGACTAGGGTCCTGACCCTAGCCAAACAGGCTTTGTGGCAGCACACCGATCACCGCACCGGTCATCAGGGTAGCGAAAGTCCCGGAGATCAGGGCTTTCGGCGCGAGGCCGAGAATGTCCTCGCGGCGGCTTGGCGCAATGGCGATCATTCCGCCGATCAGAATGCCCACGCTGGAAAAATTGGCGAAGCCGCACACGGCATAAGTCATGATCAGATAGCTGCGCGGTGACAGCGCATCACCCAGTGAGCCGAGGCGTTCATAGGCAATGATCTCGTTGAGCGCTGTTTTCAGCCCCATCACCGCTCCGGCGTCCGTCGCCTCGGACCAGGGTATGCCGGCCAGCCAGACAATAGGCGCGAAGACCCATCCCAGGATGCGGTCCACCGAAAGCGGCGCGCCGCCAAAGTCCGGCAAAGCACCGAGCATCATGTTCACCAGAGCGACCAATGCGATGAATACCAGCAACATGGCGATAATATTGATGAACAGTTTTACGCCGTCGGTCACACCCGTCGTCAGGGCATCCATTGATGAATGATAGACGGTGGTCGGAATTTTTTCGGACGATCTGTCCTCGTCGCCATCAGCGTCGGCCGGGTGCATCAGCCGGGCCAGCAGAACGGCGGCGGGGATGGAGATCAGTGACGCCGTCACAATATGACCGGCCGCGCCGTCGATGACGCCACTGAGCTGGCCGACATAGACCGCCATCACAGATCCGGCGACCGTGGAAAAGCCCACCGTCATGATCAGGAACAGATCGCTGCGGCTGATCTGCGGCATACGCGGCCGGATCAGCAAGGGAGATTCGGTCATGCCCAGAAAGATATTGGCCGAGGCCCCGAGGCTCGCTGCACCAGACAATCCCAGCGTCTTGCGGAAGGCGAAGGCAAATCCGCGCACCACAAATTCCAGAATGCGCCACCGCCACAAAAGCGCGGAAAGCGCTGACAGGACAATAACCATCGGCAAGGCCTGGAAGGCGAAGATAAAGGCTCGGCCGGCATTGGCCTCATCGACCACAAAGGGGGCGGTGCTGCCCGACAGATAGCCGAATACGAAGTCAGCCCCTTCCATCGTGGCCGCCTGGAGCGCTTGAACGACACCGGTCAGCGAGCCCAGAAAGGCGCGGGTCGGCGCAAAGGAATAGAGGATGATCGCGATCAGGAATTGCAGCAGCAAGGCGCCGGCAATGAGCTTCACGGGGATCGCTTTTCGCGGCCCCAACAGCCAGCATATAGCGATGAAAGCGAACAGGCCGAAAAAACTGCGCAGCTGCAGACCCAGATCTTCCATGGAATCCCCCCAACCGGATGACGCAACCTATTCGCTCTTCCGGCCGGCGGGCAATGCTTGCGCGCACGGCTGGTCGCGCTAGACAATTGGCCAATGAGTATCTGGACGCCCTGCATCAAGGTCTGCTTCGTCGATCCGGACGCGGAAATTTGCGTGGGCTGTTTCCGCACCTTGCCGGAACTGGCGCAATGGACACGGTTTTCAGATGCCGAACGTCAGGCGATTGGTGCTGAATTACCCGAGCGAAAAAAGCAATATCAGGAAAAGAAAGCCGGATCGTCCTGACGATTTAACCGCCGGCGAAAGCCTCGCGCAGCAGGCTGAAAGCGGTTGCGATCAGTCCCAGTGCAAACAACCGGCGCAGCAGTTTTTCCGGCAGGGTGTGCGCCAGCTTTGCGCCCACAGGGGCCACAAAAAAGGCGGATGCGGCGAGAATCAGGAATCCGAGCCCATCGACATAGCCGAGCGATGTTGGCGTCCGGCCCGGCTCGTCCCAGCCCCAGATGATGAAGCCGAGCGCACCCGGAACGCCGATGGCCACACCAAAACCGGCAGCCGTCGCAACGGCCTGCCGTATGGACTTGCCGCAAAGCGTCATCAGCGTGACGCCAAACACACCGCCGCCAATCCCGAGAAGCGAAGACAGACCGCCAATCAACGCCCCCAGTCCTGCACGCAGAAATCCGCCCGGCATCGTTTCGGCCAGCCGCCAGTCGGGACGGCCAAAAAAGAATTGTGCTGATAACAGCAAGGCGACAAACCCGAACAGACCGGTCAGGCCCCGGCCCGGAATGATGTCAGCCACAAAACCGCCAATCAGTGCCCCGATCACGATCCACGGCGTCCAGGTTTTCAGGATTTCGAAGTCGACGGCATTATGGCGGGTGTGCGCGGCGACAGAACGAAGCGACGTTGCCACTATAACCGCCAGCGACGTGCCCACCGCCATATGCATGCGCGGCCCGTCCTCATAGCCCAGCGCGCCCAGCACGAAATAGAAGGCCGGCACCATCACAACGCCGCCGCCGATGCCGAACATTCCGGCGATCAGACCCGCAAACAATCCGGTGGCGACCAGCGCACCGGCGAGGCCGATCAGTTCGCCGCTCATGCAGAGGCCATGGCTGGTTGTGTGGCCGCCAAAGCCTCACGGACCACGTCGAGGCCGGCACCGTCCCTGACCGCATTTTCAGACAGGATACGCCGCCATTGCCGCGCCCCAGGCCGCCCGTGAAACAGGCCCAGCATGTGGCGTGTCATGGAATGCAGGCGCGCGCCGGCCTCCAGCTGGATCTGGATATAAGGCAGATAGGCTGCCACTGCCGCGTCCGGCGATGTCACCGGATTTCCTGCGCCATAAACCGCATGATCCACCCCCGCCAATTCCCACGGCGTGTGATAGGCTGCCCGGCCGAGCATGATGCCGTCAAGATTTCCCTGTGCCGCCAACCCGCTTTCCAGCGTCTCCAGCCCGCCATTGAGAATGATCTCCATATCCGGAAAAGCGGCTTTCATCTCATGCACGAGATCATAATCCAGCGGCGGAATGCTGCGGTTTTCCTTGGGGCTCAATCCCTTCAGCCACGCTTTGCGGGCATGGATGATAACACTCCGTATGCCGCGTGACTGAACATGGGACAGCAATTCCGGCAGAGCGTCGCGCGGCTCCTGGTCATCCACCCCGATACGGCATTTCAGCGTCACCGGAATGGCAATGGCTTCCTGCATTGCCTGCAGGCAATCGGCCACCAGCTCCGGTTCGCGCATCAGACAGGCACCGAACCGCCCCGATTGCACGCGGTCGGACGGGCAGCCGGCATTGAGATTGACCTCGCAATAGCCACGATCCGCGCCAATGCGCGCCGCCTTTGCCAGCTCGTCGGGATCAGATCCGCCCAATTGCAATGCCACAGGTTGTTCGGCCGGATCAAAACCGATCAGACGGTCGGCATCGCCATGCATGATGGCCGCGCTGGTCGCCATTTCCGTATAAAGCAGGGCATGACGGGTCAGGACGCGGTGGAACGCCCGGCAGTGGCGGTCCGTCCAGTCCATCATCGGTGCCACGCAAAAGCGGCGGTCGGGAATGATTGCGGTTGTCATTTGCGCTCACATAGCGCGCGCCGGCAAAATCAACAAACCGTACAGACGGCTTAACGCTGTTCTAAGGCTGGTCGAATAGTCTTGTTCCGAGTGACTGGAGCAGACCGCCATGGCCAAAGCCGTCTTTCACAAGCATCAGCGCGTTTTCGTGCGCCCGGTAGGCACCTGGGCCCTGATCGAGCAGGTCAAACCGCATTGGGTCAAGGGCATGGATGAGCCCGTACGAATTTCCTATGATTGCGGACTTGGCCGCGATTTTTCGGCCGAGGAACTGGCTGAAGAAGAGCGCGACGATACCGGAGCCGGCCGCTGGCGCCTGATGCGGGCAAAAAACAAGTGGCAATCGGCAGATGAATGCGCCCATCATCCCTTTCCCGGCACCTTCCCGATTGTCGTGACCGATGAGCAGGACTGGGGTGGATGGCGGGTTCCGGGCGCTGAATACGATCGCGATCCGCAAATGATCGAATTTCAGGCCCGTTTGATCACCGCCGCCCCGGCGCTGATGAAGCTGGCCGAAAAGCTCGCCGAGCAGGCGGAAAAACCGGACGACATGCCTGACGATCTCAGAAACCTCGTTGAGTTTGCCCGGGATACCATAAAGCGGATCAAATCGCGGCCCTCGGAGTCTGTGAAATCGGCTTCGCGCGCTGCTTAACGTCGGCCTAACCGTTTCGTGCTAATTGGATCTTTCAACGAGTCACGGTTGGACAGATGCCTGCAGATCTGAGCAAACTTTCATTCCTGATTGTCGACGACAATGCGCATATGCTGAAGATCGTCCGCACTTTGCTGAACGGGTTTGGTGTCCACAAGATCTATGATGCCTGTTCGGGTCAGGAAGCGCTCGAGATTCTCAGGAATGAATCCATCGACATCGCGATACTCGATTTCCAGATGGACGGAATGGACGGGCTCGAACTGATCAAATACATGCGCGATGAAAACCGCATGGAAAATCCGTTCATGCCGATCATCATGTTGTCCGCCTATGCCGAAAAAACCCGCGTTCTTGCAGCGCGCGATGCAGGGGCAACAGAATTCTGTGCAAAACCGATCACGGCAACCGATCTCTATCGCAAGATCGGCGCGGTCATTGACCGGGCGCGGCCCTTTGTCCGCACCAAGGTATTCTTTGGCCCGGACCGCCGCCGTCACGATCCAGACAAGTACAAGGGACCGGAGCGCCGGTCAGACGACCCGGCACAGCCCAACGTCGCCTGATTTTCTGGCTCGATATTGCCGGTCGACAGCCTGCCGGTTGGGTCTCTAATCTGGGCGGAATGATTCGCCGCGATTCAGCCCCGCCTGCAAAGGCCAGAAAAGTTCGCCCTGCACCGCGAACCAAGGCCGCGACGCCGCAGGCCGCCAGCTTCTCGGGCGAAGGCCGGGGTGTCGTCTGGATCGTCCTTTCCGTCATTCTCTTCACCGCCATGTTCGGCGGCGTGATCGGCTTCAAGCTGTATCAGGAAAGCGTGGCCACCCGGTTCGATGCGCAGGAAAGGCATTCCCGCGAAGCGATCTACCGTGCCGATGGAGCGACCGCCGTCCTCCGCGAAACACTGACCGCGGTCAGTGTTTCGATCACCGATGCACGTGAAATCCCGGCCGAGGATTTCCCGGCAATCCTGAACCAGAGGCTTGAGCCGGTCCGGTCCATCAATGCTGTACGCGAAGCCGTCTATCTGGCCCCCGGTCAGGATGTTCCGGCCGAGCTTCAATCACTGACCGGTATGGCCCTGGCCTCACCGTCTGGTCTGACATCCGTGATTTCAAACGCTGATGGCCTCCCTGAAATTGCCGCGGCCATCCCGGTACTGACCCGGTCGGGTGAGGTCGGCGCTGTGTTGTTGCGGCTCGATCCGGCCGCGCTCCTGCCCACGGCCGATCCGGCACATGTTGCGATTTTGATCGGCGAGGATGGCCGCGCTCTGGCCATGCAGCCGCCGCGCTCGGATGGGCTGTTTGCCGAACCCCTGGCCCGGCGGTTCGGCCTCCCAGACGGTACAGTGCACCAGATCGCACAAAGCGGAGAGGCACTGACCGATGTCCGGATCGGCGAACGCGAAATGGTGCTGGCGGCAGCCCCCCTCCCCTTTGAGGGATTGACGGTCGCCGTTATCGGCACGCCGAATATCAATCAGGGAGCATGGACACGGACCCGCATACTCTATGGTCTGCTGTTTGTTGCGCCGGTCATTTTCGCGATCGGCCTTTCCGCCGCGCTGTCGACACAGATGAACAGTCTCAAATCGGCCCGCCTGGCCCTCGGCGATAGCGAGAAACGCTTCCGCCTGGCCATCGAGGGCGCGCGATGCGGTGTCTGGGACTGGGACCGCAAGCGTGACACCGTCTACCTTACGGATTCCTTTGCGCGGATCATCGGGCGTGATGAAGCCATGATGTTGTCCGGATCTGAATTCCTGTCCCTGTTCAACCAGAATGACCGCCAACGCATTGCCGCGGCCATTCGCGGCTCCAGCAAGGCCGGGGATATCGACATCGAAGCCCAGGCCCGCAGCCTGCCGGTCTGGTTTCATTTGCGCGGCCGCCCCTGGGGCGAAATGCAGGACGGCACGACTGACAGGCTGGTCGGTGTCGCCATCGACATTACCGAACGCAAGGGCGCGCAGGCCCGGGTCGCGGCAGCGGAAAACCGGTTGCGCGCCGCATTGGAGTCGATGTCGGAATCCTTTGTACTGTGGGATCCGCGGCGCCGTCTGGTGATGTGGAACCGGAAATTCCGTGATTTCTTCGATTTTACGGAAAGCGGGCTCAAGCCCGGAATGTCCTACAGCGATGTGGAAGCTGGCGCCGGCCGGGCTATCCGTTCGGTGCAGGGCGGAACCAATTCCGGCGAAGCCTATGAAATGGAATTGAAGGATGGCCGCTGGCTTCACTATTCCGAACGCGCGACCAGTGATGGCGGCCTCGTCAGCGTCGGAGCCGATATCACGGATCTGAAAAACCAGGAACGCGCCCTCAAGGATTCCGAACAGCGCTTGCGCAATACGGTGGAAGATGTACGCCGCAACCAGCAACGCATCGCCGAGCTCGCCAACAAATACGAGCAGGAAAAGATCCGCGCCGAGGAAGCCAACCGGTCAAAGAGCGAATTCCTAGCCAATATGAGCCACGAATTGCGCACGCCGCTCAACGCCGTCAACGGCTTCTCGGAAATCATGTTGCGCGAAATGTTCGGTCCGTTGGGCGACAACCGCTATGTCGACTATGTGAAAGACATTCACACCTCCGGCCAGCATTTGCTGTCGCTGATCAATGATATCCTGGACATGTCCAAGATCGAGGCCGGCAAGATGCAGCTGCAGAAGGAGCCGGTCAGCCTTGCCGATATTGTCGAGCAGAGCACGCGGCTCGTGAAGGCCCGCGCCGACGAGAAATCCATCCGCCTGATCATCGAGCTCGACGACACCATACCGGACATGACGGCCGATCCGCGCGCCTTCAAGCAGGTCATCCTCAACCTCCTCTCCAATGCCGTGAAGTTTACCCCCGAGGAGGGCCGCGTCACTGTCCGCAGCTTCGAGTATCAGGGCCGACTCGCCCTGCAGGTCGCCGACACCGGCATCGGTATTCCCAAGGAAGATCTGCCGCGCCTCGGCCGGCCCTTCGAGCAAATCGAGAGCCAGCATTCCAAGAGTCATCAGGGAACCGGTCTTGGCCTCGCCCTGTCCAAATCCCTTGTCGAGATGCATGGCGGCGAAATGAAGATTGACAGCGAACTCGGTGAAGGCACCACGGTCACTATTATTGTGCCGTTTGACGGCGGTGAAACCGGAAATGCCGACGACAATGATTCAGCAGATTACGGATTCCGGGACACCGAAACCGACGCCGCCTGATCAGAAACCGCCACCCGGAGGAGTCCCCGGCCCGTCAGCCCCATGGCGGCCGCGGCCATGCCTTGGCGGGCCGCTCCGGCCAGCGGCCAGCGCCTGCAGACGCTGTTCCGGTGGCATTTCCGCCACCACATCCAGCACAATGGCTTCAAACGCGCTTTCGATGGCGAACCGACGATCACGCAACTGATTGAGTGCATCAGCAGCTTCCACCGCATCATAAGGCGTGGCCGACAGAGCCTGCTCAGCTGCCAGTTGTGCGGCGCGGGCGTCGATCATCAGCTGGCGGATAGCCTCGCGATCCTGCTCGAAGCGTTGCCGCGCAATCTCGCGCTGTTCATCCGGCAGATTGTGTATGAAGGCGCGGATATTGAAGCCCCGCCCCTCGCCCCGCCATTCACCCCGGGGAGGCGGGCCGTGACCCTCATGTGGCAAAACAGTCCCGATACGCGGACCGCCGACAAGCTGGTGCAGGACCAGACCGGTCATCACACCATTCGCCGTCAGCGAAATCAGCAAGGCAATTATCCAGGGCAAGGCGCGTGTCATGCATCACTCCAGTCCAGCGCCGACCAGTCTTCTTCAAGACCGTCAAAGGCATCAGCATATTCAAGCGAGGTTTCATCGCTGAACGGTGCCGGAACAAGGGCGCCGCCCGCAAATCCGCCCGCCACCCCGATCACCAGCGCGGCCGCGGCTGCCATGGCCGGCCGCCGCCAGTCAGCATCAAACGCCGGTTTCGGAAAAGACCGCATGATCCGGTGTGCGAGCAATTCACTGCCATCAGCGTGTCTGGCGGTCTCCAGCAAATCGTCGAGTTCTGATGCGTCTGACAGAATGTCTGCAGCCGCCGGATCCGCGCGCAGGAAAGTGGCCGCATCGGCTCGGAACGCGTCCGGCCAGCGCGACAGTTCACCGCCCCAGGTTTCCGCCAGATCTTCAAATCGTTTCCTGTCCATCACATCACCTCCGGCGTTGATCCTGCCGCTTGCGACAGGCTGGACATCAATTCTTCGCGCTGTGGCATCAGCTTTGCCTTCAATTTCCGCCGGCCTCTTGCCAGCAGGGATTCTAGCGCGTCCACACTGATTTCCAGCTTATCCGCGGCCTCGATATTGCTGTAATCCTGAAAATGGCATAGCTCCAGCGCCAGTCTTTGCCGTTCCGGCAAGGCCGCAATGGCCGCCATGACACGCAGCCCGGTCTCGCTTGCGATCAGAGCATCATCTGCCGTCACGGCACCATCCCGCAATTCCGGTGGCGTTTCCATCAGGGCCTCACGCTTCTTGCGCAAGCGGTCCAGGCAGAGATTGGTTGCAATCCGGCACATCCAGCTTTCCAGCTTTGCCTGACCCGGCTGCCAGTCCGGCGCAGCCTTCCAGGCACGAATGAAAGTGTCCTGTGCAAGATCTTCGGCCTCGGCCGGGTCACGTAATATCCGGCGGCCAATGGCCAGAACCTGGCCCAGCGACCGCTCCATCAATTCCCGTCCGGCAGTCTTGTCGCCCGAAGCGATACGGCGCATCAGCGCCGCATCAGCCTCGTAATCGACCGGAAGTGTGCCGTTTGGGGGTCTGTCAGGCATACGGGATCAGCACCCTTTCTCCCCGCACGGCACACGGTCGGTCAGTCACGCCACCAGAAGATGCGGTTCTCGCGGCGATCACGGCCGGATTCGACGGCCGCATCGAGTTCGTCAGGCGTGATCACATTATCATCATTTGCGTCCAGACGCTCGAACATCGGGTTGTCACCGCCGAGAAATTCCTCGCGCGAAATCTCGCCATCGCCATTGGCATCACGATCCTGATGCCCGCGGCCCATGCGCCCATGACGGCGGCCGCGCGTTTCACCCGATGCCTCATGCAGGGCGGCGAGCCGCTGATGCATGGGTGACCGGTCAGCGCTGGACAACACGCCATCACCATTCCGGTCCATCCATTCGAACATTTCAGCCTGCAGCGCATCAACTTCAGCCCGCGTGACGGAATTGTCGCCATTGGCATCGGCCGCCTGAAGCATCATCAGCGCCCGGGCCGGACCGTGGCCGCCCTGGCCGCCATGACCGCGATGCTGCGCATCCGCAGCTGCGGCAAACACAAGTGTGCCGGCAATCCCGGCAAGTATGAGGGAGGATTTCATGTCAGTCTCCAGATTGTGGCCTCGCACTCCATTCAACGAACCGCGGCGCGCAATCCGTCGCATCCTCCTGCATTTTTCCGAGGCAGATTTCGAATATTCTGCGGACTTCATCGGCGCGCGTCTCGACAAGCTTGCCGAGCGCTTGGATATCGGCCTGTTCCGCAACGCCGGACAATCGCTGCGCAAAGGCTTTCGACGCGGAATTGGGATCAAATCCACTGCCGTGTGCGGTCCGGATAATTTGCGACAGGTTGAGCCATAATCGCATGCTCTGGCGCAAAGACTGTGCTTCGGCGGCGGCAAGCAATCCTGCCGATTCCAGCGATGTGATCTGGGCCGCCGTATTGGCGCAGCGTTGATACCGGCCCTGTTGTGCCAGAAGAAGCTGTCCCGTCTGGGCAATGAATTCTATGTCCAGAATACCGCCGGGCCGCCGCTTGACGTCCCAGGCCCCCTTTGCCCGCCTTTCACGTTCCATTCGGCGGCGCATATCAAGTGCATCATTGACGATCTGGCGCGGATCCAGCCTGTAGGTCAGCGCTGTTTCAATATCGGCTGCGAGGCGATCACTCATTCCCGGCGATCCGGTAATTACGCGCGCGCGGGTCAGTGCCATTCTTTCCCATGTCCACGCGCTCTCCCGGTAGTACTCACCAAAGCTGGACAGACGCACGGCGACCGGACCGGCCTTGCCGGATGGCCGCAGCTGCATGTCGGTTTCGTACATGCTGCCTTCTTCCGTGGGAGATGACAGGGCGCTGACCAGACGCTGGGTCAGACGGGTGAAAAAGGCCGGAGCATCACTCTCCTGCCCCTCCGCCGGATCATAGATCATCATGATGTCGAGATCGGAATCCGCGGCAAGTTCATGGCTGCCAAGCTTGCCCAGTCCCAGCACGGCAAATTCACCGGGTGGCGGGCCATAGCGCTCTGTGACCTGTTCCAGCGCAACATCGGCCATGGCCTGGATCGCAATATCGGCCAGGCGGCCAAATGCCTCGCCGGCGGATTCCGCATCCGCGCGCCCGACCAGCAATTGTGATCCGATGCGAAAGCGCTCTTCCCGCACCAGCCGGCGGCCGCGATTCATGGCGTCCTCGGCATCCCTGGCTTCCGACATCTGGAACGCCATGCGTCTGGCCTGCTCATCAGGGTCATCATTGCGAAGGGGCTGGGAAAAACGGGCATCCAGCATGACATCCATGACAGCCGGCCGTTGCGCCAGCGTTGTCGCCATGCGCGGGGCGAGCCCGATGATGGCGACCAGTTCACGTGCCAGGTCCGGCTCGTTCTCCAGCATGGTCAAAGGCTGGACGCCCATCGGCAAGCCTTCAATGAACGCTGCGAAACGTGTGAAAGCCGAATCCGGCTCGCCTGTGTCCGACATCGCGCGCAGCAGACGCGGTGCCACCCGCGTCAGAACCTGACGGGCGCGGTTTGTGCGCAGGGCGCGGGCTTTTCCGGCGAGCCAGGAATTCATCCGCGACCAGGCCGTGTCGGGAAACTGGAACCCCAGCGCGGACAGCGTCTCCAGCGTTTCCTTCGTCGGCTCCACGCCCGTGAATATCAGGCTGCCGCATTCATCCGCCAGACTGTCCTCGTGCGAGAACTGACGCGAAAACGCAGCGTGCACGCTCTGCAGTGTTTCGACGACAGCAGAGTCCAGCTCGGCCAGCGATCCAAGACCGGTCAGATGGGCAATGGCTCTCCGGTGAGAATCATCGGCCGGCAAAGTCTGTGTCTGCTCATCGGCCACCATCTGGATACGGTGCTCCACTTTCCGGAGAAAGCGGTAATTGGCCTGCAGGGATTTTGCGCTCCCGGTGTCGATAATGTCGGCAGCGGCCAGTGCCGAAAGCGCCTTGTATGGCGAGGTCAGCCGCAATTCCGGCATACGCCCTCCCATCACCAGCTGCGGCACCTGAGCAAAGAATTCGATCTCCCGGATGCCACCCCGGCCAAGCTTCAGGTCATGCCCGCCGGGACGGATCCGTGCGCG
Organism: Alphaproteobacteria bacterium; assembly: GCA_016124665.1. Lineage (GTDB taxonomy): Bacteria > Pseudomonadota > Alphaproteobacteria > Caulobacterales > Maricaulaceae > Hyphobacterium. The sequence goes on along the minus strand of WGNH01000021.1, from coordinate 111,720 downwards.
GTCACCGACCGACTGGATCTGCCGTGCCAGCGAATGAATGTCTTCAACTGCGGCATAATCCAGCGTCCGCCGCCAGATGAAGGGCCGCATGTCCGCAAGAAATGCCTTCGCCGCTTCCTGATCTCCGGCACAGGGTCTGGCCTTGATATAAGCCGCGCGCTCCCAGTTCTGCCCGAGCGATTCATAATAATTCATCGCCGCCGTGATCGACATGATGGGCGGCGTGGCAGACGGGTCTGGCCGCAGCCGCAAATCCACGCGGAAAACATATCCATCCGGCGTATTCTCCTCCAGCAAGCGGACAAGCGCCTTGATCAGGCGCGGCAGACGCTTGCCGGGATCCTCGGCGACCGGCCCGGAGAGGTGATCCGGATCATAAAGCGCCACCAGATCGATATCGCTCGAAAAATTGAGTTCGCCTGCACCCAGCTTTCCAAGCGCCAGCAAAAACACGCCCGGCAACGGATTGGCCGGATCAGTCCACGCGTCGTATTTTCCCGCCTCTGCACCGAGGCGCACGAGCCCGGCCAGCCCGCCCCGGACACAGGCATCCGCAAATCCCGATAGCAGGGCGGCGGCATCCATCACCTCAATCGCACCGGAGATTTCGGCCAGTCCCAGCGCGAAATGCGTATCGCCCTTGATTTGCCGCAGACCGCCCGCGAGCTCGGCCTCGCTGGAGGCCTGCCTTGCCAGACCGTCAATATCGGCCGTCAGTCCGCCAATAATGGTCCGCACATCCATTTCCGCCAATTGCGCCAGCAGCGCGGAGCGGGTTCGGGCCAGCCGGGCGAGATAGGGGGAATTGGCAAACACGGTATCAAGAAACCGCGCTTCAGCAGCCGGTAATCCATCAGGATATAGGCACGGGCGTTCGGCCAGATCAGTGGCAGTGCCATCAAATGTCCGGAGCGAAAAGAGAGTGTCAGCATGAGCCATGGACGAAAGCCTTACTGCTTCGCGCCGAAATTCAAGCCTTCAATTCGCCGGCCGGGAATATCATGGCTATACGCAAGCCCGGCCCGTGACCGTCAATGCCACCAGCACCTTCCTCGAGATGCAATTCGGCACCATGAACATCGGCAATCGCCTTGACCAGGCTAAGCCCGAGACCGGAACCGGGCTGGTTGCGCGACTTTTCCAGCCGCACAAATCTCTGCGTAACACGCAACCGGTCCGCTTCCGGTATACCCGGCCCGGTATCAGTAACGGAAATCTCCGCCCGTCCATCACTGCACCGTCGCAACCGCAACTGGATGGCCCCGCCTGCCGGTGTGTATTTCACCGCATTGTCCAGCATATTGGCCATTGCCTGCGAGAACAGGCTCCGGTCTCCGAGAATTTCCAGCCCCGGTTCGGCCTGCATGCCAAAGCTGTGACCACTGTCCTCGCACACCGGCTCGTAGAGCTCGCCCATGTCCGACACCAGCGGCGCAGGGTCGAAGCGCTCGAAGGACTCCCGCCGGTCACCGGCCTCAATACGTGAAATGCTCAGAATCGCATTGAAGACGCCCAGCAATTCATCGGAGTCTGCAAGCGCCTGCTCCAGCGCGGCCTGACGGCTCTGCCGTGTCCCGCCTTCACGCAGGGCATCTTCCATTCGATTGCGCATGCGGGTCAGCGGAGAGCGCAAATCATGAGCGATAGAATCCCCGACATTGCGCATCCGGTGCATCAGCTCTTCCAGGCGCTCCAGCATGGCATTGAAATTCGCCGACAATTCGTCGAGTTCATCGCCTGAACCATTGCGGGGTGCTCGCGGCGACAGGTCGCCGCCCTTCACCGTCCGGGCCACGGCATTGATCGCGTCAAGACGGCGCGAAAAGCGGCGGCTGACCACAACACCGGAGGCGATACCCAGCGCGATGACCAGTGCCGAAGCAATCAGGATCGCGCGCAACATGCGGCCAATCAGCCGGTCTTCGTCTTCAAAATCGACACCGATAAAAACCGAATAGCCATCGCCGATTTCCAGCAATCGTGCCCGCGCCCGGCGGCTGTCACGTGCCTCGTCGGCATCCCCCGCAGGCGCCCGCCCGTAGACAAAATCCAGCCAGCCATCCCTGTCCGGCTCGACATCCGGCATGCCATTCAGATTGCCGGACAAAAGCCGGCCATTCGGATTGATCAGAAGATATAGGAAGTCGCTGCCGCCAACTGTGCGCTGCAGGATATAGCGATTGACGCCGTCTATTCCGGAGTCTTCGTAGCGGCGCTCGATAGCGGCAAATTCATCGACGATGACGGCATCGGTGCGGCGCAGGGCGGCCCCCGCCGATGCGGCGTAGACGAAAGCCAGAATCAGGAAGCTCGACAGGGCAAACAGCGCCGCCGACAGAAGAGTCAGGCGGAAAGCGGTCGTTCTGACGAATGACGGCAGGCGCCGTTCCATGATCTCGCGCTCCGGGCTTATGCCTGAAGGCGATACCCTGCCCCGCGAACCGTGTGAAGCAATGCTTCATCAAACGGCTTGTCGATTTTCGAGCGCAGCCGGGAAATATGGACATCAATCACATTGGTCTGGGGGTCGAAATGGTAATCCCAGACTTTCTCCAGCAACATCGTCCGCGTGACCACCTGACCGGAATGCTTCATGAGAAATTCAAGCAGGCGGAATTCACGCGGCTGAAGCAGAATTTCTTCGCCGCTGCGGACAACGGTCCGGGCCAGAAGGTCCATTTCCAGATCTCCGACCACCAGCTTGGTCCGGACGGTTTCCGGATCACGGCGCCGGGCCAGGGCCTCGACCCGGGCCAAGAGCTCGGCAAAGGCATAGGGTTTGACCAGATAATCATCGCCCCCGGCCTTCAGGCCTTCGACGCGATGATCCACCTCGCCCAGTGCGGACAGGATCAGCACCGGTGCGGACACACCTTCATCCCGAAGGGATTCAATGACCGAAAGCCCGTCCAGTTTCGGCAGCATGCGGTCGACGACAAGAATGTCGTATTCCGCCGAGCGGCCCATGGCGAGGCCTTCCTCGCCGTCGGCCGCATGATCGACCACATGGCCACATTCCTTGAGGCCCTTGCGGATATAGTTTGCCGCTTCGCGGTCATCCTCGATGATCAGAATACGCATTTTGTCCCAACCTTTCTGCCTATAGCCTCAGACGCGGTCCAGGGTCAGCGCGACATAGCGCTGGCCGCTCGCATTCTGAACAAGAACAAGAATGGCGCTGCGGCCATCTTCACGGGCGTCATCAATGGCCGCTTGCAAATCATCCACACTGGTCAGGATTTCACCACCCGCCTCAAGAAGTACGTCACCGGTACGTAAGCCTTTCTGGGCAGCTTCGCTATCGGGCTGGAGTGTGACGATAACCAGACCGCGATCCGCATCCAAACCGAGCCCCGTTACTGCATCTGCCGGACTGACCTGCATGCCAAAGAAAGCCGCCTCCGGTTCGGTCACACCGCCTTGCTGCATGGTATCCAGATCAGTCTCGGCCGGCCGGTCACCCAATGTCGCGCGCAGGACAATTTCGTCATTCTCGCGGATGACATTGAAGGTGACTTCCGTGCCAGCACCGATACGGCCGACGCGGCGGGTGAGGTCGGCAGAGCTGTCAACGCTCTCACCGTTCACGGCCGTGATCACATCCATGCGCTGGAAACCGGCTCGGGCGGCAGGTCCACCCGCCACAATCGACGACACGAAAGCGCCGCGCTGGTTCTCCAGCCCGAGGCCTTCAGCAATGTCATCTGTCACATTCTGGATCTGCACACCCAGCCAGCCACGGGCAACGCGCCCGTCCGCCAGCAGCTGATCCACAATATCTGCGGCGATATTGGACGGAATGGCAAAGCCGATACCGACATTGCCGCCGGATGGTGAGAATATCTGCGAATTCACACCCACGACCTCTCCATCGAGGCTGAAGGTCGGCCCCCCGGAATTGCCACGATTGATCGGCGCATCGATCTGAAGGAAGTTATTGTAAACATTGGTCGGAAGCTCTCGGCCTGTGGCCGAGACAATCCCCGCTGTTGCTGTCCCGCCGAGACCGAAGGGATTTCCGACGGCGACAACCCAGTCACCAACGCGGATCGTGGGATCGCGGTCCAGAGTGACAAACGAAAATTCGATCTCTTCATCCGTATCGAGGCGCAGCAGGGCAATGTCGGTCAGCGGATCCGTGCCAATCACTTCAGCCGGATATTCCTCGCCATCGGACAGGGCCACCGTAATCTCGGTGGCATTCTCGACCACATGATTATTGGTGACGATATGGCCTTCGGCGGAGATGAAGAAGCCGGAACCGAGGGAGCGGCCTTCCCTTTGTTGCGGCTGGTTCGGGAACTGGCGCTCGAACCATTCGCGGAATTGCGGCGGCATGCCTTCCATATTCGGGGCAATACCGCCCTGCATGCCCATGGGGGCCGTGATTCTCGCATTGATCGACACCACAGACGGGCTGACCTCTTCGATCAGATCGGCAAAGGACATCGGGGCTCCGACAGGGACCGCCGCAGAGAAACGCGGAGCGGTCTCGTCCTGTGCCAGCGTGACCGGCGCAGTCAGGATCAGGGCCAGAGCCGTTGCGGGAAGCATTGATACAAGGCGAAGTCTTGAAAACATCTGATTTCGGTCCTCTTGCGGATTTACAGGTCGGCACAAAGTCTGCGCCGTGGCGGATATCTTCGAGATGTCCGCTTTCTTACGAAAACATTACGAATGGTAGGCCGCGTCACTCAATCAGCAAGCGTTGAACGCACCTTGACCTCGGAATGCAAGGTCTTGTGAACCGGACACCGGTCCGCGATTTCCATCAGCCGCTGGCGTTGGTCTGCATCCAGATCGCCTTCCAGCCGTATGGTTTTCTCGAATACGTCGATCTTTGCATCCTTGCCTTTTTCGCAACTTTCACAATCGTCGGCGTGGCTCTTGTTGTGCACGACGGTCACTGTCACCCGCTCCAGCGGCAGCTTTTTATGGCGCGCATACATGCGCAGCGTCATGGAGGTGCAGGCGGCCAGCCCTGCCGACACATAGCCATAGGGTGTCATACCTGAATTGTCGCCGCCCACCGATACGGGCTCGTCGGCCAGCATCGCAAAATCCTGATTGACCACCCAGTTCTGGAATTGACCGAGGCCGGTTTCCTGAACGACGACACCATCCTTCACGGGTTTGGGAGGGGCCGGCAGCGGATCTGGAGCGGCGTATTTTTCCGCCCAGGCCGAAATGACATCGGCCACATGGTGCGAATCCGCCTCCCGCGTCAGAAGGTGATCCGCATCATCAAGACTCAAGAAGCTCTTGGGATGCTTCGCCGCCATGAAAAGGCGCGCCGCATTGTCGATACCGACCGTCTGATCGATGGGCGAATGACAGATCAGGACGGGCCGTTTCAGATCGCGCACCGCATTTTCCAGCGTATGGCCGGAAATGTCCTCGAGGAACTGCTTCTTGATCGTAAAAGGCCGGCCCGCCAGCGATACCGTGGCTTCGCCGTTTTCCTTGATCTCGTCTACCGAGTCAGCGAACTGATGGGCCACATGTTCCGCATCCGCCGGTGCTCCAATCGTAGCGACCGCCTTGACCGAAGGGATGCGGTGGGCAGCGGCAAGCACAGCCGAGCCACCCAGGCTGTGACCGACCAGAATGGCCGGTGCTTCAAATTCGCTGGCGAGATGTTCGGCCGCTTTGACGAGATCATCGATATTCGAGGAAAAATTGGTATTGGCAAAATCGCCTTCGGACTGACCGAGACCTGTGAAGTCAAACCGCAGGACGGCGATGCCTTCCTGGGCCAGCCTGCGCGCAATGCGCGAGGCCGCATGGACATCCTTGGAACAGGAGAAACAATGCGCAAACAGGGCATAGGCGCGGGGTTTACCCTGGGGCAGCTCCAGCCTTGCGGCCAGCGTGTCGCCCATCGCCCCCTTGAATTCGACTTTTTTTGATTGCGCCATGAATAACTCCTCGGTCCTGAAGAAGGATTTGGGCGCTATTGCTGCACGCTGCAAGTCAATCCTCGATAACGCCTTCGTCAGCGCTTCCGCGAAGCCAGGCCGATCAACACGGCACCGGCCAGCAACAGCACCAGCGGCGCAAGATAGAGCGGCAGGGTCTGCCGTGTCAGCCGTGGTCGCATCAGAACTTCATCGCCATATCGCTGTGCCAGGGCAATCCGCACAGAGTCGGGCTCGGCCCCGGCGGCAATCTGGGTCCTGACAAAGAGCCTCATATCCTGCGCCAGCGCGGCGTCGGAATCGGCAATGGACTGGCCATCGCACACAACGCAGCGGATTTCCTGCATCAGATGCGCCGCCTCCATCTCCTGGGCCGGCGTGAGCTCGGCAGATTGCAGCAACAGCATGGCAGCCAGTATCTGGATCATGACACCCTCTCCTTCTGCCGCCGGCTCAGGGCGCGACCTATGGAGGCAGACGTACCGCCGAGCACAATCATGATGGCGCCCAGTCCGAGCAGCCAGACCATCGGATTGAATGTCACCCGCACTTCATAGGCGATTTCGCCACTGTCACGGGCCCGTGGTTCGCCAAGAGAAACGTAGAGATCGCCGCCCAGGCCGGACCGGATCGCCACTTCGCGGGTGGTCGTATCTGCCGCAGCATAGTAGCGCCGCTGCGGAAGCAATTCCGACACGCGCCCGTTTTCAACGACGATCCGCGCCTCGTCGGCAAGGTAATTGGGGCCATCCGCGCGGCGCACTCCGTCAAGCGTCAGGGTAAAACCCGGGATCTCGATCTGCTCGCCCTCGGCCAGCGCCCGCACTGTCTCGGGCCGCCCCGTGGAATCGGCCACCGCACCCAGCGCCACGGCGACAACCCCGGCATGCGCCAGAACCCGGCCCGTCAGGCTGAAACGGGCCGCCGCGCCCTGCAAGACACGATGGTGCCAGAGATCGGTCGCAACGCCGGCCAGCGTCCAGCCGGCGAAAGCCGCTGCAGCGATGGCCACCGGCGAAGCTTCGATCAGAAACGCCCACAATCCGGCCAGCACACCCGGCAATATCCAGAGCGTCGACCGCAAGGCCAGGCGCCGGCTGAAACCGTCCTTTTTCCAGGGCAGGAAGGGGGCGATGGGCAGCAGGATCAGGAGCGCAGCGAGAAACGGGGTCGCGGTCGCATTGAAATAGGCTGCGCCGACCGACACACCGCTAACGCCGAAGGCCGTCATGACCAGCGGGTACAGCGTGCCGAACAGGACGGTTCCGGCCACGGCGGCGAGCAGAAGGTTGTTGACGCCGATAAAGGCTTCCCGGCTGGTCAACGCAAATCCGTCGCCATGACCCAGCCGGCCCGATCGAAACGCGAACAGGGTCAACCCTCCGCCCGCGAGGATCGTCATAATGCCCAGGATCCACAGGCCGCGCTCGGGATCGAGTGCAAACGCATGCACCGATGTCAGAACACCCGAACGCACCAGGAAGGCCCCCATGGTCGACATTGTGAACGCCATTATGGCGAGAAAAGCGGTCCAGCCGGCAAAATTGCCGGACTTCTCGGTTGCAATGGCGGAATGGATCAGGGCCGCGGCGACCAGCCATGGCATGAAGCTGGCATTTTCCACCGGATCCCAGAACCACCAGCCACCCCAGCCCAGCTCGTAATAGGCCCACCACGCCCCCAGCGCGATACCGGCCGTCAGAGCCGTCCAGGCAAAGAGCGACCATGGCCGCAACGCCGCCGCTATGGCCCGGCCGCCGCGTCCTTCGATCAATCCCGCCACGGCCAGCGAGAAAGCCGCCGACAAGCCGACATAGCCGATGTAGAGTGTGGGCGGATGGATGGCGAGTGCCGGATCTTGCAGGATCGGATTGAGGTCTGCCCCCTGCAAAGGAACGTCCAGCAAACGGTCAAACGGGTTGGAAGCGAAGGCCAGAAAACCGAGGAAGAGAATCTGCAATCCGCCCTGGATCGAGACAGCGCGATTTTTCAGCTGCTCGTCTTGCCGGAGCGCAAAGCGGGCCAGTGCTGCGCCGACACCAACCAGCATCACACACCAGAGCAACATCGAGCCTTCATGCCCGCCCCAAGCGGCCGCAATCTTGTAGAAGAGCGGTTTGTCGACATGACTGTGCCCGGCAACATAGGCGACCGAGAAATCCGACTGCAGGAACAGGATGATCAACAGCCCGAATGCAATCACCGCCGCCGCCAGCGCACCATAGGCCGATCGCGCCGCAATCCGCATGGCTGGCGCAGATCCTATGGATGCTGCCCGCCATCCGGACAGCAATTGCAGGATGGACAATGCGAAGGCCAGCGCAACCAGAAAACGTCCGGTTTCGGCGATCATCGCTCACCCTCTCCCTGCCAGACACCACTTTCACGCAGCGCCTCCGCAACTTCGGGCGGCATATAGGTTTCATCATGCTTGGCCAGCACCGTGCTGGCCTCGAAATCGCCGGACGGGATGAAAGCGCCTTCCACCACGACTCCCTGACCTTCCCGGAACAGATCCGGTAAGGATCCGTCATAGATGACGCGGATGGTGGCTGCCCCGTCCGTCACCACAAAATTCGCACCGCCTTCGGCCGGGCGCTCGACGCTGCCATCTTCCACCAGGCCACCGATGCGGATGCGTTCTCCGAAACCGGGATGCTCCGCGGCAACCTCGCTCGGGCTGTAGAACAGCACGATCGCATCCCGCAGTGCGATCAGGGCCAGCCCGACCGCCGCCACCAGAATCACACCGGCAATGGCGACCATTATCAATCTTTGCGACCGGGCTCTCATTCACCTTGTCCTTCATCCGTTTGCAACGCAGCTGCCAGCAAATCGAGAATGGTCATGGCCCCCTCGCTTTCCGCAAAGCGGTCCCGCGCTGCCTGCAAGGCGTCCATTCCGCCCTCATTATCGCCCAGCATTCCGCGCACCCTTATAAGCCGCAGATGATCGGCAAAACCGGCATCACCGTCTGCGACGCGCGCTTCCAGACGCTGCACCATATCGGCAATCCGCTGCCGCGGATCAAAGTCCTCTGATGCCGCCGCAGCCTCGACAGCCCCGGCATTGACCTGCGGCTGCGACAAGAGCTGGAAGACCTGCTCGGAGATCAGGATTTTATACGGGTCACGATCATCCAGACGGGCGATCAGATCCAGCCAGATCGTCTCCGCCGCATCGATATCGCCGGACTGGAACGCTTGCAGGCCGAGGAAAAAACCGGGCTCCGGCAGGGCCGGGTCCATACGCTGCGCTTCCTCGAAAGCCGCCCTCGCTTCATCGGTAACCTGACCATCATTCAGGTTTATGAAAGTCTGGCCGAGGTCGGACAGTGTTCGCGCATTCAATTCCAGCCTCAAGGACCTCTGGAATGCATTGATGGCTTCCAGTTCGCGTTCCGACCGCGCCAGCATCCGGCCCAACTGCGCCCAGGCCACAGCATCGGTTTCATCTGCACGAAGGATATCCCGCAAGCGTTCCATTTGCGCCGCCGGTCCAAGCGCATCAGGATTTGCGGCCATACGTTCCGCGGCCGCTTGCTGATAGGGCACGCCCGGCGCTTGCGGCTGTGCCCCGGTGAAATAGGTCGCACCCGCCACACTCGCCAGCCCGGCAAGAAGCGATGGGGCCAGCCAGCGCGGCTGCAGGCGCGCAGATGGCCAGACGGCGAAGCCTGCGAAAACAAAAGCGGTCACCGCCAGTATGATGGCAAGCAGGATCATCTTTGCGCTCGGCTGAAAATCAGGGACAGATTATTGGCTGGCATTGCGATCCGCTTTTCCAGATGAAACCCGTTATGCGCAAACAGCTGAGTGACATCCTGCAGCGCCCGGACGCCCCATTGCGGATTTCTGGCCTTCAGGCTGGTATCAAACTCCAGATTGGACGGCGCAGTATCTGCTCCCTCCAGAAACGGTCCATAAAGAAAAATCCGCCCCTCCGTTCCCAGAATGTCAGCCGCGCCACGGGCCAGTCCTTCGGCCGCCGTCCAGGGGGAAATATGAATCACATTGCAGCACACAAGGGCATCAAATTCAGGAAGGTCCTGTGTCCAGCCGGGTACCGAAACGTCCAGCTCCAGAGGTGCCTGCACGCCGCCTGTCTCTCTCGCGCGCGCTGCCTGGCTGCGCCGCGACAGCTCATCCGGATCGCTGGGGGTCCACTTTATATCAGGCCGGACACTGCACACGGCTTCCGCATGTTCGCCCGTGCCGGATCCGATCTCGAGCACACGGGCTTGTGAAGCAAGAACTGGACTCAATACATCCGCGATCACGGCAGAATTGCGAGCGGCGCTCGGAGAATACAGCTTCTCATCCACGGTTTCACGCAATTCCATCGCGATCGGTTTTTCCGGGGGTCGTTTATCCATAGCTGCGGGATAGGCAGGACAGCCCGCCAAAGCAAGCCGGTTCAGGCTGCGTTGGCGCGAACCGCGACACTCCGCCGCTGGATGAGATCGGCGTTTTCATCGTCCTTGAAGGCGTGCATGTACCTTACGATAAGGTCGAGTGCAGCGGACGCTTTGTCGGCATCCTCGCCCTCTGCAGCCCGCAGAATTTCCAGATAGGCGCGGGCCGCATCATCCAGCTCCTGGCGCACATAGTCAGCAGCATGTTTCTGCGCGCCTCCAACAGCGGCCTGTGATGACCATTCCGATGCCAGTGCCAGAAACCGCAATTCCGCTTCGGTTTTCAGAATACGCTCGCCTCCGGGCATGTTCCCCGGCTTGGCAAGCCCGCGATTGCCTTTGGCAACATAAGGCAAGGCCTTCGCGAAATCCTTCTCGACATGCTTGAAGAACCGGTCCAGAGCTTCGGATGCCTTGGCGCGTGTCGCAAAAAGCGTCTTGCCCCAGCGGCCATCCTTGCGGATACCGAATTCACGGGTCATCCCGACGGATATCTTGGCGAATTCTTCCAGGGCCCGTCCGGCCATTCCGGCTTCTTCCAGAGTGGCGGGAGGCTGATCGAATTTTCCCGCATAGAAATCGGCGTTGGCAAGAACCAGGTCGCCGACATCGGCAAGGTCGGTCTTCGAGACGAGCGCATCATCACTGCGCCGGCCGATTTTTTCGACCACGCGGAATATCTGCGCGGTACGGGTCAGGCGTGCAGTAAGAATTTTGAGGAACCACAAGCTGGCGTCCGGTGCATCCGCACAAATCCGGTCATACGCATCCCGTGCCTGCGAGACGCTCTCCGGCAGGAAATCCTTGATTTTCTTGTCAAACGGCTTGAGCGCATCAGTCAATTGCGCATCATTGGAAAGCAGACAGGCAGCATCCACAATCAGCGAGGGATAATCGGTTCCCATGGCCTCCGTCAGCCTGGCCCTCAGGGATTTGTCGGTTTCTGCCCGCGCGATCAGCGCCTCAATGCGCTCCGCCGCCTGATTGCGCCAGGATTGCATGGCACCCGGATCGCCCGGATCAGCGGGCATTTTCAGCGATTCCAGACCGGCTTCAGCGTAAAGCACGGACAGCGTTTCTTTGGTAAACCGCGAATGCGTCGGAGGGTCGCTCGCCTGCCCCGTAACATCATCAAACACACGGAATAATACTTTATGGCGGTCATCCGGGCAATCACCGCCGCTACGGCGGGCTTCCAGAGTCTTCAGCGTTTCGGCCAGACGCCCTTTATCACCGGCAGCGACAAGCAATTGGCTGCGGACATGATCCGGCAACCCCGCCCATAACGCGGAGAGGCTTTTCAGCTGTTTTTCCGTTAACGGCTTCATTGTGTGCACGGGCCTTTCAGCCGCACATGTTAGAAGAATATCGTTAATCGGCCTTTAGCGCTGGCGGCCGGGCAGGTTCAGTTCCGCAGATAATCCGCCGAGGTCGGAGACACCCAGTTTCAGCTCGCCGCCATAAACCCGCGCCAGGTCCACGACGATGGACAGGCCGAGGCCCGTCCCCGGAGTTTCCTCGTCCAGCCTTACCCCGCGTTTCAGAGCGGCTTGCCGCTGTTCGGCATTCATGCCCGGACCGTCATCCTCAACTTTCAGGAATATCTGGCCATCGGCCTGGGCACCGGCCGTTACCCGCACCCGGGCCGCTGCCCATTTGCAGGCATTGTCGCAAAGATTTCCGACCATCTCTTCGAGATCCTGCCGCTCCCCGCGGAACACCAGATCCGGTTCATAGGAGGCGGAAATCGATTTGGACTGCCGCGAATAGATCTTGTTCAGCGTGCGCGTCAGGTCATCAATGACCGGTGCAACCTCGCACCGCGCGCCGATCGCCTTGGCGTGGGCCGCCGCCCGGGCGCGGCGCAAATGATGATCCACCTGCCGCGACATGGTCTCGGTTTGCCGGCGCACAAGCGAGGATAATTCTCCGTCATCACCGGAAGTTTCGTTCAGCAAGACGGCAATGGGCGTCTTCAGCGCATGGGCCAGATTTCCGACATGGGTGCGCGCGCGTTCCACCACTTCGCGTGAATGATCAAGCAGGGAATTGAGCTCCACACCAAGCGGTTGGAGCTCCACCGGAAAGTCCCCCTCCACCCGCTCGCTCCGGCCCTCGCGCACCTCGGCCACGGCATCCCGCATCTTGAAGACGGGGGCAAGGCCGATCCGGACCTGCACGATGACACCCGCCGCCAGAGCGATCCCGAATATCAGAAAAATGATGATTGAAACGACAGCGAACCGGCGAACTTCGGCATCCGCAGGGCGGCGGTCCTCGGCGGCGGCGACCAGAATACGGCCGACATCGCCCGGCAATTCGACCGCCTGTATCACCACCCGCAGCAACTGATTGTCCGGCCCCTTGGTGTTGTACGGAACTGGCTGGCCAAAATCAGCCATGGCGTCTGCAAAGGCTGACGGGGGGATAAGAATGACCTCATCCAGCAGCGACTGGGATTCACCCAGCACCTCACCGGCCTGGCCATCATCCACGGCATTGATCTGCCAGTACAGTCCCTGGAAAGCGCGGTTATACCGGCTGTCGAGGGGAGGCTGGGCAGGCGCGACACGTCCCGACGGGGCCCGCTCCGCCGTGGCGATAACCGTCAGCGCCACCGCTTCCAGCCGGTCATCCAGCGTTCGAACGACGGAATTCCGGAACAGCGTGGTCAGCGCCAGCGCGACGGCAATCAGCGCAACAAGAGTCCAGACGGTTGCCGTCAGCACCAGACGGCGGAAAAGCGATCTGGAACGGGTCTTCACGCGGCCTTGGCGTCCGGATCGATCAGCCGGTAGCCGAGACCACGCACGGTCTCGATGCGATCCTGCCCGATCTTTTTGCGCAAGCGCCCGACAAACACCTCGATCGTGTTGGAATCCCGGTCAAAGTCCTGATCATAAATGTGCTCCACCAGTTCCGAGCGGGATATCACCCGGTCCTGATGATGGGCCATATAGCTGATCAGACGGAATTCGTGCGAAGTGAGCTTGACCGGTGCTCCGTCGATAAAGACCCGCGCGCCCCGCGTATCGACCGAGAGCGCGCCGCAATCAATGCTGGACGAGGCATGTCCGGCGGCGCGGCGGGTCAGGGCCCGCAAACGCGCCAGCAATTCTTCGGTGTGGAAAGGCTTGGTCAGATAATCATCCGCGCCCGCATCAAAGCCGGCCACTTTTTCGCTCCAGCGGTCACGGGCGGTGAGGATGAGCACCGGGAACACCCGTCCTTCCTGCCGCCATCGCTCCAGCACGGTGACGCCATCAATCTGCGGCAGTCCGAGATCCAGTACGACCGCATCATAGGGTTCGGTATCTCCCAGGAAGTGGCCCTCTTCGCCATCGGTTGCGACATCAACGGCATAGCCGGCGTCCGTCAGCGCCCGGTTGAGCTGGCGGTTGAGGTCCGGATCATCTTCTACGACGAGTACACGCATGTCTTCCTCTATCGCTCGCCAAGGATCTGGCCGGTGCGCGCATCAACGATCACGTCAACACGGCGGCCTTCCCGGGTCAAAATCGTCACAACCCACTGCGGCGACGACCCGCCGCGCAATTGCGCATTCAGCACTTCCGCGCCCGGATAGCGCCCGCGCACGATCGAGATTGCCCGCAAGGCCGGCAATACATCGCCCGAATCACGCGCATCACGGGCCTGACCGGCGGAATAATTATTCCGCATGTCCTGCGCATGCGCGCCAGTCATGGACAGCACGGCTCCGGAAACCGAAAGCAGCAGGGCCAAACCAGCCGTTATGAAGTGTCTCTTGTTCATGAACGGCAATCTGCCCTCTCGTCACTGAACGCGCGCTGAATGAACAAATAATCAGATTTTGACATTTTTGCGAGGGTTGTATCCCGCCGGCGGTGTCCAGCCAGACAGAAACTCCCGCAAGGTTTCATCGTCGGGCACATCGACCATAAGCCGCACAATCTGGTCTCCCGCCGGTTTTCCTTTCCGCGCAATCCCGCGCCCCTTGAGACGCAGCAGTGTGCCGGAGGTCGAATTCGGAGGGATTTTTACATCGACCGCACCCTGCAGTGTGGGGACGCGCACCTTGGCGCCCAACGAGGCCTCCTGCACGGTGACCGGCAGATCCAGGCGGATCATGTCCCCGTCACGGCTCAGCCAGCGATGCGGTTTGGTCTTCAGCGTGATCAGCAAATCGCCATCCGGCCCGCCCTGCTGGCCTTTCTGGCCCTGCCCGCCAAGCCGCAGCACCTTGCCATCCTCGACACCGGCCGGGATTTTGACATCCACCTTGCGGCCATCCGGAAGATGAATGCGCTGATTGCCGCCCTGGGCCGCCATCACGAAGTCGATTTCAAGCGCGGCAGACAGATCGCCGCCCCGTTGCGCACGCGGCGAGGCCGCGCCGAAATCGCTGAAAAGATCGGAAAAGATGTCGGTAAACTCGCCGCTCTGGCGTCCGCGGCGGGCCGAGCGGAAATGGTGATGCGGCGCAACCTCCTCGCCATTGGCATCAATTTCGCCGCGATCATATTGCGCACGCTTCTTTGGGTCCGACAGCAGGCGGAAGGCGGTGCTGACCTTCTTGAAGCGGTCCTCGGCGGCCGCATCCCCCGGATTGGCATCCGGGTGCAATTGCTTGGCCAGCTTGCGGTAGGCCGACCGGATGTCTTCAGCCGAAGCGGACCGGGACACGCCCAGAATTTTATAGGGATCGCTCATCAACCTCACAGCTGCCGGAAAGCGCGCGGATTGGCAAGCTGGCTATGGTGTAATTGTCAGGCGTGACGCCGCTCCGGGTCCGTACCGGGCCGAAATCTGCCGGACGTCCACCTCGAAGGCGGGCAAGGGAGACCCGATCCAGCTTTCCAGATCTGCGATGGCTATATCGAGCGCTGCCGCTTCGGCCTCTTCCGAATGACGCACACTGCCGTTTGTCTGTATCTCTACCAGATAGCGCTCTCTGTCTTCACCAAGCGGGACTTCGGCTGAGACCCAGTCATCAGCGCCGAACCGGGCCCGCCGGATCCAGGTCAGGCGGAATCCCTCCGCAATGCGCCGCATCTTCAGATGCGCCGGTGGCAGGGGTTGGACATCCCGTCCGCGATAGGTGGCCACAAGGCTTTCATGAAGGCTTTCATCCGGCATCACGCCGGCCGGCAAGGCCATGAAGGTCAGGGCGAGATCGCGCTCATGGGGCTGCAGCGCCAAGGTCTTTACTGCACGATCCATGAGCACAAAGAGCGCACCAGCCTGCAATCCGGAGAAATCGGTTGCGCTATCGGCCAGCAATCCGGTCAGGCGATAGTGACGGTCACCGGTCAGTTCTGCATCGCGGAATTGCAGCGTGAACCAGCGATCGGGCCCCTGAACCGCGAGCCGGTTCCCGCCCGCCAGGACTGCCGATGAGCTGTCAGACGCCAGCTGGCCGCCTGAAAGTTCAACCATCACGGGCTGGTGTTCTATCCAGCGGCCCTCCGGCAGATCATCCGGCGCGGAAATGATGGTGCCGCAAATCGCCGGAACTTCGAGCAAGTGCCGCTCTTGCCAGTCATTGTCTGCCGCGCTCCAGATCTGAACCTGCCCCGGCCAAGGATCCGAATAGGCCGCGGCCAGTAATCCACCGCGCGCCGCCCTTTCGTCCGGTAGCGGGGCAAGGTCGATCAGATTGAGGACCGGCTGCACGGGCGGCTGAACCGGATCCGCCACTTGCCCGGGCAGCGCCCCTGCCAATCCCGGTGTCCGTGCCACATGACGGGACGCTTCAACCTGTCTTTCGCCAAGGCCGGTGACAGCATCCAGCGTGATATCCTGGCCATCCATTGTGACCGCATCGCCTGCCTCCAGCGCGATCCGCGAGGGCGGAAGGGAAAATTGCCACAGCACCGCTCCGGCCTGTGTCTCGCCCAGAATGTCGCGCGCCCAGCCTTCAGCCGTGCTTTCATCCGCCAGCAAGGGCAGGCTGAGTCGGCGACCGCTTCCAGATCATCGGTCTCTGTCCGCGCATAGACGCTGGACGGGCGATAGTCCGGCGTATCGCGCTGATAACGCAGACGGACATCGTGGGGCAGTTCGCCGTTTTGCACGAGGCTCATCTCCACGGCCCGGCCTGAGGGCGGCAATGACAGCGAGTCGTTTTCCAGAACCGCATCGGACGCAGGCCCGAAGCGAATGACGGCTGGCCCGTCCGCCCGGTCCGCCACGGTAAAGCCGAAGGCGGTCATCAGCGGCTGCAAGGCCTCCCGCACGGCCATCGGCTGGTCAATCACGAAACCGGAAACCAGCCCGTTCAGAGCGCCGGAATAGGCTTCAAGACAGCATCGGCTTGTCAGCTCCTCCACGATCAGCGACAGCGGCGCCAGCCCGGCCCGGCCGTTCAGCCAGTGCCCCAGCCGCCAGTTCGCACCATCCGACCAGATATCGCCACGCGCCGGAAAATCCGGAAAGGGCCGCGCATCCCAGGTCCAGATATGAATGAGGTCCGGGGCAATCATCGGGCCGCCATAAACGGACGACACCGGATTATGGCCGCCATCCGCCGACCAGTATTCAATCAGCGCTTCGATATAGCGCCGCTGGATCAGATCATCGCGCGCCCCGCTGGAAAAATGGGGCTGAAAGCTTTCCGAACTTTTCGGATCCACAAAGACATTGGGTTGATTGGCGCCCTTGTCGATCGCCGGGCAACCGAGCTCGGTAAACCAGACCGGTTTGGATTGCGGCACCCAGCCCGTTGGCGCAGCGGATTCAACGCCGCCCGGGCGGTCATGATGGGTATTGGCCCACCAGTTGCGGATATCCTTGTAACGGAAGACCCAGGGCTTTGCATAAGCCCCGTCGGTGATCGGCGTACGGGTCTGCGCATCGCGGTCCGCGGCGCTGGCATAAAACCAGTCATACCCTTCCCCGCCTTCGACATTACCGGCCAGATAGTCCGGGTCATGAATGGAAGACGCCGCCGCCTGGTCGAGATGCGTGTCGCCGTCGCGCCAGTCGGACAGGGGCGCATACCAGTCAATCGCAACGGCATCGATCTCCGGCGCGCTCCACAAGGAATCCAGGTGGAAGAAGACATCGCCGGACCCGTCAGCGGGCTGATAGCCGGAATATTCGGACCAGTCCGCCGCATAGGAGAGACGCGTTCCCGCTCCGAGCAATTGTCGCGCCTCGGTGGCCAGAAGCGTCAACTGCTCTACCGCCGGAAAGCTGTTGCTCTCGCCCCGGATTGTGGTCAGGCCGCGCATTTCCGAACCGATCAGAAAGCCGTCAACACCGCCGGCAGCAGCAGCCAGCGCCGCATGATGCAGGATGAAACGCCTAAATCCCCATTCCGCAGGTCCCGTGTAGGAGACGCTCTGGCCACTGACTGCGAAATCCGCCGCAGCGGCGGTGCCAAAGAAGGCCTCGACCTGATCGCGCGCTGCGCTCGTCCCGTCAACACTGGCCGTTTCACCGATTGCCGGATGACAGGTGATCCGCCCGCGCCAGGGAAAGGCCGCCTGCTCCATACCGCCATATGGATCGGCAAGACCATTGCCGGGCGCAATGTCCATCAGGATAAAGGGATAAAGCGAGACCGAAAATCCGCGCGCCTTCAATTCGGTAATGGCCTCTATCAGTGAGGCATCCGCCGGGCTGCCGCCATAGACGGGGCGTCCATCAATGCGGGAAATCAGATAGGCCGAACTGCGGTTTTCGCCGGCCACCGACCAGCTATAGGGGCGGGTGATGGCTTCTCGTGTTTCAACGCCGGGCCGGATGACGCAGTCGCCGCAGCGCAAATCCGAGCCGAACCAGGCCGACACGATCAGCACGGACCGGCAATTCGGCAGACGGGCTTCAAGATCGTCAATGGCGGCGAGGAAGTCCGGCTTGCCGCGCGCATTATTGATGTTAAGCCAGCTTTGCCGGCCCGGCCCGTCATCCCGCACAATGGAAGACGTCGCATAGGCAAATTCGCCCGAAGCCGGGATGAGATCGACTCCCTCGATACGGGTCTCGAGCCGCGCCGCGCCAGTCTGGGCTTGCGGGGAACGGAACACTTCAAAGGACAGGTTGGGAATACGATTGCCAAAAGCCTCGAGCGGCAAGTCTTCGAAGACAATATAGGCCAGCCCGCGCCAGGCCGGCGCATTTTCTGTGCCTTCTATGGCCTCGATCAGCGGATCCGGCGTTTGAACCTCATCGCCCTTGTAGAGGCGAAATCCCAGCTCACTCTGATCAAGCAACTCTCCATTCGCCCAGATATTGCCGATGCCGTCGATTACCCCTTCACACAGGCCGACCGCAAAACTCACGGAATAGCTGAACCGGTTGATGCGCGGTCCGCCCTTGCCGCCGCCTTCGGAGCTCCGGTGCTCGGAAAACCGCGAGGCCCAGATGACCTGCCCGGCAATCCGGCTACGGCCGAAAACGAGAGAAATGGGGGCGCCTTCCGTCGACGATTGCACGGGCAAGGCATCCAGCCGCGGACCGGTCGCGCTGTCCCGCCCGAAAAGCGCCCGGTCGAGCAGGCCGCCCGCCTGCGCGCCGATAAAGCCGCCAAGGGCCTGTCCGGACAGGTGCATCCCGAAGGCTGACAATCCCTTCGGCAAAACCTGCTGGCCCACGGCAGAACCGATCGAGCCCAGAATCAGCTGGCCCATGATGAGTCTCTTTCCGGAAACGAGAAGGCAGCCAGGCAATGACGCCGCCACCAGGGCGTCAGCCGTGTCGCGGCAACAGCGCGCCGCCAATACGCATGAATGAAGTGGTGTCCGGCCGATTGAATGCCGCAATGGCGCGCCGGTAACGAATGGTGCCAGGAAAAGACCAGAACATCCCCGGCCATGGCCTCATCCCTGGGGATTTCGATCAGCCAGCGTCCAAAAGCCGGAACCAGCAGGTCCTCTCCCGCCGGAGCGCACACCGGATAAGGTGGCAGTGTTTCGGGTTCTTCCCCGTAAAGCGCCCGCCAGACCCCGCGCAGCAGCCCCAGGCAATCACACCCGGTGCCGCGGCAGCTCGCCTGATGATGATAGGGTGTGCCGATCCAGCACCGCGCTTCGGCCACAACCGCGTTGCGGATCATGACAGGCCGCGCGATCCGCCATCCCGGCGCTTGTCCGAGGCGGGAGAAGCCATAAGCACGTCATTGCCGGGCAGGAAGGCAAAGCCGCGAAAGTTGAGAATATTCGCAAACTTGTCCCGGCAGGTCGCATGGCGCTTGTCGCACCCGGCAGTGACGACAAAGCCATCGCCAATTCCGGACGCGGAATTATCACCCTCCAGTTTGATCAGAACCTGGCCTCCGGAGACATGGTGTGAAATCACCCGCTGGCGTTGGCCGCTCGCCGCGCCGCTGGTCCAGTCGAGCCAGCCGGATGAAAACCAGCCCTCAGCGAAACCGGAAAGCCCGGAAACGACGAAGCCGGCCGGCCCCTGCCCGGTCACCATGCCTGCACCGCGATAGGCCGGCAGGCTGGCATCCAGACCGCAGCGGGCATCGCCAAAACTGGCGTCGCAATGGCGCGAATATATCCGTCCGATGGAGCGCTCCAGCCGCCGCGACAGACCGTTCAGATCCGCACGAAACGAAACGCCATCATGCCGGACCTCGCCCAGTTCACCGGTCCAGACCTTGACCCGCAAGGAGACATCCGACCAGTCGGTGCGGTAGATCTGCACCTGCGCACCGCTCCACACCCCATTCGCGAGATCACTTTCCCTCAGGGCAGAATCCTCAAACACGCCACTGACTTCGCCAGACCCGCTTTCGCGGCCCAGTCGGGTGTCGATATCGGCACCGCTCAATCCGGTCGCCGCGCGGTAGGTGACGCCATCAAAGACCAGATCACCATCATGGTCGGTGAAACCGGACACCTGTCCGTCGCGGCGTTCCACGCGCCAGCACCAGGCCAGTGTCGTCGCACCGGAATCCAGCCGGGCCTGCAATTCCGTTGGAATATTCAGCATGGCTCAGGCGCGGATTTCCACGATTGGCAAATCGGCAATCTCGCCCGCCTCGAAAGCGTCCAGCGAGATATCCAGCCGGTCGGTATCAAAGCGCACCGGGACATCAAATTTGAAACCGGCGGTCAGGGCGGTCCCGGCCGCCGGTGCATCAGCGAAAGTGACTTCGCCGGTTTCAACATCCACGGTGAAATCGGCCTCGGCGTTCAGTTCCACGCCGTCTGCCGCAATCCGTACACTGCCGGAAACCGGCCGGGTGATGAGGCGGTCATAGGCGGAACCCTCATCCGCATAGCGCTTGATCAACTGGAAAACTTGGGTGTCGCCATCGCCTGTGCCCAGAGGCTGGTCGGCAGGTGACACCGGGTCACCGCTGGCATGATCCACCGGATCGTGGAAGCGGAAGCCGTAAAGCCGGCCCCGGCGCGCCTCGAAAAATGCCGTCAGCGTGGCGATATCTTCCCGCGTCCTGATGCCCGGCGCAGCATTCCAGCGCCGCCGCGAATGCGCCCAGGGCGAATTGCGCTCCTCCCGGCCCGAGCCCAAAGTCACGATGTCCGTGCGCCGCTCCGGCCCGCCACGCGCGCCCAGCGCCACTGAAAACGGGAAGAGCACATCATGAATTTGAGTACTCATAGTCTGGCTGCTCCCTTGCGGACAGCGCGGGCCAAAGCGGTCGCGATCTGGGTCTCAGACAGGCGGATCGTGTCCGGAGAGGATTGGCCTTGAAGATTGATGGTGACATTGATTGGAGCCGTCCCGCCGACCTGCCCCGTGCTGGACGGGGTAAAGATTTCGGGTCCCCGCTCGCCAACCAGATAAGCACCACCTTGCTGAACAGGCCCGCCGTCGGCACGTGCGCCGAAAAAGGGCAGATTACTGGCGATCTGGTCGACAAAGCCTTCAATCGGACCGGCAACAAATCGCTGTGTCGCGATACGGGAGAGATCGCGCAAAATGGCATCCGCCATCGAGGAAAAGCTCAGCTCGCCGGTACGGGCCGCACGAGTCAAGGCGCTCTCGATGCTCCGCCCGGCGCGGTCAAAGGCCGCGCTCATCGCGTCGGCCGCATGCTGCGCCGGACCATTGGCCAATGCTTCCAATGCTGCGCCCGCGCGTGCAGCATTTTCAGCGACACGCTCCGCTTCGTCGTCGTCATATGTCATGGGTCTTGTCCGGATGGGAATTCAGGAGGGCGAAGAGCTCGTCCCGCCGCAAGGGAGTGGCCGAGACCGATTGTGTCAGCACAAGCCATTCCTTCAGGGACATTCGCCAGAAGTCCGAAGGCGGAATGGCCAGGCGCAGCACGGCAAACCGCAGCCAGTCATCAAAGGGGATTGCGTTCACAGCGCCCGTTCAAAGCTCTCGGCGACGGCCCGGGCGGCCTCCGCCGGATCAATCCGCGCAGTCGACAGATCCAGCACCACGCCCTCCCCGCCGGTCAGCAGGGCCTCGGCCACCAGGATCAGGTCGGCGGCGGACAGGCGTTTCAGGCGTTCGCCCAGCTCGGCTAATCCGGAACACCGCAGCCCAGCCTCAATGGCCGCCAGAGCGCCCAGCGTCAGGCAGAGCGTGCGCACCTCGCCATCAATGGTCAGCGAAACCTCGCCGCGTGCCGGATTCATCTAGACCGCCGTGAAGCTCAGCGCGCCGGCAGACGCCAGCGAAATGGAATAGGTGGCTTCGCCATCATGGCGTCCGGCATATTCCAGGGCGGCAATCTGAAACGGGCCTTCGATCACGCCGAAATCCGGAATGACCAGCTGCCAGTCCGGCGTGGTCTGGTTGAAGAAGGCCTGCCGCACAGTCTCATCCGCGGCGGCATCGACAAACAGGCCCGCCCCGGTCACGGCGCAGGATTTCACACCCGCCCCGGCGATCAGCTCGCGCCAGCCCTCCGGACTGTCCGATGTGGTGGCATCCACCGTTCGCGCATTCAGCGTGATGGTCCGGGCGCGCAAGCCCGCCACGCTGGTAAAATCCGGCGGCGAACCTCCATCACCGATCTTGAGCAGCAGGTCTTTTCCGCGTTGTGCAGTCATTGGATACTCCGTCAATTGACTTGAATGATGCCCTGCACCCGCAAGACGCCATGGGCGAGGCGGCTGTCACTGGTGCGGAAAACGTCGGCATAGACGATGCGGCAGGAGATGAGCGCAAATCCGGCCTCAAGAACGAATGAGGCGTCATCCACAACCGCGCGGATCGCGCCGAGCATCTCCTTGGCCTCCCGCCGTCCGGTCTCCCGCGTCCACAGATGCAGGGTCAGCCGGTGCGCGATCAGCTGCGTATCGCTGGCCCCGGCGGGCTCGCTGACCCCGCGCCCCACACTCAGATAGGGAAAGGCCGCCCCTTCCGGTGCGGCATCGAATATCCGCGCCGGATCGCCCAGCACCGCCCGCACCCCGGCATCCGCCGCCAGACGCGCCAGCAAGGCATCCTGAAAGGCCGCCTCCGCGCTCATAGCCGCACCCGTTTGAACGGCGCGATGAGACTCTGCACCGCGAGAGGCAGCGGACGTTCCGCCTGTCCGTCGCGGTTGAGATAGGCGTCAGCGGTCAGCCGCATCACGGCTTCGCGCAGGGCCTCCGGCGCATCATCGGCGCTCGCGCCATAGCCCGCCTCGAACAGGATTTCGATGCCCGCAACCGCACGCCCTGGCTTGGGAAATGCACCCGTGCGCACCGCGATACGGCCCGGATCGGACGTGGTATCGGCGAAGTAGTTGCCCGCATCCCAGACCGTGGCGGCGTCATCCGCATCGAATGTCGTCACGGAGTCCACCGAGAGCAGCGGCGGCATGAGCAGGCGGAACTGCCGCCCGCTATCGGCAAGGCGTCCGGGCATATCCCAGGCATCCAGCACCTCGCGATACGTTCGCGAGACCAGCGCCCGGCCCGTCTCGGCCTCGACTCGCTGGCGTGCAGACGCGATAAGTTGCGATATAAGGTCATCTTCATGGCCGGTCCCGGTCCGCAGAAACGCTTTCGCGTCTGACAGCGTGACGGGCTCGGCCGCCGGTGGCGTGACGAGTTGGAGGGTCATGTCTTGTCTCCCGGAGGGCGCGGGGGTGGCCGCAGCCACCGCCCCGCTGATTGCGGATCTAGCTCAGCCCGAACTTCAACAGCTTGATGGCGTTGAAATCCTGCACCCCGCCGCCGACACGTTTGGTCGTGTAGAACAGCACATAGGGCTTGGCGGAATACGGATCGCGCAAGACCTGCACACCCTGACGGTCCACCACCAGATAGCCGCGGCGGAAATCGCCAAAGGCAATGGCGAAGCTGTCCGAACCGATATCCGGCATGTCCTCGGCTTCCGTCACCGGATAGCCCAGCAGCGTCGCCTGCCCGCCTTCGGTCAGCGAGGGCTGCCAGATATAATCGCCATTGGAATCCTTGAACTTGCGTACCGCCGAAACCGTGCGCCGGTTCATGACAAAGCGGCCCGCGGCGCGATAGCCCGGTTTTGGCGCATAGATCAGATCAATCAGGTCATCCGCCGGATCACTGGTGGCAAAATCGCCATCCACGCCGGTGGCAACATAGCCGATCTCTCCCCACACCGCCGCGGCATCTGCCGTCTTCGTGTAGTTCAGGAAGCCCTTGGGCTTGTTCGTTCCATTGCCATTGATGAAGGCATCGCTTTCCTGCGCGGCGAACACGTCCTGCACTTCCTCGGCCAGCCATTGGTCGATATCGGCGAGGGCGTCATCCAGGAGCTGGCTGGTCGCGGCCGGCATGGCGTAGAGTTCGGCGGTCGGGAAATCCAGGAGGTCCAGCGTCGGGCTGTCGGTTTCCGGACGCGCCGCCGTTTCCGACACCCAGCCCGTCGCCGCACCGCCGAGACTGACCGGCTTCTTGAAGGTGTGCGCCGTGGTCTGCTTGACGCTGGCAATCGCGCGGATCGGCGAGGCCGAGGTCAGCAGCCGGTCGATCAGCGCTTCAGTCTCCGCCGGAGCGACATAACCGCCATCACTGTTGGATCCGGCAGAAAGCGATTTGCCCTCGATCAGCTTTCCGGCCTCGCCCGTGCGCATATAGCTGTCCCAGGCGGCGCTGGTTTCGTCAGCCCCCTTGCTGTCGAGGCCGGGGCGAGAGGCGTCCAGAGTCAGGCGGTCGAGCCGGTCCTGCGCCCGGTTCAAGGCCGCGTCGATACGTGAGACCTTCTCGTCCAGCAACGGATCGGCGGCCGCTTTCGCCTCGATCTCGTCCAGGCGGCGGTCATTGGCGTCCTTGAACGCCTCGAACGCGCACAATACTTCGCTCAGCGCCGCGCGGGTTTCCGCCGACGGCGCCGCCATCTTGGTTTCCTTCGTCATGTAAATCCTCTTGATTGACGATGGTTATGCGGCAATCGCCGCGGGCGCCGCGACGCGAAGGCGCGCCTGCGGCAACATCGGGAAGGTCACGATCGAGACCTCCCACAAATCCAGCTGGATCAGCTCGCGCCCGCCGCCGGTCCGCGGGGCAAAGCGTTCGGTCCGAAAGCCGATGGACAGGCCATCGACTGCGCCCTGGCGGATCAGTTCCGCCGCCGCCCGCCCGCGCGGCCCGGCCCGCAGCACTCTGCCGCGGACGAACAGGCCCTGCCCGTCCTCGCGGATCTCGTCCCAGACGCCGACCGGCTCGCCGGCATCATGCTGGAACAGCATGCGCACGCCCCTGGCACCGCGTCGCTGCAGGCCACGTGTAAAAGCGCCGCGCCGGACGATATCCCGGTTGAGATCGGCCAGCCCGAACAGGCTCGCATGGCCTTCAATGCGCAGCGGATCGCCCGCTGCGGTCAGATCGTCCATCACTGTCTCCAGAATTCAGATAGCGTCAGTTATCCAGACGCCGTTCGATACGGCTCAGGGCCTCGCGCGCCTGCCCGATCTGTTCTTCCAGCCGCGCCAGGCGTTCACTCGCCGCTTCATGCAGCTCGGCCTCGGCTTCCAGACGGTTGAGACGCTCTCCGGCGGCTCCCGCCCAGATCAGCGCCCCGCCGGTCTGCATGGCGAGCGCGAATACCACGCCCAGCGTCACCGATTTCTCCAGCCGCCAGCCGGTCATGACGCCTCCGGCAGGCCGAGCAGGCGGCGCTTTTCGTCCGGTGTCAGAAAGTCTGCGGCGCTGATCCGCGCCCAGTCGGCAGCGCGCTCCGTGGAAAGCGCCGGAATGGCCGAAGTATCAGCGGCGATTTCCAAAGGCATTTCGCTCCAAGGCGACAGCCAGCCGGTCAGGGCCCTCGCCGTCTTGCGTACCAGAGGCAACACGGTCTGCCGCCAGAACGCCAGATTGGCCTCCTTGTAATTGGCATAGGTATTGTCGCCCGGCAGGCCGAGCAGCAAGGGCGGCACACCAAAGGCCAGGGCAATCTCCCGCGCGGCCTCGCGGCGCGCCTCGATGAAGTCCATATCGGCGGGCGACAGCGCCATCGGCTTCCAGTCCAGCCCGCCCTCCAACAACATCGGCCGCCCGGCATTAGCCGGGCCGGTATAGGCATCGGACAATTCTGCTTTCAGCCGGTCAAACTGGTCATCGGTCAGGTTTGCCCCCTCACCGGTATTGAAGATCAGCGCCCCGGACGGCCGCGCCGCATTGTCCAGCAAGCCTTTCGCCCAGGCCCCGCCCGCATTGTGGACATCCACAGAGGCCGCCGCCGCTTCCAGCGGACTGAGGCCATAATGATCATCCGACGGGTGAAACAATCGCATGTGCAGGATGGGCGAGCGCCCGCTGGCCCGGTCACGCGCAAACGTCACTTTTCTGCCATTGGCCGAATACTCCCAGCCTTCCGGCCAGCCGCGCTTGCCGGGCAGAATCCGCATCCGGTCCGGACGCAGGGTGAAGATTTCGCGCGGCACGCCATCCAGCGCCGCCAGCTCCAGATAGGCATTGCCGGAAATCTGCAGAAAGCCGTAATGCGCCTCCAGCATTTCGGTGAAACTCTGATCCGGATTGGCCTGCGCCAGCAGGTGTGACAGCGGGTGCGCCGCCCCGCCGGCCGTCTGCAGGATCAGCGGCGTCGAGGCCGCCGCTTCCGCAATCAGACGGATACAGCGATGCACAACCGGGTTACGCGCAAACCCCTCTTTCGACAGCGTTGCATAATCGCGGACCGGCCATCCCGCCCGCGTCCCGAAGGACAGGGCGATCAGGGGCTTTGCCGCAGACGATTTTGTGGTCAGCCCGAATCTCCGGGCCAGCTGGTTCAGCATTGTGTCGTCCTTTTAAAGCCGCCGCAGCCGGGGCGCGCCCGGCCGGTTCAGCAATAATTCGCTCACCGCCCAGACCAGCGCATCCACACGGTCAGGGCTCTTGATACTCGTATCCGGCGCGCCGAAGGCGCACATCTGGTCTTCCAGCGCTGCAAAGCGCCCGGCATGCTTCACCCGGCCGGCGGCATAGAGCGCCGCCACAGGTTCGGCGCGTGTCCGCTTGCCACGGCTGGCATGAACCAGCTTCACCGGCAGGCCGGGGCGGGCGGCTTTCAGCACGGCCGCAACCATGTCGCCGCCCTGATTGGATTCGGCGACCACGCAATCGGCTTCAAACCCGTCATAGGTGGCCGCCACGGCATCCGCCCAGGCCGCGGGTTTGGCCGGGCCGAAGGAGCGATCGGCCAGTATGATGGCTGTTCGATCCCTGCCTTCGCCCGACGCGCCCGCGACGATGATGCCGCATTCATCCGCATGGACCTGTCCGGTCGCGGGAGGGTCAACCGCGACAATGATCCGGTGCGGGTCGGCCGCCTCGCCGCCGCAGGCGTTTTCAATGTCCTTGCGGGTCCACAGCGCTCCGTCCGGGTCCTCGATCAGTATCCCGTCCAGCTCCTGCCGGCCGAGCAGCGACCCGCCATAACTTGCCTGCATGGCGGCCACGAAACCGGCGGCCAGATTGCCCGCATTCTTCTCAGTCCGCGCATGGGTAATGGCCACATTGGCTTGTCCAGCCAGGGTTTTCAGCGCCGGAATGGGCCGCGGCGTGGTGGTAATCACCAGACGCGGCTCTGTCCCCAGACGCAGCCCCATGCGCAGCGTATCCAGCGTCGCCTGCGGATAGCTCCACGCCGCAAACTCATCGGCCCAGGCGGTATCAAATTGGGGCCCGCGCAAACTGTCCGGATCTTCAGCCGAAAACACATAGCCTTCCGCGCCATTGGGCCAGATCAGCCGCCGGCGCGAGCTTTCAAAGCGCGGCCGCTCCTCTTCCAGGCCAATGCGGGCGAGACCCGACGGCCCGCCAATCATCACTTCGCGCGCATCATTCAGGGTTGGCGCAACGAGTCCGATGCGGCGGCAGCCGCTGGCGACTTGCGCCCGTATCCATTCCGCGCCGGCGCGTGTCTTGCCCGCACCGCGCCCGCCCATGAAGAGCCAGATATTCCAGTCTCCTTCGGGCGGTAATTGTCCGCTATGGGCCCAGAACGGCCAGTCATGTTTGAGGACTGTTTTCTCTGGCTTCGTCAGCGAGTCCAGAAATTCGCGTTCCATCTCTGGCGGCCCGGAGACGATTAAATCGGCATTCCAGTTCCGCCCTGATGTCCACAAATTCTCCGGCCTCCGCTTCGGGCGTGCTTTCCGGTTCAGCCGCCCGTTTCAAGTCTTTTTCCAGTTTCATGAGCATGTTCAGCGCGCGCATCCGCTTGACCGCGGACTCGACGCTGCCTTTCAGCAATTCGGATTCGGCCCGGACCAATTCACGGTGCATCGCCTGACGGTAGTATTCAGCGCGCAGGGCCGCATCATCCTGCCGGCATTCCGCAATCCTGTGGCGGATACGTGATGCACTGAGACCGGTTGACGCTGCCAGCGCGTCGACACTCACGCCCGCCTCATACTGGCGGGTCAACACTTCCCAGGCCGCGCGGTCGAGCCGCCTTGCCGTCATTTCTCTGACCATGCCGTTTTATAGCCCGGCAACCGCGCGCTCCGGATCGTTTTGCCGGAAAAAGTTTCAGCCCGCTGAATAATCGAGGGTTTCCGGATCCGCCCGGCGGGATAGCGTCCTATTTATCCCCGTTTTCGCCCGGCCAGCCGCGGATGAAGGCCTCGTAATCGGCCTCATCCACCCGCATTTCACTGGTCACCTGCCCGCGCACCGACATGCCGGCCTTGAAGGTGGATTGCGGATCGCCCGTCACCAGAGGATGCCAGTCCGGCAGATCGCGGCCTTCATGAACCAGGCGGTAAGCGCAGGTTTTCGGCATCCAGGCCAGTTGTCCGACATTGTCCGGTGTCAGCCGCACACAATCGGGCACCCGCGCCGAGCGGTTGGCATAATCGCGGCATTTCCCTGTCGCCCCGTCATAGAGTTTGCAGGACAGGGAGGTCAGCACGCGGTCCCCGTCCTCGTCCTCGAGCTGGACCAGACAGCATTTGCCGCACCCGTCGCACAGCGATTCCCATTCCGCAGAGCTCATCTCTTGCAGTGTTTTCACTTTCCAGAAGGGGGCGTTGGACATATTCGCCTAAACCTTGCCACTTTGTGCGGGCTGATACCCGGCAGGGGAAATCCGGATGACCGCTTTCAGAGCCGACCTTCTAGAGGAAAAACGCCGCAAGCGCGAACGTCTGGCATGGGCGCTGACAGCAAGCTTTGCGGCGACAGTCATCCTCGCCGGCATTATTGGCGGCGTGTTCTGGCGGTGGGCGTTTTCGGACATGCCGGCCCTGCCGGAAAACCTGTCCGTCCTGGCCGACACGCGCCGCGAGCACAGCATCACCCTTTTGGACATGAATGGCGCGGTGATTGATGTGCGCGGCCCGCTCTATGGCTCACCGGTCGAGCTGGATGACCTGCCCGACCATGTCCGCCAGGCCTTCATCGCGATCGAGGACCGGCGCTTCTACGACCATTCCGGTGTCGATTTCCGCGGTACGCTGCGCGCCGTTTTCACCAATCTGCGGGCCGGGGCGACGGTTCAGGGCGGCTCGACCATCACCATGCAGCTCGTCAAGAATCTGGTGCTGACGCCGGAACGCTCGATGCGGCGTAAAATCCAGGAAATGCGGCTGGCCTGGCAGCTGGAGCGCCGCCTGTCGAAGGACGAAATCCTGCAGCTTTATCTCAACCGCATCTATTTCGGCGCCCGGGCCTACGGCATCGAAGCCGCGGCCCGGCGCTATTTCCAGAAATCTGCCGCAGACCTCACACTGGCCGAAGCCGCCATGCTGGCCGCCCTGCCCAAAGCGCCCAGCCGCCTCGATCCGACCAGCAACCTGGCCGCCGCCCGCGAGCGCGCCGCCATCGTGCTCGCCGCCATGGAGGAGGCCGGCTTCATCACCGCCGAAGAACGCGCCGAAGCCGAAGCCAATCCCGCCGCCCCGATTGCGCCGGAACCGGAAACCTACCGCGATCCCGCCGTGTTCGGTTTCATCTTTGACCAGGCCGTCCAGCTCGCCGAAGCCGAATTGGGGGAGCTGCCCGCCGACGCCATCATCCAGGTAACGATTGATCCCGCACTGCAGGAAGCGGCGCATCGCACCCTGACCGCCCGCATGGACGCGGAAAGCGAGGCGCAGGGTGCGGGCGAGGCCGCTTTGCTGGCCATGACGCCCGACGGAGCCGTGCGCGCCATGGTCGGCGGCCGCGATTATCTGCAATCCCAGTATAACCGCGCTGCGCAGGCGCGGCGCCAGCCGGGCTCGGCCTTCAAGCCCATCGTCTATCTTGCCGCCATCGAGGAAGGCGCATCACCCTTCAGCGTCTATTATGACGAGCCGGTCGATCTGGAAGGCTGGCAGCCGCAGAATTTCGGCGGCACCTATCGCGGCCGCGTGACATTGCAGGAAGCGCTGCGGCGATCAATCAATACGGTCTCGGCCCAGATCATAGATGAAATCGGCCCGGAAACCGTCGTGGACATGGCCGCACGCCTCGGCATCGAGACCGAATTGCCTGCCCTGCCCGCCCTGTCGCTGGGCGCGGTCGAGGTCACCCTGCAGGAACTGACCACCGCCTACGCCACAATCGCCAATTCCGGCGAACGCCACCGGGCCCGCCTGCTCGAGCGTGTAACCAATTCCCGCGGCGACATCCTCTGGGAGCCCGCGCCCGCCGAACCGGAACAGGTGGTCGAAGAGGCCGATGCGCTGACCC
The DNA here is from genome assembly GCA_016124665.1 of Alphaproteobacteria bacterium. Taxonomy (GTDB): domain Bacteria; phylum Pseudomonadota; class Alphaproteobacteria; order Caulobacterales; family Maricaulaceae; genus Hyphobacterium. Next base: position 81,382 of record WGNH01000021.1, on the reverse strand, counting down.
TGTCAACCATGATGCAGGATATTGTTCTGTCCGGCACCGGCGTGGCGGCGCGCCTGCCGGAGCGGCCAACAGCGGGGAAGACCGGCACCAGCCAGTCCTTCCGCGATGCCTGGTTTCTCGGATTTTCGGCCGATTACATTGCCGGTGTCTGGGTCGGCAATGATGATGACACTCCCACCAATGATGTCACCGGCGGCGGCCTGCCGGCGCGCATCTGGCGGGATTTCATGATCGCCGCCCATGACGGACTTCCGGTGAGGCCGGTGGCGGCCCCGGCCCCGCGCGAGCGTTCCGCCCATGAAGAAGAGCTCGCCGCCTTCTATTCCGAATTGCTGAATGCCTTCGAGGCCGAAGTCGCGGCCATTCCCTAGGGTCAGGACCTGCTAATCTGACTGCAATGGCCGAAGCGGATTTGTGCGGATACAAGGAGCAAACCCACCGGAAGGCCAATGCCTTTCAAGGGTTTGCGACACAGTAGCCCGTGCAAATCAGCCCGGTCCGAAGGACGGCCATGCTGACGTCGATCTGCTTTGTCAAAGCCCTCGACCGGGGGATTGGCCCCGCTCTTCGGGCTTTTCCTCGCATCTCTCGTCATCTCGGCCGCCATTCCAGTCAAATTACCAGGTCCTGACCCTAGCGCTTCATATCCGCGCGCAAGGCCTGCAGCTCGGCGCGGATCGCTTTCAGTTCCTCATGGATCACTTCGCGGTCTTCCTGCGCCTCGGCTTCCGATTGTGCCGCCCGCTCCTCCTCTTCGTCGAAATGCTTGGATTGCAGCGAGTCAACGATCACCGCGATGAACATGTTGAGGACGGCAAAGCTGGTCAGCACGATGAAGATGAGGAAAAACAGCCAGGCAAAGGGATATTGCTCCATCACCGGGCGGGCGACATCCATGGCCCAGCCTTCCAGCGTCATCACCTGGAAGAGCGTGAAGGCCGAGGCCCCCAGCGTGTCAAACATTTCGGAAGACCCGCCAAACAGCTTGGTCGCCATCACCGCTGCGACATAAAACATCAGCGCCAGCACGGCGAGAATCGCGCCCATGCCCGGAATGGCTTTCATCAGCGCCTCGACGACCTTGCGCATGTCCGGCATGACCGAGAACAGGCGGAAGACCCGCAATATGCGCATCGCCCGCAATACCGTGAAGGCACCGGCATCGGGGACCAGCGACACCGAGACGATGATCAGGTCGAACCAGTTCCAGCCGGAGCGGAAAAAGCGCGGCCCGTAGGCGATCATTTTCAGCAGCAGCTCGATCACGAAAACCGAGACGATGACCGTGTCGGCCAGTGGCAGGGCGTCTGCGAGAACGGGGATTTCAACCGGATAGGTTTCAAGACCCAGCGTCACCGCATTGACCAGGATCAGCCCGGTGATGAAATTCAGCACGAAGGGCGTTTCCAGAAACCTGACCAGCCGGGTCCGCCAGCCTGATTGCGCCTTGCTTGTCATTTGATCCGCTCCCGATTCCCGGACGCCTCCTTATCCCCGGCGCGCGCCCTGCGCAATCCTGCACCGGCGCGCCGCATTAACCACACTCGCCCACTGTTTCTTTACCCATTGGCGGGATGATCCGCGAAAGACAGTTCGGGCGGGCGGCATGGCGGTTCAATCCAATCTTCACAAACTGGTCGACCTTGCGCGCGAGAAATCCAGCGAAAGACGGCGTGAGCTTCTGCGGGAGGTCACCGATCTGTTTTTCGATGATGTTCCCACCAAGGGATCGGCTGAACTTGACCAGTATGATGGCGTGCTCTCCAGGCTGGCTGCAGACACCGCCGAGGATGCCCGCGCCGAACTGGCCGAGCGCTTTGCCGGCAGCGCCCATGCCCCGCATGGCCTGATCATGCAGCTGGCGCGCGATGTCATTGATGTCGCAGCGCCCATTCTCAGAAAATCGAATGCCTTGACCGAGGACGATCTGGTCGCGATCGCTGAATCCACCGGGCAATCGCATCTGAAACTTCTGACCACGCGGAAATCCATTCCCGAAGCCGTCGCCGATACCATTGTCCGCCGCGGCAATGACGACACCGTCGTCTCTCTGGTAAAGAACAGTGGTGCCAAACTGTCCCGGGCGGCCTTTGAAAACATCACCGAACGCGCAGAAACCAATCCGGATTTCCACGCGCCGCTGGTCGCCCGCAAGGAAACGCCGGTCGATCTCCTCAATGACATGCTGACCGTGGTGGAAGCCCGTCTCCGCGACCGGATTCTGGAAAAGTTCGACGGCGTGGATCCGGACGAGCTGCAACAGGCCATTGATGCCTCACATACGCGCCTCGAAGCCCGTCTCTCGAGCGACAAGACAGCCGATGAAGCCAAACGCTACGTCAATGCCATGAAACTGCGCCGTCAGCTCGACGGGGCCCTGCTCGTCCGCCTCTTGCGCGAAGGCCAGCTGATGCGGTGCGCGGCAGGCCTGGCAGTCATGACCGATACCGATCTTGGTACCGCAAAACGGGCGCTGGAATGCCCAGGCATCGACCCGCTCTGCCTGCTCTGCAAGGCGGGCGGAATTGACCGGACCCTGTTTGTGACCCTGTCCGTCATGCGCAATGCCGGCCAGGGCGACGCCCTGCGTGATGCGCGCGAATATGGCCGCATCTACGATGAACTCTCGGAACGCGAAGCCCAGCGCGCCATGCGCTTCATGGCCATGCGCAAGAACGCCGAAGCCGCCTGAGCCTCAGCTTTCACCGCCGGCATTTTCGGGCTGCTCAATCCGAGCCGGAGCGGATTTGTGTTCCGGCGGCAGGAACACTTCGGAGCCATCGTCGACATAGATGGTCTGTGACGGGAAGGCGAAGCTGGTGCCGGCCTCTCCCACGATTTTCTTCAGCTCGAAAGCCAGCGCTTCCTTGATCCGCAACCATTCCGTCCAGTTGGTTGTCACCGTAAAGGCATAGAGCTTGAAATCGATCGACGACGGACCGAACGCATCCACCCGCATGAAGGTGGTCACCTCCGGCGGTTTGGCAAATTCCGGATGGTTCAGAATGTATTCCAGTGTCTTGTCGCGGATATAGGCGAGCTGTTCGGTGGTGGTCTTGTATTCAACCCCGATCGCCCAGCTGATCCGGCGGTGTGTCATTCGCGAGAAATTGGTGACCGCATTATCGGACAGTTTTGAATTCGGTACATAGACCGGGCCCTTGTCGAAGCGGCGGACCACGGTCGAGCGGAAATTGATTTTCTCGACCGTGCCCTCGACCACGCCATCCACCTGCACCCAGTCACCCGGCAGGAAGCGGCGCTCGGTCAGGATCAGGACACCGGCGATCAGATTCTTGAACAAATCCTGTGCGCCAAGGCCAACGGCAACGCCGAACAGGCCGAGCCCCGCAATAATCGGCCCGACCGGTATCGACCAGATTTCCAGAACCGCCGCCGCACCGACAATGATGAACAGGATCTGCAGCGACTTGGTCATCCAGTCGATCATCACCGGCGTCAGGGCCTGCGTAACGAAATCGAGGCTGCGGGACACCGGTGTCACCGCATTGTGCATGGCCCAGAAAAGCGTGACCGCCACCAGCGACTGGACCAGCCTTGACCCGGCGGATTCCGGGCCGCCGAGCCCCAGAATGGTGGTGGCGATGAACAGTCCGATGATGACCGGGACCAGTTGAAAAGGACCGGCCAGCGCTTCGACAATGGCATCATCAATTTGATTGGTGGTTTTCTTCACCAGCCGCCGCATGACCAGAACCAGCCAGCGGGAGACGATGCCGCGCAGGAAAAGCGCGGCAATGACCGCAACCATCGCCAGCAGGCCCTGCCCGACACTGGCTCCCAGAAAGCTTGTATTCCAGACATCGACGACCAGTGCCCAGAATTCATTGGCCCTGCCCAGTGCCGTTTCAATCAGTGTTCCGGATGAAGCGCTCAACTGTTCCGCTCCTTGGCTCGCAGAAATTTCAGGTCCGGCCATTTTTCTTCGGAATAACTGACTTCCCAGGACGATTTGGCGAGGAAGACCGGGTCGCCGTCAATATCCTCGGCAATCGCGCTCTTGTGCCGGTCCGCGAACTTTTCAATGTCGGCATCGGAGCCGTGGATCCAGCGCGCGGTTTCATAGGGGGCGGCCTCGAACGTCACATCCAGCCCGTATTCGGCGGACACGCGCTCGGCCATCACCTCGATCTGCAACTGGCCCACGGCACCGACGATGAAATCCCCGCCAATCACCGGGCGGAAAAGCTGGGTTACGCCTTCCTCGGCGAGCGATTCCAGCGCCTTTTTCAGATGCTTGGCTTTCAAGGGGTCGGCCAGCCGCGCGCGGCGCAAAATCTCCGGCGCGAAATTCGGAATACCCGCAAACAGGATCTCTCCGCTCTCGCTCAGACTGTCCCCGACACGCAAGAGCCCGTGATTGGGGATGCCGATGACATCGCCCGCAAAAGCCTCGTCCGCAATTTCCCGGTCCTGCGCGAAAAACATGATCGGTGACGATACGGTCAGGGATTTGCCCTTGTCGGTTTTCAGCTTCATGCCGCGTTTGAACTTGCCCGAGGCCAGGCGCAGGAAGGCCACCCGGTCGCGATGGTTCGGGTCCATATTCGCCTGCACCTTGAACACAAAGCCAGACACTTCCTTGCCGTCCGGCGTCACTTCGCCCGCAACCTTCCGGACAATGGCTTTCTCGGTCTGTGGCCCCGGCGCGATGTCCGCCAGCGCATCAAGCAATTCAATAATCCCGAAGCGGCGCAAGGCCGCTCCGAAATAGACCGGCGTCATATGCCCTTCCCGATAGGATTGCGGGTTGAAGTCCGGGCACAGCTCGCGCGCCATTTCCGTGCCTTCCTGCAATTCCGCGAAGACGTCCGGGCTGAGAAGCTTCTCCGCGTCAGCTGCGGGAACACGTTTGCCCGAAGACATTTCGCCCTCATCCGGCCGGAACGGGATGAATTCATCGGTCATCATGTCCATGACCCCGCCAAACCGTTTGCCGGAAGCCGCCGGCCATTGCATCGGGGCGGTATCCAGCGCCAGCTTGTCCTGGATATCATCCAGCAATTCTTCCGGTGCCAGTGCTTCGCGGTCGAGCTTGTTGATAAAGGTCAGGATCGGAATGTCGCGCAGCCGGCACACCTCCACCAGCTTCAGCGTCCGCGGCTCCACACCGCGCGCCGCATCCAGCACCATGATGGCGCTATCGGCCGCCGTCAGCGTCCGGTAGGTGTCCTCGGAGAAATCCTCGTGGCCCGGCGTATCCAGCAGGTTGAAGGTCAGCCCGCGATGTTCATAGGTCATCACCGATGCAGAGACGGATATCCCGCGATCCTGCTCGATCTTCATCCAGTCCGAACGCGTCCGGCGGTTTTCACCGCGCGCCCGCACCTGCCCGGCCAGCCGGATTGATCCTGCAGCCAGCAACAGGTTTTCGGTCAGCGTTGTCTTGCCGGCGTCCGGGTGGGAAATGATAGCGTAAGTGCGCCTCTTGGCCCATTCACCGCTCGATGAAGTCGCGCTCATATCGGATCTTTGTCTTGTGTTGTGATGCGCGGACCTAATAGGCCCGGACGCATGTGGCAAGCCTCAACTCAGGCTTCCACTGGCTCGGTCAGGAAATGGCGGCCCTTGCGGTCCTCGATTTCAACCACCCAGAGATCCGGATCATCTTCCAGCCGCCGCTCGCAATAGGCATTCAAACGGCTATCCACCACCGGATCCGTCCCCAACGGCTGAATCCATATCTGCTGGCCATCCATATCCCGCGCCGGCACATAGAAATTGGAGGTGCCATCCAGCCGCGACACGCGCAGAAGCACAGCGCCGGCATCAACATCCCCCTTACGCGCCACTCCGCCCATCGCACCTTCAACCTCCGCGCGTCTGAGCAGGGCCTGCACCCAGATTTCTGTACGAATTCGATTCATTTCCATTGATGGCAAGCCAATTGCTTAATAAAGTGTGAATGGGTGGGGAGCGTATCATGACAGTACGAGTTGTGCGTTGGGTTTTCGCGATTGCCGTCGGCCTTCAGGCTGCTATTGCCGCGGCTGAGGAGCCTGCACCGGGCTCTGTTCATGAAGTGCCGTTGAATAATATAATACATCAAATCAACAGCTTGAACATTACAAGCGACAGCGGGGATGGTCTCGTTCAATTCTCGCTCGCCCCGACAATCACCCCCCTGGATGGCCGTCTGTATCTGGGATTGACTGCTCAGGGCGCTGACAGCCCGGCCCTGATCGTCATCGTCAACAACAGCCGTGCTGTCCGGATCGAACCGGCTGGCGAACCGTTTACCGCGGAAATCGCGCTGCCACAGCACGTGCTCCGCAATGGCACCAATATTGTCAGCCTGGCCCTGGAACATGATGAAGGTGCAGGCTGGACAGTTGATGGCGCCCATTCGCGGCTCCGTATCGCCTATGAAACCGCACGCGCACCGGCATCGCTGGGGGATATCGAAGCACTGCTGTCATCCGACATTCCGCCGGTGGGCGCAGTCTATATCGAGGACCGTCCGAATGACGTCATGCTGGAAGCGGTGATTGCACAGGGCGTTGCCATGCGCATGGGCCGCGCACCGGAATTCGTGGAGACACCGGATGCAGCTGGCATCCGCATCGGATATGATGTGGATGCCGCATTGGCCGGAGCTGAAATCCGCTTTTCCGGTGATGATCTGGATTTCGTCATCGCCGGACGCCATCAGCAGGACATGGAAACCGCCGCACGCCTATTTGCCAGCCGGTCCATCCGTCAGGCCGGCCTCTCCTTCGGGGTCACGGATGCCCTGACGGCTGCAGCAATCGGCACAGAACATACACGCCTTGAAGCCGATGGCGCGACCTTGCGCGAATACTCGCAGGCCCGCCTGCCATTCGGCGATGGCCGCGGCGCGCGTACAGCCGTCATCATTACCGAGCCCGATGGCACCGGGCGGCTGGCGGCCATGTCGATCATGGCCCGGACGGCGCTCGCCCACGGCACGGCCTGGATCTATTCATGGTACGGGTCCGACAGCCGTATGGCGCCCGAAAGCCGCAACATGGTCTTCATCGGTACGGCGGCGATGGCCGACCGCAACCTGCTGGACGGGGCCCCCGTGGAATTCCGTACAGCGCTTCGCGCCGCAGCCGAACAAGCCGGGCAGCGGACCGGTCTGCGCCTGTCTTCGGCAGCCTATGCCGACGCGGCGGTCCGGCCGGCCGGCGTCGCAACCGTGTTTGCCGACCCGGCCAATCCGACGCGCTGGATTGCCGGTTTCACTTCACCGCAAGCCGACGGATTCAACCGCGCGTCTGAAATTCTGTCCCGGTCCGCGCACTGGTCAGCCCTGTCCGGACGGGCCGCCTTGTGGAATGAAAGCGGCGTCACCGGCTATGATTATTCCATTGCCGGAACGCCCACCCTGGCCGAGCGGTTCGGCCTGCCGGAGTTCTCGATGCGCGAAATCGCCGCCATCCTGTTCCTCCTGGCCCTGCTGTTTGTCCTGCGCGGGGCCTGGCGCCGCCGCCGCGTTCACGACAAATCAAGAGGTTGGAAGTAGTCTTCACTCCCGAATAAGGGGAGTGACCCATGCGGACCGCCATTGCGGCTCTGGTGCTGCTGAGTGCCGGAGCGGACGCCCAGACTGATCGTGACATCTTTGCGCAGCGCGCCCTCGCCCGCGCGCTGGATGACCGCTGCAGCCTGTTTTCGGACAATCAGCGTCTGGCGCTGGAAGGGGCCTATCTGCAGGCCCGCGGCGATCTGCTCCGCGCCGGTTATCGCGCCGACCGGATTGACCACACCTACGATCAGATCACACGGAATGCGGCCAACCAGCCCTGCTCAAGCGATGCCACGCTCGCCATTGCTGCGGATATCCGCTCGGCTTTCGCCGGGTGGCAGCGGGAGCGGTTCCAGAATTATGCCGGTGCCCCCGCTCCCTGGCAGGCCAGCCGGCCCTATGGCTATGACAGCTGGGTGATCTCGCAGATCCTGCCCGCAGCAGACCATCCCCTGCGCGTGGGGCTCTATAATACAGAACAGGTCCATGCCCTCACAATTGCGGCAAATCTGACTTCGCAAATCGCTGCCGTGACCCTGCATGTGCGTAATCCCGATCTCGCACCGGCGCTGCATGATCCCAGCCTGGGCGGCTTGCTGGACGTTGCGGGCATGCCCGCCTGGACAGATTACCTGCCGCCTGCTGAAGGCAAGACCAGCTTTCTTCCGGCGTCACGCTGGTCGGATGAAGACCTTGCCTATTTCCGCTTCAGCGAAGAGGCGCTGGCCGCCTTTGCGCGGCTGGACCCGCGTGAAGCGGCCCTGATCGAGGCCTTTGATGCCCAGGGAAATCTGGTCACCTCGCAATATGTCGGGATTGGCGATTTTGCCGCCGCGCTCGCCTTTGTCAGATCCTCGCCGGTGCTGTCAGCCGGCCGATGACGCCAGCGATTGGCCGGCTTGCTGGGCCCGATGGATACGCGAATGCACTTCAAGCGGATCCTCCCGCCCGGTGTCTTCCCCGTCAACGTGCCGGATCACCGGCAATGTCACGGACACGGTTGTGCCCTCACCGAGCGCGCTCTTGATCGTCATCCCGCCGCCATGCATTTCGGCAAGCGCCTTGACCAGGGACAGGCCGAGGCCCGAGCCGCGATCCACCGTCTGCTCCGTTGTCGAGGCCTGCATGTAGCGTTGCCCCAGCTGCGCCAGCTCCGCCGGAGCAATGCCCGGCCCGCTATCCCCGACAGCCAGTGTCAGATCGCCGCCGCGTGCCTTGGCCATGACCACGATCACACCATCACGCGGGGTGAACTTGATGGCGTTGGACAGCAGGTTCAGCAGGATCTGGCGCAACGCCTTGCGGTCAGCACGGACAGGGATCGGCCCGGCGGCATCCAGCTCGATCGTCACCCCGGCATCCTCGGCGCGCTGCGACAGCATGCGGGTGCACAGCTCGATGACATCGCCGGCGTCAAACGCCTCATGGCTCAGTGAATAGCTGTCGGCCTCGATCTTGGAGAGATCGAGCACATCGCCGATCAGCTCGAGCAGATGGCGCCCGCTTTCATGGATCAGCTCGGCATATTCGGCATATTTCGCCGGTACCGGCCCGAACAGCCGCGACTTCATTGCGTCGGAAAACCCGATGATGGCGTTGAGCGGCGTGCGGATCTCATGGCTGACAGAGGCCAGGAATTCGGATTTGGCGTGGGTTTCGGCCAGCGCCGTGTCGCGCTCCATGACCAGTTGTTCGTTGGCCGCCCGGACCGGGCTGTCGAAAGCATCGGTCGAGACAATGGCAATCACGCCGCCATCCGAGCGGAAGAGTTGCACCGCTTCGGGCCGCCCGCTTGCGCCGCGGATTTCGGCCCGGGCCGGTGTCTGGTCAGCCGCCAGCCGGAAAGCGGCGGAATCGTCAGCGTCAAAGGCCAGGTCGGAGACCGGCACGCCATCCATATGCGGCGGCATTCCCGGCATCAGATCGCGCGTCACCCGTGAACAGGCAATAATCTCGCCATTTTTCTCCGCCACCAGCGCCAGCGGTGCCTGCTCGAAGGCGCGGCTACGGACCAGATACTTCGCGGCAAGGGCGCGCAACAGGCTGCGCGACCGCAATCCGCGCAAGGCAGAGAACGTGAATGCAAGGGTGATGAAAGAGGCGGCGGCAAGAAAGCCCGGCGCGAACACCGTCAGCGCGCCCGGTGGGGCGGTCAGGAATCCGGCCAGCTGCAGCGCGCCCGCCAGGAGCGCTGTCAGCCCGGCCAGGGCTGCTGACTCCACCACCGTTCGCCGGTCGGCATAGGAGGCGGCCGCCGCAACCGGAAGCAGGAAAGCCAGCGCCGCGGGACCGAACAGGCCGCCGGACGCTGCGGTGACGGAAGCGGCCAGTGATACCCACAGCAGGGCCAGCACCAGCCGGCCGAATGCCGGCGTGCCTTGCCGCGCCAGCAGCAGACCGGCCAGGCCGGGTGTCAGACCCGCGGCGATCCCCGCCACGGCCACCGGCAGAGGCGCAGGAGAGGCGTCGATGATCAGGGGCGCAACAGCCAGAAGAACGCTCACCCATGTCAGGTGAGCCAAGAGTCCGCCATGTCGGAGGAGCGGGGTGATCAAACGCATTATCGGCGAAGGCCTCCGGTTGTCGCGACTCGGTAAATGGCCGCACATCAAACCTTGTCGCCCCCACTTAACAAGACGTTAATCCGGGGCCGGAAATCGTTAACGCAACACTTCATCAAGACCCAGGGTCAGGACCTGCTAATCTGACTGTAATGGCCGGAGCGGATTTGTGCGGATACAAGGAGAAAACCCGCCGGAAGGCCAATGCCTTTCAAGGGGTTGCGACGAAGTAGCCCGTGCAAAGCTGCCCGGTCCGAAGGACGGCCATGATGACGTCGATCTGCTTTGTCAAAGCCCTCGACCGGGGGAAAGGCCCCGCTCTGCGGACTTTTCCTCGCATCTCTTGTCATCCCGGTCGCCATTACCGTCATATTAATAGGTCCTTACCCTAGATGAAAGAATATCTGCGGGTGACTGGCGCTTGCGCTTTACTCGGTTCAAGATACGGAAAATACCGCCTGTGGGCATAGGAGAGTTCGATCGTGCTTAATATCTTGTTTTCTGCGATGGCCATGGTCTCCCTTCTTCAGGATGACGGCAGCACTCAGGCTGCCGGTGAAGAACCCGTGCTGCGGCTGGATGCGGTGGAAACCGCCCCGGACGTGAATAATGACATCGTGCTCCGCTCGGCCAGCCAGTATGCCGGATTTCACCGCACGCTTGGCAATATCCGCGACCGCGAAATCACTTCGGGTGCCGTGCTTGATCAGTCCATGGACGAAATTTCCGTCTATCTGGCGCGCGAACGCCTGGTCCGGGCCTGGCTGGCCTATTCCTCGCTGATCGCCGAGCAGCATCCGCAATTCCTGGATGATGTGCGCGATGTCGCCGATTATTACGGCCGCGACGCCGCCATTGCCGCCCTCGCCAATGATCCGGCCTATGCCGGCGCCTTCCGCTATGCCGATCAGGCGAGCGAATCCGTGCTCGACGCCATTGATGCCGATTCCTCGCAAATCCGGAATCTCGGCGAGCAATACCGGTTGGCCGCCTATGACCTCCAGAATGAGCGCTGGGCCAATGCCATCGCCCGCGACCGGCAGAACCGTCTGGCCGCCCTCCGCGCCGCTGACGATGTTTCGGCACCGCTGGCCAATGATCTGTTCACAACCAGCTTCTTCAGCGAAGCCGATATCGGCGCGGCCTCCGGCCTGTTCCTCGAAAGCACGCCGCGGCCGGGCCTGCCGGCCACGACGCCGAACCTGACACTGGAGGCGGATGTGCCGTATGAACCCGACCGGGTCCGCGTCGGGCGGATTCTGTCCATCGCCGCCTTGCGCGCGATCGGCGAGGACACGCGCTATACCGAAGACTCGATCCAGTCATTGCTGGCCGACCCGCTGGCACAGCGCTGCATTTCCTGGGCGCGGATCAATCTCGCCCAGTGCGTCGCCGCCGCGCATTTCGAATATGAAGACTCCTTTTGCATTGCCCAGCATGCCCTCATCGAGGTCTCGGAGTGTCTCGAAGCGGCGCAGGACCGGCAGCAATAGACGCCATGCGCCCGGATCTGCTTCATTCCGGTACAGGGTAAATGCCAAGTAAAGATTCTGTTTCATTTTCTATTTATTAGAATTTTCGTCGAGCCATTTGGTATTTATTTTCTATTAATACGCGTTTTGATGGAAACCGCGCTGCCCATCCGCTAGCCTCCTTCTTGCAGTGGAGAACTGCAGGTGATCAAGGGATTGGCGGGGCCATGGGTTTTGCATTTCGAGCGATTTTCTGGATGGCCGTCGTTGCCGCATTTGCGCCGGCGAGTGTCTTCTCCACCGATGATGTTCGTGCGCCGGACGAGCTGACCGATCTGATCGCGCAGGGCCAGCGTCTGCAGCAGGTTTGCGCCGACCTCCCGGCGCTCTGCGATCTGGCCGATGAGGCCGGCGGTCTGGCCGCAATCGCCGCCAATGAATCCCTGTCGCGGGTCGAAACCTGGCTGGAAGAACGTGAAGCATCTGCGGCGGACGCGTCCTGATCCCTTGCCCTGCCGCCCGGGGCATTATATTCGCCGGGCATGAGCCCCGACACAAAATCCGAAATTGACGGCCTGATCGAGGAGTTCGAATTCCTTGGTGACTGGGAAGAGCGTTACCGCTATCTCATCGATCTGGGGCAGGAAATGCCGCCCCTCCCCGAGGATGAAAAGACCGAGGACCGCCGCGTCAAGGGCTGTACCAGCCGCGTCTGGCTGGTGATTGATCCGCCCGACAATGGCCATTTCCGCTTCCGTGCGGATTCCGATGCCCACATTGTCAAAGGCCTCGCCGCGCTTCTGGTGCGCCTCTATTCCGGACGCACGCGGGAAGATATCGCGGCCATCGAGCCGAGAGACATCCTCGCCCGTATCGGTCTCGCCGAGCATTTGTCGCCGCAGCGCTCCAACGGTCTCAACGCCATGATCGGCCGCATCCGCGCCGAGGCCGGCATCACAGACTGACATCAGCCTTGCGGATCATGCCGTAATGGATGGCCAGCCTTTGCAGGGCCAGTTTGAGCATCGCCTTTCCCGACCGGCGCGGCCAGTTGTCCGCCTGTTCGGCGGCCTCCAGCCCGGTCTCGCGCAGACACACCGCGCTCAATATCCGGTCCAGGCCGGGCCCCGCGGCTGCAAGCGCCGCCAACACACGGTCCTTTGCATCCTGCGCGGAAAGCGGTGCCTCTTCCGGCGCCCGCGGCCGTCCGGATCTGACGGGGGCCAGATAGCTGTCCCAGTCAGACGTGATCCGGTCGGCGAGCACGGAGCGGTGATAATCGGCCCGCAATCTTTCCCCGGCCTCGAATTCTTCCTGCGTCAACCAGCTCGTCCCGGTCCGGCGGTCTGGCTTCATCCAGCGGGCAAGCGGCGACGCCGCCAGATTGACGTCGCGCTGTGCGATATGCCCGTCCGCGTCGATAAAACGCTTCGTCTGGCTGACGGCATGCAGGGCCTGATAATTTCCGCGCCGCCGTTGCGACAGAATATCCGGCGTCTGCGCCAACCGGAAACACTCCGGCGCAATCTCGGTGATGACGCCTTCGGCGCGGGCCCGCAGCACGCTCTGGCGCTCCAGACGGACCAGCGGCCGGCGCCGCTGATCGCCCCTCGGGAAAACGCCATAATGCGACCCGCCGCCGGGCAGCGGCTTCAGAACCGCGCCGGGGATCGCCAGACGCTTTTGCCATTTTGGCAAACCCGTCATCACATCGCCTCGCTCAGGGACCGGGGCTCCGGCGCCGTCCGCAGGCATTCCTCCAGCCCGTCGAGCCAGGCATCGAAATCCGGGTCATCGCGGCGGTCCTCGACAATCTGACAGGCATAGGCCGCCGTGGACCGGTCCCGCCCGAAAGCCTGTCCGACCCGCGCCAGATTCAGCTCGAACGCCACATGCGACAGATACATGGCCACTTGCCGGGCAAAGGCGACCTCGCAGGAGCGCCGTGTCGGCGCGGCGATTTCATCGGCTGGCACATTGAAGGCAAAGGCAACGGTATCCCGCGCCAGCCGGGCACGCGCCAGATCCCGTTCGATAAATTGCTGTCCACACATTTTTCCATCCGTTCTTCACTCCTGAGCGCATCATAAGAGTGTTTCGGAAATGTGAGGATAACATTCCTATGTTGATCGCATGATGGCAATATGCACCTTAAAGATGCAGGCCTGCGTAAGGAGGATAACCGCTATCCGGCGAGATAGGCGATGACCATGACGAGGCCGAGCAAGACGCTCGTCCAGATCGCCATAATCCCGCTCGGGACATCACGGCTGAGAGCTCCGGCCGGGCTGAACAGATTGAACAGCTTGTCCGCAATCACCTTTCCGCCCCGGCCGATGCGGTTGGAAATGGCTGCTGACAACCGGCCGCTTATCGCCCCGGTCCAGCGGAACAGGCCATCCCCGAACCGCCGGTAGAACCAGTCCGTATCCAGATTGATGGACCGCACCTCCTCCGGATAGAGCTTGAATTTCACCAGGAAGGTGAAGGCGAACAGCGCCGCCAGCAGCAGCTGCATCTGCCCGACCACATGGTCGAATGTATAGGGCTCGTACGCCACCGGGTATGGCAACAGGCTGTAGAGCGCGCCGTAATTGATCCCCAGATAGATGCACAGGAAGGAGGCCAGCCCCATCGCCAGTAACATGTTCCAGGGCGCTTCCTTCACACGATGCCCCCGGTCATGGCTGAAGAAGGCGAAATACGGAATCTTGATGCCTGAGTGTTCCAGCACACCGGCCGAGGCAAAGACCAGGATCACAAACGGTATCTCGTAACCGCCATAGGCGACCGCCGACAGCGTCAGCGCCTTGGCCACGAATCCGGAGAAGAGCGGGAAGGCCGAGATCGCCCCCGCCCCGATCAGACAGAAAAACGCCGTAAACGGCATGGATTTGTACAGCCCGCCCAGCTCCGATGCCTTCGTATGCCCGACCCGCATCAACACCGCGCCCATGCTCATGAACAGCAGCGCCTTGTAGATGATATGGACGAAGGCGTGCGCGGCCGCGCCATTCAGGCCGAGCTCCGTGCCCACACCAATGCCGGCCACCATGAAGCCCAGCTGGTTGTTCAGCGAATAGGCCAGCACCTTGCGCAGATCGTTTTCGATAACCGCGTAGAAAACCGGGAAGGCGACCATCACCGCCCCGATCCAGACCAGAACATCCAGTCCGGCAAAGCCGCGCGCTAGCGCATAGATCGCCAGCTTGGTCGTAAAGGCAGACAGCACGACAGCCCCGGTGGCCGTGGCTTTCGGATAGGCATCCTGCAGCCAGTTATGCATCAGCGGGAAGGCCGCCTTGACGCCGAAGGCCAGCAGGATCAGCAGGCCGCCCGGCGCATTCACATCAATCGCGTTGAACTGCCAGCTGCCGGAATGATTGGCGTAGAGAACAGCACCCGCCAGCAGCAGGACGCCGGACAGGACATGGATGGACAGATAGCGCAGCCCGGCGCGGAAGGCTTCCGGATTGCGGCTGGTCCAGATCAGGAATACCGACGAGATCGCCGTCAGTTCCCAGTAGAAAAACAGCGTCAGCAAATCACCGGCAAACACCGCACCCAGCCCCGCGCCGGAATAGATCAGCGTGGTCGAATCCGCGAGCCGGTCGCGGTCATGCAGCGCGTAGATGGAGTTCAGGAAGATGGCGAGAATGAAGACCAGCCCCCAGACCCGCGACAGCGGGTCAAAGCGGTAGGTCTCGAATTCAAAACCGGCAAGATCGATCAGGCCGAAAATCCCGACTTCCGGGGTCATGAACCAGACCGCGGCCGCGGCCAGCGGCGCGGCGATCATCAGCATCTTGCGCAGCGTGTAGGACGGTGAGATCGCGGCCAGGAGGCCGGCAATGATGACCGGAAAGGCCGGTGACAATCCGGCGGTGATCAGCTCAGTCATGATCACCCTCCTGATCGTAATAATTTTCCGGCCGGCCCAGCAGACGGCGCAGCGGCCATCCGGCCAGCACCGCCAGACAGAAGCCGACAAAGCCCTCTATTTCATAGAAGCCGAAGACATCATCCCATTTCGACACCGCGTGCAGCGGGTTGAAGGCCTCGACCACCAGCAGGCTGAGCGCCGCAATTCCGAAAATCCAGAACGGCGCGGCTTTCGTGACCGGATGATCCAGCCACAGGAAAGGCTTTGCGGCGGGGTGAACTCCCTCATCGGAACCGGCCGGATGGGAGGTTTTGGAATCGTCGGTCATTCTTAAAGCTCCACCCCGAAGACGGGGGCCAGGAATTCAGTCAGGGGTCCGATCAGGAAAAACAGCACGGTGACGCCCGCCGCGGTCATGACCGGCGGCAACACCACCAGCATCGGGGCGCGCTGTTTCAGGGCGTCCTTCGGCGCGGGGTCAAAGAAGCCGCGGCCGGGAATCGGCAGCAGATAGGCCACATTCAGGATCGAGGACAGGATCAGCGCGCCGATCAACGCCAGCTGGCCGGTGCTGGCCGCGCCCATCATCAGATAGAGTTTCGGCCACATCCCGCCAAAGGGCGGCAGGCCGATAATCGCGAACGCTCCCACCGCAAACGCCCCGAAGGTCCAGGGCATCAGCCGGCCGAGGCCGCGCATGTCGGAAATCTCGGTCTTCTTGCTGGCCGTGTAGATCGCACCGGCGCACATGAAGAGCGTGATCTTGCCCCAAGCATGCATGACGATCTGCAGGGCCGCGCCCAGCAGCGCCAGCGGCGCGGCGATCATCGCGCCGAGCGTGACATAGGACAGCTGGCTCACCGTCGAGAAGGCCAGCCGGCGTTTGAGATTATTGCTCGACATCGCAATGATCGAGGCCAGCACGATGGAAATCGCCGCAACCCAGGCCAGCCAGTCCGACGCCGGGGCGGACTCGATGAGCTCCGGCCCGAAAATATAGGTGCTGACCTTGAGGATCGCGAACACGCCCGCCTTCACCACCGCGACCGCGTGCAGCAGGGCGGACACCGGTGTCGGGGCCACCATCGCATTCGGCAGCCAGGGGTGGACCGGCATCAGGGCGGCCTTGCCGATACCGAAGGCAAAGAGGACGAGCAGCACGCTGGCCACCAGCGGCGAGGCCTCGCCATTCAGCAATCCGCCCACCGTGAAGTCGGTCGATCCGGCAATGAATTGCGTGGCAATAATCGCCGGCAGCAGCAATCCGATGGAGGTTCCCAGCAGGATGGCCAGATAGATGGCCGCGCCGCGCCGCGCCTTGTCGTCACCCTTGTGGGCGACCAGCGGATAGGTCGACAGCGTCAGCGCCTCATAGAAGAGGAACATGGTCAACAGGTTGGACGCGAGCGCCACGCCCATGGCGCAGGCAATTGCGATGGTGAAAAACACGAAAAAGCGGGTCTGGTGCTTTTCCTTGTTCCCGCGCATATAGCCGATCGAATAAAGCGAGTTGACGATCCACAGCCCGCTCGCGACCGCGGCAAACAGCGCGCCCAGCGGCTCCAGCTTCAGGCCGAAGGACAGACCGGTCGAGCCGATCTCGTAGATCAGCTCCGGACGCGCACCGGTCACCGAAACCAGATAGGCCACATTCAGCGCCAGCAGGACCGCCGCCGTCAGCGTCGCGCCCTCGCGCAGATTCGGATATTTGCCCAGCAGACCGACAAACACCCCGCCGATCAGCGGGATAAGCAGGGCTGCTATCATCGCTACTTCAGGCGTCCAGCTCATCGTGTGGCTCCCGACAAGGCGGCTTCCGCCGCCGCATTCGTCAGCGACACCAGGAAGTCGGGCTGGAAGAAGAACCAGATATTGGCAATCGCCAGCACCCAGAGCGGCCCCAGCATCAGCCATGGCGCGCGCGCATGGGCGATCGCCCCGGCCTTGTCATGATGGGGTTCCGCCACCCAGATCGCGGCGAGCATGCGCGCGACATAGGCCAGCGCGATCAGCGACGACAGGATCAGCGCGGCAACAGCCCACCACCAGCCGTTTTCAAGCGCCGCAACGCCGAGATACCATTTCGACCAGAAGCCGACCGTCATCGGCACGCCGACCAGGCTGAGACCCGCAATGGTAAAGGCGATGGAGGTAAACGGCATGGACTGGGCAAATCCGTTGAGGTCGGAGATCCGGCGGATTCCGAAGCGGATGGCAAAGGCCCCCAGCGCCATGAACAAAGCACCTTTCATCATCGCATGATTGACCAGGTGCAGCATGCCTGCCGAGACGCCCGCGGCCGTGCCGATGCCGAGCCCCAGCATCATGTAACCGACCTGCGCCACGGAGGAAAACGCCAGCAGCCGCCTTGCATCATCCTGGAAGACGGCCTGAACCGAAGCCACGATCATGCCGACTATGCCAAGGATGGCGAACACCCAGAGGAAGCTGACCGCCACAAAAGGCGCTTCCGGCCAGAACACGTCGAACAGGAATCGCACCAGCGTGTAGAAAGCCACTTTCGTGGCCGTCGATGCCAGAAAGGATGTGACGAAATTCGGCGCGTAGGCATAGGCGTTGGGCAGCCAGAGATGCAGCGGGAACATGGCGGCCTTCAGCCCCAGCCCGACGATGATGAAGGCAAATGCGGCCTGCACCACGCGGCTGTCGGACAGGTCTGGAAGGCGTGACGCCATATCGGCCATGTTCAGCGTGCCGGTGGCCATGTAGAGGAAGCCGACGCCGATCACGAAGAAGGTTGCGCCGATCGTTCCGAGCACGAGATAATTATACGCAGCGGTCAGTGCCCGGCGGTCATGGCTCGCCCCCATCCCGACGAGCACATAGGTCGAGATCGACGAAATCTCGAGAAACACGAACATGTTGAAGGCATCGCCGGTAATCGCAACCCCCACGAGTCCGGCAAAACACACCAGGAAGGCGGAATAGAACAGGGCTTGCCGGTCCTCCGCAATCTCGTCGGCGACGCTTGGCAGCGCATAGATCACGCTGAGCAGGCCGAGCGCGGCAATCACCAGCAGCAGAACGGCATTCAACGCATCAATGCGGAATTCAATCCCGGCCGGCGGCGC
The DNA here is from genome assembly GCA_016124665.1 of Alphaproteobacteria bacterium. Classification (GTDB taxonomy): domain Bacteria; phylum Pseudomonadota; class Alphaproteobacteria; order Caulobacterales; family Maricaulaceae; genus Hyphobacterium. The sequence goes on along the minus strand of WGNH01000021.1, from coordinate 62,861 downwards.
CCATCCGCCCATCGCATAGGAAATCACGCCTGCGGACTGAACATCCACGATAAGAGAGAGCGCCAGAAGGGCGGCAAACGCGGTTGAAATCAGCGTGACAGCCCAGCCCAGCCGTCCATTCGGCATCAGCGCGGCCACCGCCGCCATCAACAGCGGCGTCACAACGATAACCGCAGGCGCATGCGCCGACAGGGATGGCGGAATCAGCGAAGCCAGAAACTCCATCAGGCGTTTCTCCTAGCGTTCTCAACGGCATAATCCGCCTGATTGATGGCCTCATCCTCGATCGTGCCATAGGTTTCACGGATCCGCACAACAAGGGCGAGACCGACAGCCAGGGTGGCTACGCCTACCACGATCGCGGTCAGGATCAGCACATGCGGCAACGGATTGGAATAGATGGCTTCCGCCGTTTGCTGCACGGCTTCGCCCTGCGGCACTGCGCTTCCGGCGGCCTCGGCCCCGTGTCCTGCCGCAAGAGCAGCCTCTCCGTCATAAGAGCTACCGCTGTCATACCCGCCGGAATATTCCGGCAGAATGGGCGGTTGCCCGCCGAACACCTTGCCGATCGTGATGTACAGCAGGAAGACCGAGGTCTGGAACAGCGACAGGCCAACAAGCCGTTTGACGAGGTTTCCGGTCGCGACAACCGCATACAGGCCGGTCATCATCAGGATGATGACGATGATGAAATTGAATCGTTCGGCAACGAGCTCGATCATCACCATTCTCCTTCCGGAATGTCCGGCGCGCGGCCGGCAAAGGCATAGAAAATGGCCATCATCACCGAGAACACGGTGGAAAGAACGCCCAGCTCGACCAGAATGATCCCGATATGCTGGCCGGTATGGTGCGCCAGATCCGGATGCAGAACATCATAATCGAGGAAATTGGCGCCGAGGATAAGGGAGGCCACACCTGTGCCGCCAAACAGCAACACGCCCAGGGCCGCCATGAATTTTACAAACCAGGTCGGCACCGCGCGCTTGGCGCTGTCGATCCCGAAAATCAGCGCATAGAGAATAACGGCAGCCGCAACAATCACGCCGGCCTGGAAGCCGCCGCCCGGACTGTAATCGCCATGGAAATGGACATAGAGCCCGAAGACGACAATCAGTGGAATCAACAGCTTGGAAACGACACGAAGGACCAGATGCGGGGTCATTCCTCATCTCCCTTCTTCTTTCCGGAATTCAGTCCCAGAAGCAGCATCACGCCAAGCCCGGCGGCAAAAATCACGACGGTTTCGCCGAAGGTATCAAAGCCGCGATAGCTGGCCAGAACGGCTGTCACGACATTGGGAATGGCAATTTCGTTGGGTGTTGATGTGATATAAGCCATGCCGACATAGGAATTCGCGGGTGAATTGGGATCGCCATAGACCGGCATGTCACCAACCGCATAGAATAATGCGGCCCCCGCCACCGACACCACGATCAGTGCTGCCCAGTGCCGGATGGCTTTCACCGGCTCGGCCTCGCGCGCTGTCAGCAACATTGCCGCGAGCATCAGGACCGTGGAAATACCGGCACCGACGGCCGCTTCGGTAAACGCCACATCGACCGCGTCCAGCGTCACGAACCAGGCAGCCGACAGCAGGCTGTAAACGCCCATCAACATCACAGCGGCAAACAGGTTTCTCAGGCGGACAATGGCAATGCCGACCGCCAGCAACATGCCCATCAGCGCATAATCGAGCAGCTGGGTCCAATCGAATTCGGTCACGGCTTCTCCCCTGATTCAGCATCGCGGGGATGCGGCGGCTGGTGCCGGGACAACAGCGGATTGAGCCCGGCGCGATGCGCCGCATTGGCGACAGCATGCGTTGCAGTCGGGCTGGTCAGGAAAAGGATGAAGCCGACCAGCAACAATTTCGCCGACAATAGTGTAAAGCCAGCCTGCAGCATCAGCGCCAGCACGATCATTTCCGCGCCCAGCGTATCGGTCACGCCCGCCGCGTGCATGCGTGTGTAGAAATCAGGCAAACGCACGACACCGATCGCCCCTGCGAGGACAAAAATGACGCCGACCGCCATCAGGGCGATACTGGCGAAATCGCGGATCAGAAGCAGAATATCCATCAGTCATCATCCCCATCAATGGCGCGGCGGAGCGACATTTGCGCAAGCGCAATTTCAAGGGAGCGGTAGCGGAAGAATTTCAGGATGGCGATGGTCGCAATGAAGTTGATCAATGCATAAAGCAGCGCGATATCCACCCCGTCCGCACGGCCGACAAGCAGGCTGAAAATGAGCAATAAGAGGACGGTCTTGGTGCCGAAGGAATTGGCGGCCAGCACGCGGTCATAAAGCGACGGACCGGCAAACAGGCGTCCCAGCATGATGGCCATGGCCAGCGCCATCGCCAGAGCCGCACCCAGATTGGCCCACTCCATCATTTTGCATCTCCGTCGGTGGCGCGGGCGGAATAAAGATTCATCTCGGCAAAACCCTCAGGCGCGGTAAAGGATGCATCCAGCGCATGGACCAGAAAGGCGTCCTCCTCGACCTCGACGGTCACCGTGCCCGGGGTCAGCGTGATCGAGTTTGCAAAGACACACCGTGCCAGATCGGATTCGGCCTTCACCGGGACCCGGACCAGACGCGGCGTGATATCGATCTCCGGCTTCAGCGACGCCTTGACCACGGCCATGTTGGCTTTCGCGATCTCGCTGCCCAGCCAGATATAATAGGGGATCAGCGTGTGGAGTCGCATGAACGGAACGGTCTCGCGATCGAGAATCCGCATGCGCAGCACAAGCACCATGGCAATCACAACGCTCACTGCCCCGAAGGCCAGCAGAGTGATTTTGTCGTAACCGGACAAAACCCACCAGAGCAATGCCAGCACCAGACTGAGGCTGACCCCGTAAATCATGCTTCCTCCCGCATGCCGGGCGCGAACGCGCCGATGCGGAGGCTTTTAACCACGCCTATCCGGCTTGGCCAGTATTTCACTCGGATTCCTGCACACGAATGTTTGTGGGGTTATTTCCGGCGGTCTTCTCCGGCCTTGGCCCAGTCCCAATAGCGTAAGACCGTCTGCGCCTTTTCAACGGAAAGTCCGTCAAAAACGGTCTTTGCGCGCTGCACTCCCTCGGTACCACCGATACCGCCCAAGCCGTCACATAACTGGATCAGGACATCGCGGTCAGCGCCGGTCGCCTTGCAAAGGATCGCCAGCGGCTCGCCCCCCGGATCCGAACAGATGCGGACCACAAGCGAATCACTGATGCCGGCCAGCAAACCCAGCTCGCCGATCAGGCCGGGTTCCGCACCGCGCGCATGGATCTGGGCGATCAGTCCTTCCATCGACCCGTATTCGCAATCATCAGAGGCTTGGCGATTGCGTTGCCGCCGGTCGACGAATTTCAGGGCGCGATTGACCAGCGGGTCGGCCCAGTTTTCCGCCGCCGCCATGGCAAACACGTCTTCCGTTGCCTCGATCATCAGCGAGCGGCCAACCGCAAACCGTTGGAGCACCTGCTTTCTGTGTTCATGATCGCAATGCCAGAACAGCTGCAAGGCCGAACGGGGCCGCAATTCCTGCCGTTTCAGCAAGGCTGGCACGTAACGCGATTCGTCCTCGGCCAGCGCAACAATGTGATTGACGGTCGGGGGGGCAAGGCGGGCATTGTGGTTTTTCAACAGCGCCGTGACGACCGCTGGCTCGCCAATCGATGCCAGCGCGGCCGTCACGGTCTCCGAAACTGATTCGCGCGTCGAGATCATCACGCGGTGATCAATCGTTCCCAACCGGCTGATCTCCATGAGGTCGAAGTCGGACAGCGCTTCAGAAGCCTCCAGCAGGGGCGACGCAATCCCGATCTCGTCGGCTGCCAGCAGCTTGACGATGTTTGCGGGCGCATCGCTGATTTCGGCCAGGCGCTCGGCGCAGCGCCGGCGGATACGGGCATCGCTGTTGCGCAGAATCTCGTACAGCAGATCGCCCACAATCCAGCGCTCCTGCGGGCTTATAATGCTGGAGGGCAGACAGATGATATCCGCCAGCCGCCGCGCCATCGTGGCGCGGGCACGGCCCGTTTCAGCCGCCGTCTGGGTCAGGGTGAGGGGTTCCAGTGTATTCATCACATCGCCTGTTGGTCAGAAAATGCCTGCCAAGGCGTTAAACAAGCGTGTGCGGTGCCATACCGCCTTGCGCCCGTAGGCAGCTCTGGCCAAGTTCGGCTTCAAGGCTTCGCCGGGGGGCGGAATGGCAAAAGTGGAATCTCGAAAAAGTCCGGCACCCTTTGCCGCATATCTGGTAATCGTTGCCGGATGGTTTTTCGGATTCGGACTGCAGTCCACGCTGTTTCCGGGCGTCGTCTATTTCACTCTCCAGGAATCGCCTGAGCGCCTGGGGCTGGCCCAGATGGCCCTCACCGCGCCCATGCTGCTGCTCTTGCCCGCCGCGGGTGTTCTGGCCGAGCGGCGGGGACGGCGGCGGATTCTGATCCTGTTCTATGCCCTTGCGGCGCTGTTTGCCGCGTCCCTCGGTGCGCTTTTATTATCCGGCAGACTGACTTATTGGCTGCTCGTCATATATGCGATTGCTGTTGGGTCTTGCGGTGCCTTCGTTCTTCCGGCGCGGGATTCGGCGATCAATCGCGTGGTCGAGATCGCCAACCGGTCGGGCAAGCCGCTCACTCTGCAGAAAGCCGTCGTCATTGCTTCGCTGGTCCAGTTTGCCGGCCAGATCACCGGCATGGGCTTCGGATATATGGCGCGGTGGACGGGGCCGGGCCCGCTGCTCTTTCTGCAGGCCGGCGGCTTCCTGCTCGGCGTTTTCGCCGCAATCGGGCTGCCGCGCTTGAAGGCAAGACGGACGGCTGTAACGCACGCCATGCAGGATCTGGTGGAAGGCATCAGAACGGTCTTCCAGTCGCCCGTGATCGGCTCAATGACCGGCGTCATGATTGCCGTCGGATTCTTCGTTGTCGGTGGCGCTTTTTTCGTCGTCATTCCGGTACTGGTCCGCGATGTCTACGGTGCCGGCTATGGCACCTTGTCCAGCCTTCTTGTGGTTTTCTGGGCCGGAGCTTTCATCGCCAATGCCCTGCTCGCCAGAATGAGTCATATTGAGCGGCCGGGACGTGCCGTCATGCTGGCGCAACTGGTGACGGTGATCAGCCTGGGCGGTCTCGCCCTGCCAATACCGCTGGCGGGGCTTTATGCCCTCGACTTCTTCTGGGGGCTGGGCGCGGGTGTGGCGATCTCGCTCAGCCGGTCCGTCGTGCAGGAAAATGCCCCAACCGAAATGCTGGCTCGTATCATGTCCGTCTATCAGCTCGGCCTGTTCGGCGGCATGCCGGCAGGCGCCGCGATGATGGGATTTGTCGTTGCGGCGCTCGGGCCGCGGGACTCCGTCCTCATCCCGATGGCCGGATTGGCCCTGGTACTGCTCCTGATCTCGGTTTTCACGCCCATCCTGTCCGTGCGCCGGAAAAGCTGAGCCAAGCTGTCAGCCAACATGGTCAGCCGTGCCAGCACGCGCGATAGTATGTTCAAACAGAAAGCATGGAGTCTTGACCCTCATGAAAACCTTTCACACTCGCGCCCTCACCGGCGTGGCCGCTCTCGCCCTCTTGTCAGCCTGCAGCGAACCGGCTCCGGGCAACACGGCCGAACCGGAACAAGCCAGCGAAACCAGCACAGAGACCCAGAATATGAATTTGATTGCCCGCGCCCAGTCGATCACGCCGCCCGCCGCCGAACAGCGCCCGGTCACGATTGAACAACTGGGCCGGTCCCGGACCGACGAATATGCCTGGCTACGTGATGATAACTGGCAGGAAGTGATGCGCGATCCGTCCGTGCTCAACCCGGATATCCGCGCCCATCTGGAAGCCGAGAATGCCTATTATGAAGCGGTCATGACTCCGACCGAGGCCTTGCAGGAGCGTATATTCCAGGAAATCCGTGGCCGTATTCTGGAAGACGATTCCTCGGTTCCCGACCGCGACGGCAATTTTGAATATTATTCCCGTTTCCGCGAGGGCGGACAGTATCCAATCTATGCGCGGCGCCCGCTTGATCCCGAAACCGGTGAAGCCGGAGAGGAGCAGATCCTGCTGGATGGCGATGCAGAGGCCGACGGCATCGAATATCTCGATTTCGGCAATATCGACCACAGCCCGGACCACCGCTGGCTGGCCTATGGCGTCGATACCCGCGGTTCCGAATATTACGAGATCCGCATCCGCGACCTGGAATCCGGCGAGGACGTGGCCACATTGACGGATGAGAGCACCGGGAATTTCACCTGGGCGAATGATTCCGAGACCCTGTTCTGGGTCTGGCGCGATGCCAATGGCCGCTCCAAGCAGGTCTGGCGTCAGGACCGCAGCGAATCCGAAGGCACGATGATATTCGACGAGGCGGATGACGGCTTCTTCGTCAATGTCGGACGCACAGAAGGCGACAGCTATATCGCCATCTCCACATCCGGCCACACGACCAGCGAGGTTCACCTGATCGACGCCGATAATCCGGAAGCGGAGGCCCTGCTGGTCGCCGCCCGGGAAACGGATGTCGAGTATTCGCTCACCGAAACCGGCAGCGGATTCTTTATCCTGACCAATCTGGATGGCGCCGTCGATTTCCAGATCATGCGCGCGCCCCTGGACGCGCCGCAACGTGAAAACTGGGAGACGGTGGTCGCACACCGTCCCGGCACGCTGATCACCGGTCTGATGGGATTCCGCGACTGGATGGTCCGGGTGGAACGGGAAAACGCCCTGCCCCGCATCGTCATCCGCAATCTCGCCAACGGCGAGGAGCACAATATTGCTTTCGAGGAAGAAGCTTACTCGCTGGGTATAGATGCAGGCTATGAATTCGCCACCGACGAGATGCGCTTCAGCTATGAAAGCCCGGCGACCCCTGAAGAAACCTACGATTACAACATGGCGACCCGCGAGCGCGTCTTGCGCAAGCGCCAGGAAATCCCTTCCGGTCACGATCCGGACGATTATGTCGTGCGGCGCATCATGGCTCCGGCCCATGATGGTGAAATGATCCCGGTCACCATCCTCCACCACCGGGACACGCCCATCGACGGCTCCGCCCCGCTGATGCTCTATGGATATGGCAGCTATGGCATCACCATACCGGCCGCCTTCCGGGTCACACCCCTCTCCCTTGTGGACCGCGGCATGGTCTATGCGATTGCCCATATCCGGGGCGGTCAGGCGCGTGGCTATGAATGGTATCTGGATGGCAAGCTCGGTCTGAAGATGAACACTTTCCGCGACTTCGTCTCTGCGGGAGAAGCGCTGGCCCGTGAAGGCTTCACCTCGCGCGGCAATATCGTCGCCTATGGCGGCTCCGCGGGCGGTTTGCTGGTGGGCGCAGCGATCAATCTGCAACCGGACCTGTTCGCTGGTGCGATTGCCGCCGTACCGTTTGTGGATGTGATCAACACCATGTCCGATCCCACTCTGCCGCTCACCCCGCCGGAATGGCCCGAATGGGGCAATCCGATCGAGGATGCGGAAGCCTATGACACCATCGCGGAATACAGCCCGTATGATAACATTGCGGCCATGGATTATCCGCATGTCCTGGCCACGGCCGGCCTGACCGATCCGCGCGTCACCTACTGGGAGCCGGCCAAATGGGCGGCGCGTCTGCGGGCCACGCGTGTCGATGACGGCCTGACACTGATGCGCACCAATATGGGTGCCGGCCATGGCGGCGCTTCGGGGCGTTTCGACAGCCTTCGCGAGACCGCCGAGAACTGGGCTTTCGCCCTGATGACAGTGGGCCTTGCCGACACGGAAGCCGAAGAAGAGTAAAAGCGTATGGACCGGGTGCAAAACACCCGGTCCACATCCGCTGTCCCCTAGTCGTTCAGATTGAATTCCAGGCGGGTCTGCACCCCGTGATACATTTGCGGCACGCCATCGCGGACGCGCGGATTGTAACGCCAGCGCTCAACTGCCCGGAGGGACTCCCGCGCAAAGCCGGGGGACGCACACTCCAGAACCTGAATGTTGACCGGCGATCCCTGGACCGTGACATCAAACTGCAAGACGCAATCGCCCTCGATCCCGCGCTCCGATTCCCGGGCAGGATAGGCTGGCGGGATACGCACAAGTGGCTGCACATCCCTGTCGGAAATGTTGAAATTGGTCAGGTCGCCGCCCATACCCGTCACCTCGACGCCGGGTATGGTGCCAGCCATCATCACGAAATCGTCCGTCGGCAATTGCGCCGTCTGAACATCGATGGTCGGTGGCGGTGGTGGCGGTGCCACTGTGTCCACCGGCGTCAAAACGGGCGGTTGCACCGGGTCGATTGGGTCAACGCGCGGGAACAGGTCGAAGGTCAGCTCGGCGATATCCGGTCCCGGCTCGCCTTCCACCGAGATCAGATAGGCCATGAATAACGCCAGCAAAGCCGTGATCACGGCCGCCACTGGCAGGCTGAGTGATGTTCTCAGGATTGATTGCATCGGGCACTCCCCTTGATGTGCCCCCTGCCCCAAACATGACTTTTTCGTAAGATTGCGGCAAAGTTGCGGCATAACCCCGGAAATACAGGCAAAGAAAAACCCCGGTCCTGAGACCGGGGTTTGATGAATTCGAAAACCTGATTATCGAGATTATCCGGCTTCGGTTTCACTTTCTTCGGTTTCGGCAGCCGCCTGTTCATAGCCCGGCCCGCCGATCTGCTCGCCATAGGTGTTGAAATAAGGCTGGCAGCGCTCTGGTACGTCGACCATGGCGCGGCCCTCATCATCGAAATTGCGGGCATCACCCACAATCGTGACATTGACGAGTTCCGAATTGATCGTGATCCGGCATTCTTCAACCTCGACCCGGATACGCAGACGCGCACGCTCGGATTCGGCATTGATTTCATTCTGGATGAAAGTCACCCAGCCATTACAGGTCCGGCGGCTGTAGGAATATTGCGTACAGCCGCGAAATGCCTGCAAGGCGCTCTGACGATTGCCCTGCTCATACCGCACCGTACCCAGCAGTGCCTGGGTGTCTCCCGGACGGTTGATGCCGCCGCGCGCCAAGGCCGATTCGAAGGCCGATTCGGCCTCCGCTAGACGGTTTTCGTTGTAATAGGCTTCGCCGAGACGCAGATAGTCTTCGCCATCGCCCCGTTCGGCAACGGCCTCCAGAACCGGAATGGCACGGTCATACTCGCGGGCCTGGCGCCACATATTGGCGAGGATTTCCAGATTGTCGCGGGACCGTGAGACCCGGCCGGCATTCATTTCGCGCTCCAGTATGACAGCCCCCCGGTAGGGATACTCGAAATAGCTGTAATACTGGGCAAGCCGGACGAGTTCGCGCTCGTCAGTCAGCATGCCGTTGAGATACATCAGCTTGTTGGCTTCAAACGCGCCGGATTCGTTATTGGTCTGCGCCATCAGCGCCACCAGTGACGTCCAGATATTGCGTTCCCCCGGCCAGCGCTCAACCATTTGCGTAATCAGGCGGAGCTGGTCCTCGGTCCGCTCGAGCTGCTGGAAATACAGGAGCAGCATATCGAAATTCCGGCGCTCACGCGGACTGGCATTGTCGAACTGGTGCTGGGCATAGCGCAGCCCCTCACGGAATCGCTCGGCCTGGGCATAGGCCTGGGACAGTAGCATCGCCAGGCTGGGCGTCAGATTCGCCCCTTCCGCAATTGCACGCTCCAGCTGGTTTATGCCCTCTGTATAGCGTTCGGTTACGATATAGAGCTGACCGATATTCGTCCGCAGCGAAGTCGATTCATCCTGCGTCGCCGCGCCGGTGGCCAGCGCCGCTTCAAAATCGCGGATGGCGAGATCGGTCCGGTCCAGATTGTATTGCGCCACGCCGCGCATCCGGTAGATCACGAATTGCTCGTAAGGATTCGGTCCACGCTCGAGAAGCGGTGTCAGCGTGTTGATCACGCAGGTCATGTTATCGGCGTCGATACACTCCTGGGCGGCAAGGATCGGCTCACCCATTTGTGCAGACATGGTGCGGTCTTCGGCACTGCCCTGCTGTTCGTCATCCCGGCTTCTGCGTTGCGCATCGGCACTTGGAACCACCGCAACGAAAGCGAATGCGGCAGCCACAATCAAGAAGGAAATCCGATTAATCATCACGCTTCCTCTGCATTCCTGTTTCAGTATCCGGTCGCAACGCGGAAACCATTCTACTCGTCCAGTTGATAATCGAGCCGTGTCTGAACACCGGTCCGTGTCTGTGCCACACCGTCCACGATACGCGGGCTGTAACGCCAGCGCTCGACAGCGCGGACAGAACTCCGTTCAAACATGCTGCTCGAACATTCCAGCGCAACAATATCAATCGGCGTTCCGTCCGGAGACACATTGAACTGCATCAGACAGTAGCCTTCGATACCACGCTCGGCAGCCCGCGGCGGGTATTGTGGCGGGATCCGCACCAGTGGCTGGGCGTTCCGGTCGGAAATATTGAAGCTGACATTGCCGGAATTGAGATCCGGCGCATCGAATTCCGGAATGCTGCCCACAATGGTCGACAGGCTTTCAGACGGCAGATCTGCGGCCTGGCGCTCCACCTGCGGCGGCGGGGGCGGCGGGTCAACCTGCTGCACATCGTCAATCGAGGTGTCGCGCGCCCGGGCATCAACCTGTTCGACCTGCGGATTGATATCGAAGCGGTATTCCGCGCCTTCTTCCTCCGGCGGAGCCTCGTCAACAAAGATCAGCGTCCGCATCAGCGTGAACAGGGCAAACGTCACGATGATCGCAATCGGAATACCGATGACAAGTCTGAAAATACTACCCATCAGGCGCTCCTAGCTTTCTTCCGAGATGTTGATTTCCTCAACACCCAGCTCGGTGAGGATCTCCTGGATATCCAGAACGGTTCCGATCGGCGCACCCTCATCGCCCTGGATCATGGCTTCGGCCCGCGGATTCTCGGACAACAACTGTTCGAGTACACCGCGCACCTGTGTAATTTCATACACATTCCGGTTGATCCAGATTTCGTCAGCCGATGTTACCGCGACCAGAAGGGTCGGCTTCATCTGCTCACTCTGGTTCACGTCAGGCCGGAAAACATCCACGCCCGGTTCTTTCACGAATACAGCCGTCACAATGAAGAAGATCAGGAGGATGAACACGACGTCCAGCATGGGCGTCATGTTCAGTTCGACATCTTCATCATCCGTCTGTACCCGGCTCCCACGTCGAGCCATATCTCTCTCCCCGAGCTAGGTGTCGTCGCCGCCGCCGCGCGCGCGCTGGATCGACACAGGAATACCGTTGGACCGCATGTCATCCCAGATCGTCGAGATCGTGCCATGCAGGGCTTCATCATTCGGCTCGATCAGCACCGCACTTTGCGGGGCTTCGGCCCGTATCCGCTGAACCGCCGCGAGCACCCGGTCTTCACTGGTGGCACGCTGGTTCACGAATACCCGGTTCTCTGCATCAACCTGGACCAGAATAACCGGATTGGGCTCTGTCGGCTCTGCCTCGTCATTCGGTGGCGGAGGCCGCATGTCGAACCCCTGCTCCTGCAGGAAGGTCGCCGTCACGATGAAGAAGATGAGCAGGATGAACACGATGTCGAGCATCGGCGTCATGTTCACTTCGGCCTGATCATTTCCTCGGTTGGAACGTCTGCGCATATCGCTACTCCAGTTCCAGCTTGTCGGCGAGAACAGCCGTGCGGTGCTTGGCGAGCCGCTCGATCTGATTTGAGAAAATCAGACCGGACAGCGCCGCCACCATGCCGGCCATGGTCGGGATCGTCGCGCGGGAAACCCCCGCCGACATTGCCCTTGCGTCCGACGACCCGGCCACAGCCATCACATCAAACACCTGAACCATGCCTGTCACCGTTCCCAGAAGACCGAACAGAGGCGCAACCGCGACGAGCGTCTTGACGAGCTCGACATTATTTTCCGCTTTCTGACGGGCTTCCGAGATCAACTGGTCGCGGATCGCGTGAGCTGTCCACGATGTATGATCGGACCGTGCGGACCATTCCTGGAGTGCCCGCTTCGCATCGCCCGCCTGGGCAAAGAAGAAGTAGGCAAAACGCTCGAGGATAAAGGCCCACATCACGAACGTCACCGCCATGATGGCGACGAGCACAGGCCCGCCGCGATCAAGGAATTCGTTCAGTCCGCCAAGGGCTGATTGGAAATCCATTTTCCGGACCTCCCCTAAGCTGAACGGCCAGCACGCTCTTCCGCGTGACGCGCGACAATGCCTGCCGCCTGCTCTTCCAGCGTTTGCTGCACGCCGCGAGAGAAGCTCGCTGCGAAGCTGTGAAGGAACAACAGCGGTATGGCAGAAACAAGGCCGAGCACCGTGGTCACAAGGGCTTCCGAGATACCGCCGGCCATGATCTTGGGATCGCCGGTACCGAAAAGCGTGATCTGGGTGAAGGTCTTGATCATGCCGGTCACCGTACCGAGCAGACCCAGCAGCGGTGCAATACCGGCTGCCAGTTTCAGGAAGTTGAGCCCGAATTCCAGCTTCGGCACTTCCTTGAGAATGGCCTCGTCCAGCTTCATCTCGATGACTTCCTCGGAATGATCCTTGACCGATTCATAGGCCAGCATCACACGGCCGAGCGAATTGCCCTTCGACGGGGTCGAGCGGCGCTTCTGACCGGCAACGGCCATGGATTCCAGAACCAGCATCAGCAGGCGGAAAAGACCGAAGGCAACGCTGACAACCAGCAGGCCGATGATGATCTTACCGACGATGCGGCCCTGTTCGATACGCTCGCCGAGATCAGGAATGTCCCGGTAAACCAGAAGCAGGCCACCGCGGGACGGGTCGACCGGACCGGATGTGATCTCGCCACGCTCGGCATTGTAGAGGCCCATGGCAGCACCGCGGATATTGGCCGGCGGCTGCGACGGCAGGGCCGACAGGCGGTAGCTGGCACCGACGCTCGCATTTTCCGGAAGCGCCCACTGCGTGAAATAGGCTTCTCCGCCACAGGTGGCATAGGAAACGAACACACCGACACGGGTCACAGCCGGGCTGTCACAATCCAGGTCGGACACATTCGCCGAATAGGATGCAATTTCAGCCTGGTAGATCATTTCCTCAGTGATCGACCGCCAGATCGTGTCCAGCTCGGTCCGTGTTGGCAGAACGCGGCTGTTGGACAGGTCCAGCAGCGGCGCGGCACGGCCCGGATGCTGGGAGCTGACCAGTGAGGCCTGGATCAGCGATCCGAATTCACCGGCGCTTTGGCGTGCAACGCCGAAGAGCTCACCGAATTCACCCTGGGCGAGGCGCAATTCCTCGGCCAGCACGTCGATCTGTTGCGAATTGGCCTCGAACTCGGCTTCCAGCCGGTCTGCCTGTGCTTCCAGCGCCGCCAGTTCCTGGCGGGCACCGGCGAGCAGTGACGTCTGGCGGTTCCGTTCGGCACGGAATTCGCTGAGCCGTTGCTGGTTTTCGGCCGAAGCTTCACGCACATCCGAGCGGACGCGGTCAAGCAATTGGCTGATACTCGAGACCGGTTGTTGTTGAGCCATCGCTCCACCGGCGAAAGCGGCACCGAATGCGACCGCTGCGGCAAGTGTTTTGAGATTGAATTTCATCACAAATTCTCCGTCAGGGCCGTATTATTGATCTTCCGAGCCGGGAAGCGGCACGGTGAAGACTTCCGGCGTCGTCACTTCACGTGCGATGCGGAAAGCCCGTTGAACGTCATTGTTATAGCTCGCGGGGACCGGAACCCAGTCAGAAGCACCGCGATACAGCATGTCCAGCGATCCCTGCGTGTCGCGGATCAGCGCCACACGGCCGACCTGGAGGACGGCCTGGGTCACGTCTGTACCGTCGATCGTGGTGGTGTCCTCGTATACGCGGAGACCGCGGCCATAGGAGGCCTCGATGTCATAGCGGTTCAGGATAACGCGGTATTTTTCCGCAGCGGAAACTTCCGGATCGTCGATCAGATCATAGAGATCGTCGACGCGCTCGAGACGGGCATCCTGCTGGAATGGCAGATCGAGCTCCACGAACTGGCGGAGATTATCGACCATTTCGCGCAACATCGGGATCAGGTCGCGCTGGATATTGCCAACGCTGTCGATCTGCAATTGCAGGGAGTCCAGCTCATTGGCCTGCGACTGGAGGAAAACTTCCTGCTGAGCGACGTAAAGCTCCTGGCTTTCGATCTGCTGCAGCAAGGCCCGGTATTCCAGCTCCGCATTGGTGCGTTCATCGTCGATCTGATCGATCTGCGATTGAGTGGAAGCCCCGTCCTGTGTGGATTGCGCGCCTGTGGAAAGCGCTGTCTGCAATTGCGCGTCCGCAATACCGGCCACGCCAACGGAAAACACCGCTGCTGCGACTGAAGTGCGAAGCCATTTATTCAAGTTCGCCATGTCTCGCCTCACGTTGAACAGCGCGGCTTGTATCCGCCACGCCTGACTGACTGTTTATGCTAGTCCGGTACCATGCACCGGATAAGCCCCTGCTTGTTCTGAGGCCGGACGGCCGCAAAGCGCCGGCCCGAACCTGCAGATTCGAATAGAAGTTGGGAAGCACCCCGAAAATAGAACCCTTCCCCTCGCTTCGCGGGAGTTTGCCCTCCCGTCTCGTTCGGCGAATTACGCCTTCTTAATCTCGACGCTAACCAAGTGACGCGCGTCAATCAATAGACAGACACCTATCGAATGCGGTGGCAATGGCAGTTTTATGGTGAATTCTCCCTTCACAGGCGAATTACTGCCAAGCGTTTGCCGCGCAACACGAAATACGCACCTTGTATGGGCCTTGCAGACAAGGCGGCGAGCGTGTTCACAAAAAATTGTTACAGACGCAGCTGCAAAAACTTTTCATTCGCCTCACCGCAAACCGGCAGGCGGAGAGAATCGCTTTGCATGAGAGTGGCTGGGGCGGGAGGACTCGAACCTCCGCTCTTCGGTACCAAAAACCGCTGCTTTACCAACTAAGCTACGCCCCAGCAGGCCGGCCGCGTATCGCGGCGGAGGCGGTAGATAGCCCCTCACTGCAGATGATGCAACGGGGTGATGCTGTAGTGATTGAATCCCGTATCCGAAGTAGCTATAAGCCCGCGCTCCGGTCGGAGTATAGCTCAGCCTGGTAGAGCACCGTCTTCGGGAGGCGGGGGTCGCAAGTTCGAATCTTGCTACTCCGACCACTCTACCTTCCCCGTTGTGTACAAGGCACATCTGCCACGGATTTTGGCCGCCGGGATGAAAGATGTGACTGTCCCTCGTGGTTTCCGGCACAATATGCGCATGCTGTAAGCAAGGCAGCGCAATTCAGGACAGTCCCATGAAACAGTTTTTTGTCACGCTCTTCGGCTCGATCATCGGTGTCATCATCGGCTCGATCCTGACCCTCTTCATCCTGATATTCGGAATCGCCGGTCTGATATCCGCGATGGGGGCGAGCGCGGCAGAGGACACAGGCCTGCCGGCGGGACGCTTCGTCCTGGAAGTCGACCTCCGCGAGAGCCGCCTTGATCAGCCGACGCGGTCGCCCTTTGCCTTCGCGGAATCAACTTCCGTCGTCGACCTGGTCCGTCTGCTGGACCGGGCCGGACGGGACAGTCGCGTCGCCGGGCTCTTTATCCGCGCCAACGAATTCGGCATGACGCCCGCCCAGGCCGAGGAAATCAACCGGGCCATCGCGGCCTTCCGCGAGAGTGACCGGCCGGTGATTGTGCATTCCCAGGGCTTTGTCGGAACATCGGTCACGAATTACCTGGCCATTTCGAGCGCGGACGAGATCTGGCTCCAGGACACGGCCAGCTTTTCCACATCCGGACTGGCCGGCGAAGTGCCCTTCTATGGCGCAGCACTGGAACGGTTCGAGGTCGATGCCGAATTCATCCAGTTCCTCGAATACAAGAATGCACCGAACACCTACACCGAAACCGGCTTCACGCCGGAACATCTGGAAGCCACCCTGTCCTATTTCGGCTCGATCTATGATGTTGCGCTGGCAAATGCCGCCGCCGGCCGTAATCTCGACCTGGAGGCCTTCCGGACCCTGATTGAATCCGCTCCGCATAGCGCCGAGGCCGCTGCCAGTGCCGGGCTGGTGGACCAGCTCGGACATGTGGCCGCCGCGCGGCAGGCGGTGATCGACCGCGCAGGCGGAAATGTCACCCTGGCCAACATCGAGGATTACCGCTTCAGCGGTGTGCTGGCCGAACAGGGGCCGCGCATCGCCCTCATCGAGGGGCAGGGCGCCATTGTGACCGGCCCGGGTATTGTGTCGCCTTTTGGCGGCGATCCGGTCATTGGCGGTGACGCCATGGCCGAAGCCATTACCAACGCCGCTTCTGCATCGGCTATCCGGGCCATTATCTTGCGCATCGATTCCCCTGGCGGCTCCTCAGTCGCGTCGGACCAGATCTGGGACGCAATCCGGCGGGCACAGGACCGCGGCATCCCCGTCGTGGTGTCCATGGGCGGCGCGGCGGCCTCCGGCGGGTATTATATCGCCGCACCGGCCGATTACATTGTCTCCAATGCAACCACGCTGACCGGCTCGATCGGGGTCTATGGCGGCAAGATCAGCCTTGGCGAAACTTTCGGCCTGATCGGTGTCAATTTCGAGGAAGTGGCCGTTGGCGGCGAATTCGCAACCGCCAACTCGGCAAGCTCACCCTGGACCGATGAACAGCGGGCCGCCGTCGAAGCGCAGCTTGCCGACATCTACGAGGATTTCACACAGCGCGTCGCGGACGGCCGGGAGATCGGCATAGAAGCCGTTCGCGAGATCGCCAGGGGCCGGGTCTGGACCGGTGAGCAGGCATTGGAAAACGGTCTCGTGGACGAAATCGGCGGTCTCATGGAAGCTATTGCCGCAGCGCGGCGTCTGGCCGGCATCGAGGAAGACGCCACCGTGAACCTGCAACGCTTCCCACGCGAGAGAACGCCATTCGAAGCCTTCCAGGAATTGTTCGGCGTTTCTGCGGAAGGGGCTCAATCCCTGGCCCAGCTGAACGCCTTGATGAATTCACCCGAATTCCGGGCGCTGATGGAGGCCCGGCAATCTGCCGGCACGGGCAATGAATTGCGCACTCGCAGCGTCCAGCCGCGATAGGTCAGGCGGCTAGCAGCCCGACCAGCATCAGCAGGACGAAGGCGAACATCAGGATGATCATGTAGGTGAAATCCAGCGTGACCGTTCGAATCGCGGACATGAAGCGGCCGTGCTCGTAGACAACCCTGTGGAGCCTGTAGAGATAGAGATTGCTCCACACCAGAAAGATCAGGACACCCCAACCGCCGATGAGGGGGGAAAGCAGCATCAGACCGGCCATCAGGATAAACAGGAAAGAATGGAAGTGCAGGGAAACGATCAGGTGATCGTAATAGTAAAAACCGCGCCGCCAGACCTGCCCGATTGCGATAACCAGCGCATAGACGGGCAGGAGCAGGATCAGTAGCCATGAAACCGAGGCGCGCATCGCTTCGAACCATCGCGACGGGTCATCAATGATGATTTCGATCTGATGCACCAGCCGCTCGCGCGCCATGTAGGGCAGCCAGGCCAATCCGCTGACATCCAGGGTCATCCGGTTTGCGCCCGGTTCACCCACGACAATTTCCGCATCTCCGGGCTGTGCAGGCTCTGTAGCCTCTTCCGGCAGCAATACCCGCCGGACGCCGGCTTTCATGTCTTCGCGCATTCCAGGGGTAGAAAGCGCATCCGTTATCGAGAGGTCCCCGGAGCTATCGCTCTCGGCTTCACTCCCCTGCAGCCCGTTCAGCACACGTCTCAACTGGGCTGCGCGCTCCGGTGATTCCACCTCCATGGCCGCAATTTCGGCTTCCAGTTCCGCGATCGTTTCGGGATCTACATCCACGGCCTCGTTCTGAAACAGGTCACCAATCCCGCCTGACCCGCCCCAGAGCAGGAACAGGAAAACAAAACTCGCGAAGATGTAGAGCCGGAAGGGCTGGACATAACGCGCGCGGACACCGCTGAGATATTGCCGCGTGACATAACCCGGGCGGAACATCAGCGCCGGTAGGGTCCGCCAGAGCTTGCCGTCAACCCCCAGCTGCCCGTCGAGTATTTCGAGCACATGATTCCAGAATGGCCGTTGCAGAATATCGCTGTCTTGACCGCAACTATGGCAGATCTGCCCCTTCAGCGGCGTGCCGCAATTGGAGCACTCCCCCTCAATTGTGTGATCAAAACGCGAAGCCGGATGCCCCCGTTTCGCTTTGGAAGCCTCCGATGCCAGAGCATCCGCTGTGGCAGCGTCCATAACAGGATCCGACATGAAAAACCCCTCCCCCTTGCGGCGCAATCTACGCCGAAGAAGGAGGGGTGCAAAGCCGGATGCAGTTCAGATCAATCGGCTGATGTCTCGCCGCTTGAACCCGATGCGGCCTGCTGGGCCCCCTGCAGGCACATGAAGCGGGTACGGTGGATATGGACGATATTGTCTTCCCACCCCGTCACTTCAGGGCTGACCACAGCCCGGTTTACATAGAACACGACCGGAATGATCGGCATGTCATCAATCATCATCTGCTCGGCTTCCGCCAGCATGCTGGCGCGGATTTCCATGTCGAGCTCCTGATTGGCCCGCGAAATCAGGTCATCATACTCTGGATTGCGATAACGCGAATAATTCATCGGAATGGAGCGTTCTTCAGCGAGAAACAGGAAATTATAGGGATCGTTGTAGTCCGCGATCCATCCGCCATCACCAATTTCATAGTCGGCGGATCTCAGGTTTTCATAATGAATCTGGGTCTCGATCTGACGGAGATCCACATCCACCCAGTCCGCAATGCTCTCCCAGTCCTGCTGGACGACCGGTGCGATCCGCGGATTGTCGCCGGTCGAGCGGTGCGAATATTCGAACTCCAGCGGATTGTCCGGTCCGTATCCGGCTTCCATCAACAGGTCGCGCGCACGGGCACGGCGCTCTTCCATGGGCAGGCCAGCCCATTCCGCCTCGACACCGCCGGCATAATTGGCAACATCCGGCGGCACCAGAGAATAGGCCGCCGAGCGCCCGTCGCGATAGATTTCCTCGGCCAGGAATTCGCGGTTGATCGACATGCCCAGCGCATTGCGGACACGCGGGTCGCTGAAGGCATCAATATCGTTATTTATCGAGAAGTAGACAGTCCCCATGAACGGGTGGGTTCTGACATAGTCCGGCATTTCGCGGCGCAGCCGATCGATATGCTGGCCCGGAAATTCATTGTTCAGATGCAGTTCGCCATTCTGGACACGGCGGACACCGGCTGATGCATCAACCGTCGGGTAATAGAACACCTCGTCGATGCAGACATTTTCATTATCGTAGAACAGCTCGTTGCGCTCGACGTGAACAAAATTGTTGGTCGACCACTGAACCAGCTCATACGGGCCGTTGACGGCGATATGCTCCGGCTGGATCCACTGGTCGCCATATTGCTCCACAATGTGCCGGGGCACGGGGAAGGTCGTGTAGTGCGTCAACAGGCCGAGCAAATAGGGGGCGGGGTTTTCGAGCCGGATTTCCAGGGTCCGGTCATCCAGCGCCTCCACCCCGACTGCCTCCGGCGGCATGGCGCCTGTATTAACGGCCTCGGCATTCTCGATCGGATAAAGCAGAGAGGAATACTGCGCGAGCGTGGCGGGATTCAGAATTCGCTGGAAGGCATATTCGAAATCATGAGCCGTGACGGGCACGCCGTCCGACCACACTGCTTCGCGCAGGGTGAAAGTCCAGGTCAGCCCGTCTTCGCTGACCTCCCAGCTTTCCGCCATGCCGGGGATGGGGGCGGCGTTCGCGTCATCGGTGAACAGGCCGATGAACATGTCGCCGATGATATTGTTTTCCCAGGTGCCGCTGGCCTTGTGAGGGTCGAGCGTCAGGGGTTCGGCGCTATTGCCCCGGTGCAGAACAACGGAGCTCTGATCAACCTCACCTGAGCCGCCACATGCGGCCAGCGTGACCGCGGATGCAGCCATCAATAGCGTAATCCGGAAATTCAACTTGTTTGGCATCGCCAGGACCCTCTCCGTTCCCGTTCTGTCAATCTGGGACTATGCATATCCTATTGCGTCTCGCGGTCGACAGGACCGGAGCACTCACGCATAGTCTGCGAAACTCGGCCACTGATAGCAAGTTAACGATGAACACGCGATTACTAACACTCCCGCTCGCCCTTCTAATCACAGTCCCGGCATTTGCTCAGGATACGGATTCCCCGCTATCGCCATTGTTTGATTGCCGGCAGATTGCCGACAACGCTCACCGGCTCGCCTGTCTCGATGCGGCTGTCGAAAGCCTCTATCAATCTGAAAACAGGGGTGAAGTGGTTGCCGTCAATCGAAGCGATATCGAAGCGGCGGAAGAAGCCACCTATGGCTTGAACATACCGGAATTCAGATTACCCAGCCTGCCGAGTGTCAGCCTGCCCAGCCTGTCCGGCGGCGCATCGACAGACCTCGCGGATGCGGCGGAACCCGGAAGGGGCGCGGAAAATGCGCCAACGTCCCGCACTGTGGTCCGCAATGATGAAGGCGATATCACCGGCATCGAGGGGTTGGCGGTACAGAATCTCGAGCGTGATCCGTACGACCGGCTGATCGTGACACTGCAGAATGGTCAGGTCTGGCGGCAGATCGACGATACACGCGTGCTTTATTCCCGGCGCCAGCCGCCAACGGAAATGTCGGTTGCGGTCCGTAGCGCCATGCTCGGTTCGCACCAGATGCAATTGAATGACCGGGGCCGCTGGTTCCGCGTCCGCCGTGAAGAATAGAACAAGGGAAATACCCGGAATGTGTAAACTATCCGAATTCAAGGTCTCCATTCTGTCGGCCACCGCACTCGGCCTTATGATGTCATCCGGCGTTTCGGCTCAGTCGTCCGACCCCATTGATGACATTCTGGTCTGCCAGCAGATTGCCGATGAGGCCTCGCGGCTCGCCTGCTTTGATGCCGCAGCGGGGCGCTTGTCCGAAGAAAGGCAGAACGGCCTCGTCGGCATCTATCGTGAAGACGTTGAGGCGGTCGAGCGCGACTCATTCGGATTTGACCTGCCCAGCATGCCGCGCCTGAGCCTGTCCATGTTCGCCCGGGGAACCGGTAATACACCCGACCCTCTGGACCCGTCCTCCACACCGGAACGGCTGGCCGCTGCCGAAACCGGTGAAACGGTAGAGCCCCCGGCCCCGCCGCCTGCCCGGGAACCTGTGCCTGTTGCTTCAAATGACGAGGCAGAAGAAGAATCCCGCGGCCTGTTTGCCCGGCTGACCGGCCGTGGCGGCGATGACGCAGAGGAAACACCGGCGGCAACAGCTGACCGTAGTCCGATAAATGGTGTCCAGGTGGTCGAACGCGATGATGAAGGCGGAGTTGAACGCGTCGTCATGGAAATCGAACGTATCCGCGAAATGGCCTATAACCGCCACCGCTTCTACATGACCAATGGTCAGGTCTGGGATCAATCCGGGGCCGGACGCATCAATTACGATGATGATGACACGAATTTCGCGGAAATCCGCCGCGCATCCCTCGACAGTTACCTGATGCAGATCAATGGCCGCGGACGGGCCATCCGCGTTCACCGCGAACGCTGATCAGCGGTCTTTCGGATCGATGGCGTCCCGGACGCCATCGCCGATGAAGTTGAAGCAGAACAGCGTCAGCATCATCGTCCCGGCCGGAACGAAGAGTGTCCAGGTGGCGATCTGCATGTCCTGGGCACCATAGGCAATCAGACGGCCCAGCGAGGTCAGCGGCTCCTGAACGCCAAGGCCGAGAAAGCTCAGAAAGCTCTCCGCCAGAATCACGACGGGGATGGTCAGGGTGACATAGACGATGACCGGACCCAGCACGTTCGGAATGATGTGGCGGCGGATAATGGCCAGACGCGATACACCGGCGGCCTCGGCCGCTTCGACAAATTCCATATTCTTGATGGAGATGGTCTGGCCCCGGACAATCCGCGCCATGGTCAGCCATTCGACCGCACCGATAGCAACAAAGATCAGGATGATATTGCGGCCGAAAACCACCATCAGGATGATGACGAAGAAGATGAAGGGCAGCGAGTAGAGCACGTCCACGATCCGCATCATCACCTGGTCAACGCGGCCGCCGATAAACCCGGCTGTTGCGCCCCAGAAAACGCCGATCACCAGCGAAACCAGAGACGCCACAACACCGACCATCAGCGACACGCGCAGGCCGATCAGTGTCCGTGCAAACAGATCACGCCCCTGCGCATCTGTCCCGAAAATATGCAAATTCTCGAATGTTGGCGCCAGCCAGACCCGCTCGCGGTAGATCGTTTCATGACTGTGCGGCCAGAGATACGGCCCCACCACGGCAATCAGCACCAGGAGGCCGAGCACGATCATGCTGCCCACAGCGGCCTTGTTGCGGAACAGACGCGCCAAAGCGTCGTCCCACAGGGAACGGCCTTCAATCGCCGCCTTTTCGATGGCTTCGGCGTTCTGCTCGGATCCGACTATCGTTTTCACTCGAACTTCACCCGTGGATTCAGCGCCGCATAAACCAGATCGGCAAGCAGATTGAGAAGAATGATCAGCGAAGCGTACAGGATCACCACGCCCATCACGACCGTGTAGTCACGCTGCAGCGCAGCCATGACGAACTGACGGCCAATGCCGGGCAACTGGAACACCTGTTCGATCACGATGGACCCCGTGACCAGAGCCGCCGACGCCGGTCCGATATAGCTGACCAGCGGAAGCACGGCCGCCCGAAGGGCATGGCGGAACAGAACCGCTGGCGCAGACAGGCCCTTGGCACGCGCCGTGCGAATATAGTTCGAGCGCAGCACCTCGATCATGCTGGCACGCATCAGGCGCGAAACAATTGCGATCTGCGGCAAGGCCAGCGTGATGACTGGCAAGACCAGCCGCTCGGGCGTCATGCCATAGCGGGGATCCAGCCCCCCCACCGGCAGCCATCCCAGCCCGATACCGAATATCAGGGCCAGTATCGGTCCCATGACAAAGGGCGGAATCGTGATTCCGCCCATGGCAAAGCCCATGACGGCAAAATCCGTCAGCTTGTTCTGTCTCAAGGCTGCAATCGCACCCATCAGCGAGCCCACAAGCAACGCCAGCAATATGGACAGTCCGCCGATAGTGGCGCTGACGGGAAAGCCTTCGGCAATGATGTCGGAAACCGTCTTGTCGCGGAAACGGAGGGACGGACCCAGATCGGCCTGAACCAGATCACCCAGATAGGCGAAATACTGTTCGTGCAGAGGTTTGTCGAAACCGAAATGCTCGAGAATGTTCTGCCGGACTTCTTCCGGCATTGGGCGCTCGAGATCAAATGGACCACCCGGAGCGGCGCGCATCATGAAAAATGCAACAGTAATGATCACCAGTATTGTGGGTATGGCGATCAGAATTCGCCGGGCAATGTATCCGAACATTTACGCGCTAACCCTGCTGGTGACTGGTCGCCGATTCATGCGGCGCACCGGAAAGTCAATCAATAGCCAGTCGCAGTGTCAGGCTGCGATCTGCTGCGGTCTCTGCACCCACCGATGCCGAAAAAACACTCGGAACCGCCTGTACCGCAGCCAGCATTAACAGGATAAAAACAGCCCTGCGCAAGCGCGCTGACAGAAAATTCATGGCTTGAACCCATCCCGGCATGATACAGCCCCGTTTCAACTCGGGGCTTTCCACGCAAGCCTTGGACCGCTAATCACCCGAATGCGTGCCCGGTCAGGGGCGCTTGAAACAGGACGCGATCATGAACAGCGCCTTCTGGTGGTCAGACTGGGCCTACCGCGACGGAATCGTGTCGATCAAGAGCACAGGGCACCAATTGCCCCTGCGCCGCAAATTCCTTGCCGTCTGTCTGAACTGGCTGATCTTCTATGTCTGCATGGAAGTCTGGCGCCTCGCCGCCTTGCGGCATCGCGGTCCGCGAATCGCTTTCACGCCGCAGCGGCCAAGGCCATGGTATTTCATCTGGTCCTGCACCCATGCCGTTGGCGGCCGGATTGTCCGCGATCAGTCAAAGGCGGATTTGACTATCTATTTCGAGGACACGACGGCCTCTCCCCCGCCCCTGCTGCCGCCGTCCCGGGCGCATATGAATTTCGGGTGCTGCGACGTATCGAAATCGCATGTTGCCCGCGTTTTCGAACAGACCTTCGGATATGGGATTGCCGTCGACCCTTCCATTCATGCCGGTCCTGTCGTCGAGAAATCGGAAATCAACGGGGCCCATGACGGCCGCGTCCTGCAGGCTCCGTTCACGCCGAAACCGGACTGCGCCTATCAGCGCCTGGTGGACAACCGGTGCGGTGACAACGAGGTCATGGATTACCGTTGTGTTATCGTCGGCCGCGAGATGCCCTTGCTGTTCATCAAGCGCCGCCAGATCGGCAAACGGTTTACCAATATCAATTCCGATGTCCGGTTGGTCGAAACGGGTGAGGCTTTCTCGGAAATGGAGACCGCCAGCCTCATCGAATTTGCCGCCCGCATGGGACTGGAATGGGGGGCCATGGATGTCTTGCGCGACCAGATGGATGGCCGCCTCTATGTGGTGGATGTCAACAAGACCAATATTGATCCGCCCATCGCCATGCCACTGAAGGACAAGCTGAAAGCCACCTCCCGGGTCGGCAAGGCGTTGAAGGCGTTTGTTGCGTCCCGCGCTCAGGGATAGAGGCGCGATGTTGTCCAGCTGGTGCCCCGGCGGTCAAACACCAGGCGGTCGTGCAGCCGGAAGGGCCGGTCACGCCAGAATTCGAAATGATGCGGCTTCAGCCGGAAGCCGGACCAGTGCGGCGGTCGGGGCACCGTGCCGAGACCAAATCGCGCCGCCTCTTTTGCCACCGCTTTTTCCAGCGCGAACCGGCTTTCCAGCGGCCGCGACTGTTTCGACGCCCAGGCGCCGATACGGCTGTCCCGGGCGCGGGAGGCAAAATACGAATCCGCTTCGTCCGGCGTCACCGGCTCCACGGCGCCACGCAGCCGCACCTGGCGGCGCAGGCTTTTCCAGTGAAAGCACAGCGCGGCCTGCGGATTGGCCCCGATCTGCAAGCCCTTGGCGCTTTCCAGATTCGTGTAGAAGACAAAGCCGTCCGCATCAAAATCCTTGAGGAGGACCATCCGGACATCCGGAAGGCCGGTCTCGTCCGCCGTGGCCAGCGCCATGGCATTGGGATCATTGGGCTCCTTGCGTTTCGCGTCGGCAAACCAGTCGGCAAACAGGGAAAACGGATCATCGCGGTCGAAAATCTCCGCTGCATTCGCCTCGGCCGCCGCCTGATAGTCCTCGGCCGTGGGGGATTGCGGTATATCGCTCGTTTTCCGGCTCATTTTCTGTCTCCTCACTGCACAACCATATAGGCGTATATCGCGCGTCAACCAATCAGGAACCTTCCTCAATCTACCTTGCGCTACATGTGGGGATCTGATCCGGACATTCTGCGCGCATTGAACGTGCTGGGGCTTGAGCCGGGGGCGTCTCTGGCTGAGGCAAAAGCTGCCTTTCGCCAGCGCGCCAAGGCACTGCATCCCGATCATACACCGGCCACGCCCGAAACGCTGTCCCGTCTGGCTGACGCGGTCAAAGCCATTCGCTGCCTGGAAAAATCCTGCGGAATGGAGATCGTCCTCACGCTTTCCGGGGACGAAGCGCGAGAGGGTGTTGCCAGAACCGCCAGCCAGAACGGGCGCA
The DNA here is from genome assembly GCA_016124665.1 of Alphaproteobacteria bacterium. Taxonomy (GTDB): domain Bacteria; phylum Pseudomonadota; class Alphaproteobacteria; order Caulobacterales; family Maricaulaceae; genus Hyphobacterium. The sequence continues at coordinate 37,216 of WGNH01000021.1, read as the reverse complement.
GCGGCGTTTTCCGAATAGAACCGGGAACTGTCTCCGGGGCTCGGGTCTCGGCGATCGGGGATAGCGCCTTTACCGCTGTGATCCGCGTCATCGCCGGCTCGACAGGCCCTGAAGCCGTTGACACAAGCGGTCTCGACCGGTTTATCGACGATTTCGTCAAACGCCCGCCTGCCGCACGGATGGCAGGCTGGCTGCGAAAGGCCCGGTCTGCAGCGTGACGCTGGCCATCCGCTGATCTAGTTTGCGGCCGGAAAGAACGGGCCATCCAATGTCGAACAATACTTTCGGACGATTATTCCGCGTCACCACCTGGGGCGAAAGCCATGGACCGGCCCTGGGCGCGGTTATTGATGGCTGCCCGCCCGGCCTGCCCCTGGATGAAAGCCTGATCCAGCCATGGCTGGACAAGCGCCGGCCGGGAACCGGACGGCATGTCTCTCCGCGGCAGGAGGCAGACGCGGTGCGCATTCTCTCCGGCACATTCGCAGATGACCGCACAGATGGCCCCGTCACCACGGGCGCGCCCATCTCCCTGATCATCGAAAACACCGATGCCCGCTCGAAGGACTATACCGATATCCGCGACAAATGGCGGCCGGGCCATGCCGATTATACCTATGACACCAAGTACGGCGTTCGTGATTATCGCGGTGGCGGCCGGTCATCGGCCCGCGAGACCGCAGCGCGCGTCGCGGCAGGCGCCATCGCCCGGCAGGTGCTCGGCCCGCAAATCCGGATTCGCGCCGCCTTGATCCAGCTCGGGGATATTCCGGCCAGCAAAACCGCCTGGGATTGGGAGGAGACCGGCAACAATCCCTTCTTTTCGCCGGACGCCGGCATCGTCGAGGCGTGGGCCAGCCGCCTTAATCAGCTCCGCAGCGAGGGCTCGTCGACCGGCGCGATCGTCGAGCTCCATGCCTCGGGCCTCCCGGCTGGCTGGGGCGAACCGGTCTATGGCAAGCTAGATGCGGAACTGGCGGCCGCCATGATGTCCATTCCGGCTGCAAAAGGCGTGGAAATCGGTGCCGGCTTTGCGGCGGCGGCCATGCGTGGCGAAGACGCGGCCGATGAAATGGTGGCCGGCAGGGACGGTGCCGAATTTCTGTCCAATCACAATGGCGGTGTGCTCGGCGGCATTTCAACCGGTCAGGATATTGTCATGCGGATCGCCATCAAGCCGACCTCGTCGATCAGGATCGAACGGCGGACGCTGGACCGGGACCTTAACGAGACAATCATTTCCACCAAAGGCCGGCATGATCCCTGCGTCGGTATCCGGGCCGTCCCGGTTGCCGAGGCCATGGCCGCGATCATTCTGGCCGATCAGAAGCTCAGGCATCGTGGACAGGTCGGGTGACCCGGCCAACCTGAACCAGACGTTCATGTTAGCGTCATGACGGATTCGTTAACCTTGTGGCAATGGGTCGCCCCTGTGCGGCTTATCCGAAAGGAGAAGCAATCCATGCTCACAATCAGACTGACTTCGCTGACGGCTGCAACGGCTCTGGCCCTTGCGATGGCAGCGTCCATCGAGGCGCCGGCCGCGGACGCTCTTGTACAACAGACCGACGCACCGCTCCTGGGCGCGTCCCTCAACGCTTCGCAGGAAATCACGATCGCCCAGAATGACGGGCGGCGGGGTGGCCGGGGTGACGGCGCCCGCGGTGGACGCGGCGGCGGCGATGGTGCCCGTGGCGGGCGCGGCGGCAGAGGCGAAGGGGTCCGGGGTGGCCGTGGCGGTTCAGACGGCGGCGCCCGTGGCGGTCGCGGACCGCGCGCTGGCGGAGCAGTATTGCCCAACGAATCCGGCGGCATGCGAACCGCCACCCCGCCGGGTAGAGGTGATCGCGGCGGCAGGGGCGCTGGCGGTGGCCGGGGCGGAAATGACAATGGTCTCCGCGGGGGCCGCGGCGGCCGGGGTGATGGTTATCGCGGCGGCCGGGGTGGACGCGGCCATGGTTATCGCGGCAGTGGAGGCGGCCAGGATACCGGCTATCGCGGAGGACGCGGCGGCCGTAATGATGGCTATCGAGGTGGCCGTGGAAGCCGGACGGATGTCTATCGCGGAACACGTGGTGGCCGCTATGACGGCTATCGTGGCACGCGCGGAACCCGTACCGACATTTATCGGGGCACACGCGGAGGTCATCATAACGTTTATCGTGGCGGCCATGATGTCAGGGTGAACCGGCATGGCGGCTATCGCAGCGGCCACACCTTCCGGGATTCCCGTGGATCCTACCGCCGTGGCTATGTGAATGGCCGGATCGATGCCCGCCGCTATTACAGCAGCTATCATCGTCCGGCGCGGGCCAGCTGGCGCTATCATGCCCGCTATTATGATGCCGGCTACAACCGCTACACATACAATTATTATGATCGCGGTTGCCGTGCGAACGGCGACCAGGTTCTGGCCGGAGCCATTCTGGGCGCACTGTTCGGTGCCGCTGTCGCAGATGATGGTGCAGCCGGTGCGGTGATCGGCGGCTTCTTCGGGGCAGGCGTTGGCTCGGCGCTGAATTCCTGCGACCGGGGTCAGCTGCACTATGCGGTTGGCTACGCCTTCACCCACAACAGCCCGTATTACTGGCACAATCCGTATTCCGGCGTCCGCGGCGTGGTGTATGCGCGCGACTACTACACGGTCGGCAATCGCCGCTGCCGCTGGGGTGATGCGGAGATCTACATGCCGGATGGCAGCTTCGTCATCGACGAAGTCCGCATGTGCCAGGATGCCTATGGCCGCTGGCAAGTCGCCAGCTACCAGTAAGCCACGCAAATAGCGCAAGAAACCGGTTCCTGAACAGGAGCCGGTTTTTTGTTCATGTCAGGCTCATCACGATTGGCATAGGTTTTGATCAGGACGCCGGACGAACTGGCGTCAGGAACGGAGGTTCTAACATGACCGGTTTTCGTACATTGCTCGTTTCCGCCGCTTCAGTGATGGCGCTCATCCCGGCGGCTGAGGCCCAGACCCGCAATCAGTCCTACCATGAGTGCGAATCCAATCGCCAGGGCCGTCAGGTCGCCGGCGCCGTTGTGGGCGCCATTCTCGGCGGCGTTCTTGGCGCCGAGATCGAGGACGAATTCGACGACCGCGACAGCTATCGCGGCCGTGGCTACCGGGGGCATCGCGGTTATGGCCGCCATCACGGCTATGACCGATATCGCCAGAATGAACGGCACAGCAATGACCTCGCCGTTGTGGCCGGTGCCGGCGTCGGCGCGCTTGTCGGGGCGGGCGTCGCAGGCGGACAGCCTTGCGCGCCGGGATATGATAACCGCCAGACCGGCTATTATGGCAATAATGGCGGCTATCAGGATCCGTATTACGACAATCGCTACAATAATTCCGGCTATAACAATTCCGGTTATCCCGATGATGGCTATTACCAGGACGGCTACTATCAGGATGGCTATGCCAATGACGGATATGCCACCGACCCCTATTATGGCAGCACGACCCAGTACGGGAATGAAGGTCTGGCGGGCGCACCGGTCACTTCAGGCCGCGTTTACCAGGCCGGAGTGCCCCAGAATGGCAATTGCCGCTGGATGACAACGCGCAGCCAGAACCAGTATGGCACCATCACGGCTAATGACGTCTATATGTGCCAGGGCGTGGACGGCATCTGGCGGCCGGCGCAATAGAGCGCTCTGACCTTACCCCTTGCGGGCGTGGACGAGGAATTCACGGTTTCCGTCCCCGCCCGTCACGGGACTGTCTGTTACACCGCGGATTTCGAATCCCTCCCGGCCATTCAGCCATATCCGGAACCGTTCCAGCGCCGCCTGCAGGGCGGCGTTGTCCTTGACAAGCCCCCCCTTGCCGACATGGCTCCGGCCAACTTCGAATTGCGGCTTGAACAGGGCGATCAGATCGCATTGACCGGCCGCCAGCGATAATGGCCGCTCGATCACTTTGGCGAGCCCGATGAAGCTGGCATCACAGGTAATGATGTCCGGCGCACATGGCAGGTCGGCCAGCACCAGGTCGCGGGCATCTTGTCGCTCCAGCGACGTCACCCGCGAATCCGATTTCAATGCCGGGTGAAGCTGGCCGGTCCCGACATCAACGCCGGTGACATGACGCGCACCCGCCTCAAGCAGGACATCAATGAAACCGCCGGTCGAAGCGCCAATATCAAGGCAGGTCTTTCCCGCCACATCGACATCGAATACAGCCAGCGCACCCTTCAGCTTCAGGGCTGCGCGGCTGACCCAGGGATGGAGGTCTTCGGCCTCGACACAGGCCCCTTCGGGGACAGGAAAGGATGCTTTCAGGACTGTCTTGCCATCAACCCGGACCTTGCCGCCCTCAATGGCGGCGCGGGCCCGCGCCCGGCTTTCGAATTGACCGCTTTCGGCCAGATAGACGTCCAGACGGGCCTTGCTCACCGGCTTACTGGGCAGCGCCGATCACCGCGGCGGCTTCCTCATCACGGCCCAGCGCGTCGAGCACACAGCTGACGATATGCGGCGCCGTCAGCCCCGCCGCCGCATACATGGCCTCTGGCGTGTCCTGGTCCTGGAAGATATCCGGCAGAGTCATCGTGCGGATCTTGAGACCGGCATCCAGCGCTCCACGTTCGGCCAGCATGTGCAGGACAAACGCCCCGAAGCCGCCGCGCGCGCCTTCCTCGATCGTGATCAGCACTTCGTGCTCGCGGGCCAGGCGCAGGATCAACGCCTCGTCCAGCGGCTTGGCGAACCGGGCATCGGCGACGGTGGCAGACAAGCCCCGCGCGGCGAGATCATCTGCGGCTTTCAGCGTTTCCTGCAGACGCCCGCCGAGCGAGAGAATGGCGATGCGGCTGCCTTCCCGGATAATCCGGCCCTTGCCGATTTCCAGCGGTTCCGGCAATTCGGGAATATCAATTCCGATGCCCGCGCCCCGCGGATAACGGAATCCGCTCGGCCCGTCATCAATGGCAACCGATGTCGCGACCATGCGCGCCAGTTCGGCCTCGTCCGATGCCGCCATCAGCACAAAGCCCGGCAGCGCCCCCAGATAACCAATATCGAATGCCCCGGCATGAGTGGCCCCGTCGGCTCCGACCAGGCCCGCGCGGTCAATGGCAAAGCGGACCGGCAGCTTCTGGATGGCGATATCGTGGACGACCTGGTCATAGCCGCGCTGAAGGAAGGTCGAATAGATTGCGGCAAAGGGTTTCATGCCGGCTGCCGCCAGCCCGCCGGCAAACGTCACCGCATGCTGTTCGGCAATGCCGACATCGAATGTCCGGTCCGGAAAGGCTTCGCCGAACAGGTCCAGCCCGGTTCCGCCGGGCATGGCAGCGGTAATGGCACAGATCCGGTCATCGCGCTCCGCCTCGCGGATCAGCGACTGGGCGAACACTTTCGTATATCCGGGCGGCCCGCCGCTGGATTTCTTCTGCTCGCCGGTGACGACATTGAATTTGGCCACGCCGTGATACTTGTCATCAGAGGCCTCGGCAGGCGCATAGCCCTTGCCTTTCTGGGTGACCACATGGACCAGCACCGGTCCACGGTCGAAGCTCTTCACATTTTTCAGGACCTGGGTCAGCGCATCCAGATCATGCCCGTCGATCGGGCCGACATAGTAAAAGCCCATCTCCTCGAACAGCGTTCCGCCGACGGCCATGCCGTGGGCATATTCCTCGGCCTTGCGGATCGTCTTCTCGAGGCCGACCGCCTTGGCGACCGCCTTGCCCACCTTGCGGAAGGACCGGTAGCCCCGCGACGAGACCAGATTGGCAAAATAATGGCTCATCGCCCCGACCGGCGGCGCAATGGACATGTCATTGTCATTGAGGATGACCACCATACGCTTGGCCATGGCCCCGGCATTGTTCATGGCCTCATAGGCCATGCCCGCCGACATCGCCCCGTCACCGATCACGGCAATGACATTGGTGTCTTCAGCCTTCAGGTCACGCGCGACCGCAAAGCCCAGCGCCGCGGATATCGAGGTCGAGGCATGCGCCGCGCCGAACGGGTCGTATTCGCTTTCCGAGCGCTTGGTGAATCCGGACAGCCCGCCGCCCTGACGCAGGGTGCGGATGCGGTCTCGGCGGCCAGTGAGAATTTTGTGCGGATAGCATTGATGGCCGACATCCCAGATCAGGATATCGTCCGGCGTATCGAAAACATGATGCAGGGCGACGGTAAGTTCCACCACACCCAGACCGGCCCCCAGATGCCCGCCGGTTGTCGAAACGGCATCAATGGTCTCCTTCCGCAACTCGTCTGCCAGCGATCTGAGGCTGGCAATATCCATATCCTTCATGTCGGCGGGCGAGGATACGAGATCGAGGGTCGGAGTGTCAGAGGCCATAAGCTTTCGCTTTCAGTTAATCAGGAGCGCCGTTCAAGCACATAATCGGCTGCCCGTCGCAGAAGGTTCGCACTTTCACCGAAGGGTTCAAGGTGATCCTTGGCTTGCGCGGCAAGACGACGCGCCCGGTCTCGCGCACCATCAAGGCCAAGAATCGTCACAAAAGTGGCCTTGCCATGATGATCGTCCTTGCCCACCGCTTTTCCGGTTTCGGCGGCATTGCCTTCGGCGTCCAGCAAATCATCTCTGATCTGGAACGCAAGACCGATATCATGCGCATAACCTTCCAGCGCCCGCCGGACGTCCGCCCCGGCCCCCGCGAGGATAGCCCCGGCTTCCGCCGAAAACGCGATCAGCGCGCCGGTCTTCATACGCTGCATGCGGGTAATGATGTTGATATCGGCATCGGCACGGTCAGCGCTCATATCGATCATCTGCCCGCCAACCATGCCGCGGGCACCCGACGCCGCCGCCAGACGGGCAATCAGCTCGATCCGCCGGGCCGAACTGGCATCGGTTTCCGGGCTCGCCAGGATTTCAAAGGCAAATGTCTGCAGGGCATCGCCCGCCAGAACCGCCGTCGCCTCGTCATATTCCTTGTGAACCGTCGGGCGACCGCGCCGCACATCATCATCATCCATGCACGGCAGATCGTCATGGATCAGCGAATAGGCGTGGATGCATTCAATGGCCGTCGCCACGCGGAGCAGGCCGCGTTCATCGGCCCCGACAATCCGGCCAGCCTCAATGGTGATGAAGGGCCGCAAGCGCTTGCCCGGACCCAGTGCGGCATAGCGCATGGCGGACAGGAGGGCGGTTTCCGGCCCGTTGGCGCGCGGCAACAGGGCATCCATCGCCACTGTGACGCGATCAGCGGTCTCCGCCAGAAGGGCGCGAAAATCGTCCATCAGGCCAGACCGGCATCTTCCGTGCTGATCCGCCCGTTATCATCCAGAACGATTTTCTCGACTTTCAGTTCGGCTTCCCGCAGCTTGGTCTCGCAATGCGCCTTCAGCGCCGCGCCACGCTCATAAATGGCGATCGATTTTTCCAGTTCGACATCACCGGATTCAAGCTGCTGGACGATGCCTTCAAGCTCCGCCAGAGCCGCTTCAAAGCTCATCGTCTCGATTGGGGTCTGTTCGTCGGACACATCGTCCTCCCGGTTTCGGTCTTCACAATAGGCAGATGGTTATCTCGCCGCAATCAGCGCCGGACTAGCAAGTGCGTTCATAGCGCCGGTACGACCAGTAGGTGTCGCCGCCATCCTGCACACATTTCCAGCCGCGGCGGCGAAGGGCAGGCCTCAGCATCCGGTTGAACCAGCCATGCGCGCACAAGACTACCGGTCCGCGCTCGGCAGCGATGACCAGCTTGTCGGCGGCGCGCTCCGCGCGCAACTCGGCCTCACGCCGGGTTTCCAGCCCGCGCGAGGCCCCCAGCCACCAGAAGATCCGGGCATAGACGCCCCAGGTTCCCGGTTTCAGCGTGCCGATCATTTGCGGTGGCGGCAGCGGCGCTTCGACAAAATCGGGGTCGATCACCAGCCGCCGGCCCGGTGCAGCCGCCTGCGCCGTCTCGATAGCCCGTGGCAGGGAGCTGCTGAACACAACAGCAGCATCTTCGGCAGCCTTTTTCAGCATATCCGGAGGCGACTGTCCCGGTGCCAGCCCGGCCGCATCATAGCCTTTCCACCAGTGCTCATACCCTTCCCAGTCAATCCGCACCGTGCGGTCGGCATCGGGCTGGCCATGACGGGCAATGGTTATGGAGCCGGAAGGCGGCAAATCATGGGAGGATGTATCAGCCATGAAATCCGTTGAGCGGGGCGTTAAAGGGCTGTCGAATGGCTCCCCTGGCCCCTCGACAGTGTCTCGGTGAATGCCGCAGCCGAACGGCCCAGCGCTCCGATGTCGTAACCGCCCTCAAGGCAACACACAAGCCGCGATGATGCCGACTTGCGCGCCAGATCACACAGCCGCTCCGCCGCCCGGATATAATCGCCCTCGTCGAGCAGGAGGCCGCCGAGCGGATCGGCCCGGTGCCCGTCAAAACCGGCTGATACGAAAACAAATTCCGGCGCAAACGCCTCGACTTTGGGCAACAGGTCATTTTCCAGCCGCGCCAGCCACGCATCCCCGCCGCATCCTGCCGCTACTGTGACATTGACAACATTGCCGTTCAGCCCGGTCTCGTCTTCCATGCCGGTGCCGGGATAGAGGGGCGACTCATGAATGGAGGCGAACATCACACGCGGCTCGCCCTCGGCCAGATCCTGTGAGCCATTTCCGTGGTGCACATCGATATCGATGATGGCGACGCGGGATAATCCGTAATGATCCAGCGCATGCATGGCGGCGACACCGATATTGTTGAACAGGCAGAAGCCCATGGGCCGGTTGCGTTCGGCATGATGGCCCGGCGGACGCGTGGCACAAAAGGCAGCCTCGGCTTCGCCGGCCATGATCATGTCAACCGCCTGCACCGCCGCGCCGGCTCCGCGAAGCGCCGCATTCAGCGATCCACGGCACATATAGGTGTCGAAATCAAAGCCGTGAAAGGCTTCATGGCTTCCCGGCTCGCCATTGAACACAGCATCCAGATGCGCGGGCGTATGCATGCGCCCGACTTCCTCACGCGTCGCGGGCCGGGCCTGGATCCGCTGCATATCTGACAGGGCTGGCGTATCCGCCATGGCATCAAGGACGCCGCGCAAGCGCGCCGGGGTTTCAATATGGGGCGGCGGAACGCGGTGATCGAAACCCGCGTCGGAGGTCAGAATGACGGTTTTCATGCCCCCGATCTAGCCCGCGTATCCGCTCGCGGAAAGCCGTCAGGGCCTTGAGCCCTGAAAATCCTTCACCCGCGAAGGCAGGATTACCAGGTTAGGCATGAATTCACTGTAGTTACAGGTCAGTTCCTCGCCTTTGCCGATATCCCGCCGGGCATAACCGTCACCATCAGCGCGGAACTCGATCGCCGCATCATCGCTGTGATTGAGAAAGCGGGAATGGTCTCCGTCGAGCAGATAGCCGCCAAGCCCGGCATCGAAATAGGCATAGCGCTCGATAAAGCGCTGATAGACGGGGCTGGCCCGGTCAAGCTCTTCGGGTGTGACGATTCGGTCGATCGACAGGTCGAGAGTCCAGACATGGCTGCCTTTCCGGACAGATTCCGCAGCAAAAACGCCGACGCCCTCGATGAGACTCGGCCCGGCAAACGTATCAATGAGCAGCATGGGTCAGAAACGCCAAATAGGCCTGCGTCGACAGGCCGGTTGGACAAAGCGAACCACAGGATTCGCAGAGTGCGACGCTCTAAACCCCCATGATGGGAATTTTACGCAAAACGCAAATCACTTTTTATACGGAGGGCTAATGGGTCAGCGACACATTCATGATCCTGACGCCTTCGGGCGCAGGCGGGTTTTCCGGCACGAAGAAATCGGGCAGCAATTCCTCGCCCGGCGAGACCGAGTACTGATCCAGGTCCGTCACTCCTTCCGATACCAGGAAGCTGTCATCAATCAGGAAGTTTCCGGTGAAGCTGGCCGCCGGCTTGGTCAGCACGTGATAGGCGGTGTCGGCCAGTATCTCAGGCTTGCGGCAATTCCGGAAAGCATCTTCTCCGGCCAGCACATTGGCGATGGCCGCGGTGGCCACTGCCGTACGCGGCCAGATCGCATTGGCGGCAATCTTGCCCCTGAACTCCCCGGACCAGCCCAGAATGCAAAGGCTCATCCCGTATTTCGCACTGGTATAGGCGACATGCGGCGCAAACCATTTCGGATCCATGTCCAGCGGCGGCGACAGGGCCAGGATGTGCGGATTTTCGGATTTTTCCAGATGCGGCAGGCATTTCTGCGTGACCAGGAATGTGCCGCGCGCATTGACCTGATGCATCAGATCCCAGCGCTTGATCGGCGTTTCGGCTGTCGATCGCGGGAAGATGGCCGATGCATTGTTGATCACCGCATCTATACCGCCAAAATGATCAACCGTCTTGGCCACGGCGTTCTCGACATTCGCCTCGTCGCGGATATCAACCACCAGCGGCAGAGTCTTGCCGCCTGCCTTCTCGATCGCCTCTGCAGCGGTGTAGATCGTGCCTTCCAGCTTCGGATGAGGGTCCGCTGTCTTGGCCGCCACGACGATATTGGCACCGTCACGCGCGCAGCGTTCAGCAATCGCCAGACCAATGCCCCGGCTCGCGCCAGTAATGAAAATCGTCTTTCCTTCAAGCGACATGGCGCCCTCCCCGGTTTCAGTAATGCAATCCGCGCCAGACCCGGCCGGTCGGACAATACAGCCCGTCCTCGCGGCGGCAGCGATTGAGCGTGAACATCACCGTTTCGGCGCGGCCGACGACTTCTGTCAGGTCGATATAGCCGGGGCCGCCGGCCTGCGGATATTGCGGGTTCGGTGCGACGCGGCTGTCGGTCGAGCTGTCCCGGTTATCGCCCATCGCGAAGACATGCCCTTCGGGCACGCGGAAGGGACCGGCATTGTCGAGCGGATAAGAGTCCGAGCGTTCATAGATATAATGGACAACGCCATTGGGCAGCGTTTCCAGATAGGCATCGACCGACACCACCTGGCCGCCCCGGTGCTCGATATAGGAGCGTTCGCCGACGGGCTCGCGCTCGACCATCTCGCCATTGATGTAGAGCCGGCCGTTCTGGACCATGATCACATCACCCGGCAGGCCGATGATCCGCTTGATCAGATTGCGGCGCGTCGCCGGCGTCCGGAATACGACAACATCCCCGCGCTCCGGGTCCCGCGCAAACACCTGGAAGTCCCAGCTCTCCGGCAGATAATAGCCCAGGCCCAGCGGCAGCGAATGCCGCGAATAGCCATAGGCCCATTTCGACACCAGCACCCGGTCACCCACTTCCAGCGAAGGCTGCATGCTTTCCGACGGAATATGAAACGGCGCGAACAGGAAGGTGATGATGGTCAGCCACACCCCTGCCACACCGGCAAAAAAACGAATTGTATCCATGACTTCACCGGCCGCATTTCCGGCCAGCCTTTTTATTGTCGACATCATCTGAGCTTTACTGCTGTGCCGTAGGCGAGGATTTCCGATGACCCTTCCATAATGGCGGATGTCGAAAAACGGAAGCCGATCACGGCGTCCGCGCCCATTTCTTGCGCACTTTTCATCATCCGCGTGAAGGCTTCCTCGCGCGATTCTTCAAGCAATTCGGAATATTCATTGACTTCTCCGCCCAGAAGATTGCGGATCGAAGCGAAAATATCGCGGACAAAAAACCGGGCCTTTACAACGCTGCCCCGGCATATGCCGAGGATCTCGGCAACTTCACGCCCCGGGATTTCGTGGGCCATTGTGACAGGTAGGGTCATTGCGGGGGCTTTCTTTGCGGGCCGGCACGTTCCTCGACCGCAGTCAGGAAGACCAGCGCAATACCGGCCGACGGGATCATGGCAAGAATGACCCACAATATCGACCAGGGAAAGGCGAGCATCCAGTCCGACAGACTTGCTACCGCAATCGCAATGCCCAAGGCGATCACGCCCCCGAAAACAAGGCCATAGCCGACACGTAAACGGGTCTGAAGGCGCTGCATTGACATTTTCCCTGCCTGACCTTTTCTGGCCATACTTTCATGGTGCGTTGCACCGGCAACCAAAACAAGCCTTTAAAGGCTCAAAGCCGGATTGAGGTGCAGATGAAGAACGTCACTCCCCAACCCACCGCCACCAGCGGATCCGATGATCGCCTGATGGCCGCCATCGGCTATATCCTGTTTCTGGTCGGTCCTGCCAACGTCCTGACCATGATCATCGCCGTCATCATTGCCTGGTTCCGCAAGGACAAGGCGCCGGAATGGATCGCCACACATTATGAATTCCAGATCCGGACACTGATCTATGCGGCGATCCTGCTGGTCATATCCGTGGTCTGCGCCATTTCGGTCATCCTTTTGCCGGTCGCCGTTCTGATCTGGGTGCTCTGGTCGCTCTGGGTGATTGTCCGGGCCATTGTCGGCCTGATCCGTCTGGTCGACGGACGGCCCAATCCCGATCCCGGAACCTTCTGGGTCTAGCCTCCCAAAGCGGCCTCATCTGCAAGCAGTGAAGCACCGGCCTGGATGCCGGCAAGAGCCGCCGGAGCCGCGCTCAGAACGGTTTCGGCAAAATGCCGGGCCAGCAATATCTTTCCTTCCGCAAAGGCCGGATCACCTTCGGCGTTTTTCAACCGGCGCTGCGCTGAAACCGCTCCGACGCACAACAACCATCCGCCGGTCACATCACCGGCCAGCTTCAGGAAGGCCGTCGCACCGGCCAGAATATCGGCGCGGTCCCGGCCGGACGCCGTCGCCCATTTCGCCGCCGCTTCCAGCGCATCAGCTGCCGGACCAAGGCGTTTGGCCAGTTTCGATAATTCAGGGTTCGACGAGGTGGCGCAGTCTTCTACCGTCTGCCGGATATCGGCGAGCAATTCGCGCATCGGCGCACCCCCGTCCATGGCCAGCTTGCGGCCAATGAGGTCCATGGCCTGTATGCCGTTTGTGCCTTCATAGATCGGGGCAATCCTCGCATCACGGTAATGCTGGGCCGCACCGGTTTCCTCGATGAAGCCCATCCCGCCATGAATCTGGATTCCCAGAGACGCGACTTCCACACCCACATCGGTCGCCCAGGCCTTGGCGATAGGGGTCAGCAATTCCTCGCGGCGCCTGGAATAGGCACGATCTTCCGCTTCGGGCTCGAACTCGGCTTCATCGGCCGACACCGCACAATTATAGCAAATGGCCCGTGCGGCCTCGATTTTCGCCTTCATTGTGGTCAGCATCTGACGCACATCGGGATGATGAATGATCGCATGCGGCGGGTCGGACTCCACGCCCGGTGACCGGCCCTGCTTGCGGTCACGCGCATAGGCGAGCGCCTGCTGATAGGCGCGCTCGGCAATCCCGACACCTTGCACGCCCACGGCCAGCCGGGCTGCATTCATCATGATGAACATGGCCGCCATGCCGCCGAATTCCTCGCCGATCAGCCAACCTGTGGCTCCGGCCATTTCCATCACGCAGGTCGGGCTGCCATGAATGCCCAGCTTGTGTTCCAGCCCGATAGCGTGAATCGCGTTGCGCTCACCCAGCGAACCGTCCTCATTCACCAGGAATTTCGGAATCAGGAAAAGCGAAATGCCCTTGGTTCCCGGCGGCCCGTCCGGCGTGCGCGCCAGAACCGCATGGATGATGTTTTCGGCACAATCATGCTCGCCCCAGGTGATGTAGATTTTCTGCCCGGTGATCGACCAGCTGCCATCGCCATTGGGTTCCGCCTTGGTCCGCAGCGCGCCGACATCCGAGCCGGCCTGTGGCTCGGTCAGCTGCATGGAGGCCGACCACTCTCCGGTCATCAGCTTGGGCAGATACATCGCCTTCTGTTCGTCGGAGCCTTTGGCAATCAGGGCCTCGATCGCCCCGAAGGTCAGCATCGGGCCAAGGCTGAACGCCATATTCGCCGATTGTAGCGTCTCCATGACGGCGGCACCCAGAACTCGCGGCAGGCCCATGCCGCCCACCTCGGCCGGGAACTGGAGCCCCTGCCAGCCGCCTTCGACGAATTTGGCATAAGCCTCCTTGATGCCCTTCGGCGTTGTCACCTTGCCATTATCGAGTGTGCACCCTTCCAGATCACCGGACCGGTTGAGCGGCGCCAGAACATCACCGGAAAACCTGCCCGCCTCTTCCAGAATGGCGGCCGTCAGATCGGAGGACAGTTCGGGAAAGGCACCCGTCGCTTTCAGACCGTCCATGACGGCGATTTCCTCGAGCGCGAAGCGTATGTCGTCAATTGGTGCGCGATACATGGCCGGTCCCTCAGCTATTTCTTGTGACAAGATAACGCGGGAAAACGCCGCGTCGACTGTTTGGAGATGCGGCAAAACACGCTAGGAGGTTTTGCATGAGATTAATTCTGCCTGTTTTGCTGATGGCGCTGCTGAGCGGGTGCGTCAGCGCGCCAACGCAGGATCCGGCCGAATTGCCGGCGGGCAGCTGGCAGCTTGATACGGATCACGCCTCTGTCCACTGGCGTTCGCGGCATTTCGGTCTCTCCTGGTACACAGCCCGCTTTGACAGAATCGATGCCAGTCTGGACTTTGATCCGGCCGAGCCGGGTAGCGCACAGATAACCGCCATCATCGAGGCCAGCTCCGTCTCGACCGGCAATGACGCCTTTGACGAAATTCTGCGCGGGCCGAACTGGTTTTCGGCCGAACGCCATCCGCAAATCATTTTCCGGTCCTCGAATATCGAGGTGACCGGCAGCGAAACCGGCATCGCTGAGGGCGAGCTCACCATCCGCGGCATCACACAACCGGCGCGCATGGACATTGTTTTCTATGGCGGAAACTTCAACTTTCTGGAAAACAGGGATGTCATTGGTTTCGGAGCCGATATGGTTGTTGCCAGAAGTGATTACGGCATCGGTCCCTTCATTCCCGCAGCCATTGCCGGAGATGAAGTCAGGATCCGGATCGAGGCGGAATTTCTTCCCGAGGAGTAATGAATGACGACGCAATCCAACCGCTACTCAACGGTCGCGATCACCCTTCACTGGCTGATCGCCGTCCTTATCGTCGTCATGATCTTTGCCGGCTGGCAGACCGACGATCTGCGCGAGGCCATGTTTGAAGGGGATGCTTCCGTCGATCCGCAAACCGTGGCTATGCTCTTCAACTGGCACAAGACCATCGGCATTCTCATACTTGCGCTCAGCGTTTTCCGGCTTGTCTGGCGCCTCACCCACAAGGCCCCGCCCCTACCTGCGGGCATGAATACATTCGAGCGCTTCGCCGCCGTCGCCACACATTGGGCATTCTATGTGCTGATCATCGGCATGCCGCTTGCTGGATGGATCACGGCGTCGGCATCAGGTTTCCCCAGCTTCTTCTTCAACTCGGAGAGCCTGCCGATCCCGGAACTGATGGGCGAGAATGAAGCCGTTTATGGCGTTGTCTCGCAAATCCATTCCAAGAGCGCATGGGCGATTCTGGTGCTGCTCGGCCTCCATATTGCCGCCGCATTGAAGCACCATTTTATCGATCGTGATGATGTGCTGACCCGCATGGTCGTGTTTCTGAAACCCAGAGGCTAGCTTGATGAAATTCCTCCTTCCCTGTGCCGCACTGCTGTCGGCTTCACCGGCCCTTGCCTCGAACTGGACCCTGGACAGGGACGCCAGCTCGGTTCGCATCGAAACCACGGCGTTTGGCCGCGAGGTCACGGGATCCTTTGCGGATTTCGGCGCAGAAATCCGGCTTGACCCGGACGATCTGGACAACGCCCGCATTGAAGGCCGTGTAGAGGTTGCCAGCGGGGATACCAGCAATCCGCAATACAATTCGGAAATGACCGGAAATAGCGGTCTGGATGCAGACAATCATCCCCTGGCGACATTCGTCTCGGAAACGGTCACCACCAGTGACGCCTGCCCGGCTGGCGAGAGCGATTGCTATGCGGCCAGCGGCATTCTGACCCTCGCCGGCAATGCCCGGCCTGCCGACCTCCTGTTCCGGCTCGTTATAGTGGATGAGCGTGCGGCCGCAGATGGCGTTATTATAGTCAACCGTGAGGAATACGGCATCGGCTCCGGCAACTGGGGCGGTGCCGCAGAAACCGTCACGGTCCGGCTTCACATTGAAGCCACGCGCTAAGCGGGCTTGATCAACACCCGGCAGCGGCGCTAGCTGCATTCATGACCGCGCCTGTATTATCCGGAGAGGACCCCGCTGCCATCCTTGCAGCCGCCAGCCTGTTAAAGGATGGCGGGCTCGTCGCCATGCCGACCGAGACCGTTTATGGCCTGGCCGCAGATGCCACCAGCGGCGCTGCCGTCGCGGCGCTCTATGCTGCCAAGGGGCGGCCTATATTCAATCCGCTGATTTCCCATGTCACCGGCACCGGCATGGCCGAAGTCCTGGCCGTCTTCAACCCGTTGGCGCGCAAGCTCGCGGAGGCCTTCTGGCCCGGCCCGCTGACCCTGGTTTTGCCGCGCACAACCGGCTGCCCGGTCAGCGAGCTGGCTTGTGCCGGGCTGCAGACCCTTGCCGTGCGTGCCCCCGCCCATCCCGTGGCACAGGCGCTGATCCAGGCGTTCGGCGGCCCGCTTGTCGCCCCCAGCGCCAATCCGTCGGGCGGTGTCAGCCCCACACAGGCCGGGCATGTCGCCAAAGGCATGGGGGAACGCATCGGCCTGATCCTCGATGGCGGTCCCTGTCAGATCGGAGTCGAATCGACTGTGATCGGCTTTGACGGGGACAGGCCGCTATTGCTGCGCAAGGGCGGGCTGGCACGTGAAGCCATCGAAGCCATCACCGGTCCGCTTTCCGCACCGGATGCCGCCTCGCCGAAAGCCTCCCCGGGCATGCTCCAAAGCCATTACGCGCCGCGCGCCCGCCTCCGGTTGAATGCTGTTTCGCCGGAGAAAGGCGAAGCCTTCCTGGGGTTTGGCACCAGCAAAAATGCGGACCGCAACCTGTCACCCGGCGGCGATGTGCAGGAAGCGGCCGCAAATCTGTTCGCTTTCCTGCGCGAACTGGATACCGGCACTGTCTCCGGCATTGCCGTCGCACCGATTCCCGATGAAGGTCTGGGCGAAGCCATCAATGACCGCCTGCAACGCGCCGCTGCGCCGAGAGACATCGCATGATCACCGGACAAATCCTTGATGCCCTGAAATCCGTCCTCGGCCCGAAGGGCTGGAGCACGGACCCGGATGATCTGGCAGCGCATACGCGCGACTGGCGCGGCCGCTGGCAGGGCAAAACACCCATCCTGCTGAAACCGGCCAGCACGGCGGAAACCGCCGAAGCCGTCCGGATCTGCTCAGAGGCCGGAATCGCCATCACTCCGCAAGGCGGGAATACAGGCCTGGTCGGCGGATCGATCCCGCAAGGCGAAGTGCTGATCTCGATGGCACGCATGAAACAGGTCCGGGACGTCGATACCGCGAATGATTCGCTCACCGTCGAGGCCGGCTGTATTCTGGAAACCGTCCAGACTCTGGCAGCGGACAATGACCGCCTGTTTCCGCTCAGCCTCGGCTCGCAAGGGTCAGCCACGATTGGTGGGCTGATCTCGACCAATGCCGGCGGCGTCCATGTTTTGCGCTATGGCATGATGCGCGACCTGGTCCTCGGCATTGAAGCTGTCCTGCCCGATGGCCGGATCTGGAATGGCTTGCGCGGATTGCGCAAGGACAATTCCGGCTATGATCTCAAACAGGTCTTCATCGGCGCAGAAGGCACGCTGGGGATTGTCACCGCGGCCACGCTGAAACTTTTCCCGCGCCCGTCAGAAATGACGGTCGCCTTTGCCGGCATTCCCTCACCGTCTGCAGCCGTTGATCTCCTCGGCATCGCCAAGGCCGCCTCCGGCGGAACGCTGTCGGCGCTGGAAATCATTCCGCGCAATGCGCTTGATCTGGTGCTCAAACACATACCCGGCAGCCGTGACCCGCTGGCCGCTTCCCACCCCTGGTATGTCCTGCTGGAAATCGGCGCGGGCCGGATGGGCGAAGGCCGCGCCGCCATGGAAGCGGCGCTGGAGGCCGGTCTGGAACGCGGCCTGGTCGAAGACGCTGTCATTGCCGAAAGCGAAGCGCAGGCGCAGGCCCTGTGGCAATTGCGCGAACCCATTGCGGAAGCCGAAAAAGCCCATGGCAAGGCGGCCAAGCATGACGTGTCTATCCCGGTCTCGAAAATCGCCGCCTTTATCGCCGAAGGCACAAGTGTAGCCGAGCGCATGCTTGACAGCGCCGAGGTCATCGCTTTCGGCCATGTCGGCGACGGCAATGTCCATTTCAATGTCATGCAGAAGGCCGAAGGGGCCGGCGAGGACTTCGTCGCGGCCTGCCGTCCGGTGACCGAAGCCATCTATGATCTCGTCCAGACCTATGGCGGCTCGATTGCAGCGGAACACGGCGTGGGAACACTGAAAAGCGGCGATCTGGCCCGCCACCGCCCGCTGGAGGTCGAGATGATGAAATCCATCAAATCCGCCCTCGATCCACGCGGGATCATGAATCCCCGCGTCCTCATACCGGGCGGCTGAGACCCGGCCCTTTAAACCCGCGCCGCATCAGCCTAGATTTCGCGGCAAGGAGATTGCCATGCTCGTTCTGTTGTCCCCCGCCAAGCTCATGAATTTCGACGACGTCCCGGCCCCGGACGCCACCCAGCCGGAACTCATGGACCGGGCGGCCACGCTGTCAAAGACCACACGCAATCTGACGCGGACGAAAATCCAGCAGATGATGGGCCTGTCGGATGATCTGGCGCAGCTCAATTACGAACGCTTCAGGGCTTTCGACCCGGAAAACAGGAGCGGCAAGCCGGCCATTCTGACCTTTGCCGGGGACGTCTATCGCGGGCTGGAGGCCCCGGACCTCTCGCAGGAGGATCTTGTCTGGGCGCAGGATCATGTCCGCATTCTGTCGGGCTTATACGGCATTTTGCGTCCGCTGGACCGGATCCAGCCCTATCGCCTGGAAATGGGCACGAAAGTTCACACACGGCGCGGCGAGACGCTCTATGATTACTGGGGCAGCGACATTGCCGGGGTGCTCAATACTGCGCTGGACCGGATGCCCACGCGCACCATCATCAATCTGGCCTCGAACGAATATTTCAAGGCGGTCGATAAAAAGACGCTGAACGCCGATATTATCGACGTCGCCTTCAAGGAAGAAAAAGACGGCAAGTCACGGCCGCTCTTCATGTTCACCAAGCAGGCGCGCGGCAAGATGGCGCGCTGGATCATCGACAACCGGATCGACGACCCGCAACGCCTGAGCGCCTTCGATATCGATGGCTACCGCTTCGACAAAGCCGCTTCCACAAAAGGAAAGCTGGAGTTTTCGCGGCCACAGCCCGCACCCAAGGCTGCAAGGAAAGCGGCCTGATCCCTGAATCTTGAAATGGTGCGATGCAACAAGTCCTGCTAAGGGCTGTGTATGAGCACGATTCAGACAGACCTGTCCGGACAGACCGCGATCATTACCGGATCCACCAGCGGCATTGGCGCGGCCCTGGCCGAAGGCCTCGCCGCCTGTGGGGCCAACATCATTCTCAACGGGCTGGGCGATGCCGCCGAAATCGAAGCCCTGCGGGCGCAGATGGCCGCCACACATGGTGTCGAGGTCCGCTATCATCCGGCCAACATGCTCAAGCCGGACGAAATTGCGGATCTGATCGGATTTGCCGGCACCGAATTCGGCCGTCTCGACATTCTGGTCAACAATGCCGGCATCCAGCATGTCGCGAAGATCGAGGATTTTCCCGCCGGCAAGTGGGACGCGATCATCGCCATCAACCTGTCTTCCGCCTTTCATGCCATCAAGGCGGCCATTCCCGTCATGAAAGCGCAGGGACGGGGCCGCATCCTCAACATCGCCTCGGCACACGGTCTCGTCGCCTCCCCCTTCAAGTCCGCCTATGTCGCCGCCAAGCACGGCATTGTCGGCCTGACCAAGACGGTGGCGCTGGAAGTCGCAGAATGCGGCATCACGGCCAATGCCATCTGCCCGGGCTATGTCCGCACGCCGCTGGTTGACGGTCAGATCGCCGACACCGCAAAGGCCCGCGGCATCAGCGAGGAAGAGGTCGTCCGCGACGTCATGCTGAAAGCCCAGCCGACAAAAAAATTCGTCGAATATGACGAACTGGTCGGGCTGATGCTCTATCTCGCCTCGGACGCTGGTGCCTCCTGCAATGGTGCCGCTTTCCCGGTCGAGGGCGGCTGGACCGCCGCTTAATTACCTGCTCTGAGCGCATGCAAACGCACGGCCTTTCCCGGTTCGCTGCTGGATTGACGTATGCCCGCACTTTGCTGCCCCAACCAATCGTCTTTGGTTTTAATCCTGGAACGGTAATGGGAACCCCGAGGTGAACAATCGCTAATCATCAAGGTCGCCCCAGCAAGAATGCTTGCATAGTATCAATAATGATATTATAAAAAAATCGTGAAGCGGATAGACAAGACCCTGAACCAAATGAAATCCGCACCGGAGAACGTGCGTTTTTCAGATTTGGCGGCGGTGTGCGCACACTACTTTGGTGAGCCACGTCAGAAGGGAACCAGTCATCACGTTTACAAGACGCCGTGGCCTGGCGACCCGCGTGTGAATATCCAGAAAGCCAGGAACGGCAAGGCAAAAGCCTATCAGGTGAAACAGGTGCTCACCGCGATCAGAAAGCTGAACGAGCAACAGAAGAAGCGAAAAGAACAACGCAAGGAGAAGGGCGATGATTGACCATAAACAATATGCATATCGGGTCATCTGGTCCGACGAAGATGCTGAATTCGTCGGACTTTGCGCCGAATTTCCGAGCTTGTCGCATCTGGCACCGAAACAATCTGACGCGCTCGAAGGTATCGTCACCCTCGTCGGAGAAATTGTGGCGGATATGGCTGCGAATGGTGAGGCTGTACCGGAACCGCTAAGCGGAAAGCGGTATAGTGGAAAGTTTCAGGTAAGAGTGCCGCCTGAACAGCACCGGAACCTGGCCATTAAGGCCGCCGAACAAGGAATAAGCCTGAACAGGCTCATTTCATCTCTTCTGACGGCATAGTCGACTCAATTTACAGGCTTAGGCCGCTGCCACTGTCAGCGTTCCATCCAGTGCCGGCGCCGTCATTTCCAGCAATAATTGCGGATCAGCCTCCGGGTCCAGCCAGATTTTCTGTGCCTCACCCTCCAGAATGACCGGCATCCGGTCATGATAATCGGCGGTGTCGGCATTGGGTGTTGTTGTCAGAATGGTGAAGGTCAGCTGTTTCTGGCCGTCGCCGCGATCCCGCGCCTCCCACAATCCGGCCAGGATCAGCAGCGAACCATCGGCCCTTGAAAACCGCCATTTCGTTTTCGCGCCCGGCTTGCCGCTCCATTCATAGAACGCCATGGCGGGGACGAGCGCCCGCTTGCGCCTGAAGGCGGAGCGGAACATCGGCTTGTCCGCCACGGTCTCGGCGCGGGCATTGAACATGGGCCGTACCGGCTTTTCCGTCATCCAGGACGGCTCCAGCCCCCAGCGCATGAGCACAGCTTTTGTCCGGCCATCCTGCCCGACCGCAATGACCGGACCGGTATCGCCGGGTGAAAAATCGGCATCGCGGACAAAGTCCGGCACATCCAGCCCCAGCATCTCGCTCAGCCTCTTGGGATCAACCTCGATGTCATAGCGTCCACACATGGGGTGTTCCCGCATCGATTCCGGTCTAGCTTGGCGCGGGAAGTTCCAGCGTCAAGGACCGGATATGAGCGAGGAAAAACGGCCTCTGGCATGCGTGGGCGTGGTCTGCCGCCGCGGTGACGAAGTCCTGCTTGTCAGGCGCGGGCGCGAGCCGCTGAAAGGCAAATGGTCCATCCCTGGCGGCAAGATGGAATTCGGGGAGACGGCGAAAGAGGCCGCCTTGCGCGAGTTGCAGGAGGAGACCGGCATCACCGCCCGCATCACGCGGCTGATTGATGTCGTCGATTCCATCATGGACGATCAGCATTACGTGCTGATCGATTTCGAGGCCGAATGGATCAGCGGCGAACCCGTCGCCGCCGACGACGCAGAAGCGGCGGAATTTGTTTCTGTGAAAAAAGCGCTTCAACGCGTCAGTTGGGATCCCACCCGCAAGGTGATCACTCCATGAAAATCGTGCCCTCGGGATGGAAAGCGTGGAAGACAAAGGCAAACGTCACATCATAGGGCCGCAATTGCCAGTCCCCGTTCTCATCGCGGGCCTCGACCTGTACGCCCGTCACCAGGCGGCCGCGGGAAATCGCGGCGGCGTCCAGTGCGGAATTCTGTTCGGCCTGCCGGGTGAGGCGGATATCGCCCGAAATGACTTCCCCGGCTTCAGCAACCAGCGCCAGATTCCAGGCCTGATCATCGACCACTACTACCCGCAGCATGGGGGGGATGCCGTCGGGCATATCACCCCGGTACAGGAAGGGCTGCTGCCATAGCTCATCATAACCGACATAGGGATTCCGGCCATAAGGATAATTCGGACGCGGCCGCGACAACACTTCGCCGTCCGGATGACGCGCCTGAAATTCGGCATAGCTTTCCAGCCGGGAGGGGATACGGACAAGCTCGGCTCCGGCCTGATCACCGGCAATCGCACGGCCTTCGAACTGTTGCCACAAAGACTCTGTCTCATGATCCCACATGATCAGGTCTGAATGCCGGAGCAGGCCGGAAACGCCGAGAGTGAGAGTTTGACCACCGAGACGGCGGTCAAACACAATGGCCGCATTGCAAAGCGGGCAATAGGTGACGGCGATCGGAACATCGCCAATCCGGTCATTCACGATTTCATGCAGGGTCATGATTTGGAGGGGGTAGGTTCGCGCCACCCCATTGAGTTCCACCGATATAACCGGTTCGGATGCTGTCAGCCAGCTGGCCTCTGACTGGGATTCGAAAGCCGGATTATAGACCGGAGGGATACCATCCCGGCCCACGCCTCCGGAGATGATTTCCGACGGATCGACAAGGGCTTCCGAAAAATCTATGTCCGGCCAGGCTTGGGCCACACGGGGGGACACCTGTGCGATGGCCTGCGTGGCAAGACCGGCGGAAAGCAGAATTGAGAGGGCGAGCAGTCGTGAAATCTTGTTCATGATCAAAATCTGGACAAATCGCGCTGGCATGGCCAATCAATTGATGATCAGTTCGGCGTGAACCGGACGTGTACACCGGTCAGGACAGCATTATGCGATGGCTCATTATCTTTATTTTTGTCATCACAGCCCCTGTGATGGCCCAGCAGAAGCCGGGCATTGCCGCTGTATCAGAGGTGCAGGGGGATGAGGCGGACGATACCGATCCGTTCCGCGATCCCGGTCGCACCCTGCCCTATCTCGCCTATACGCTGGGGCAATTGCACTATCTGGCCTACGCCTGTGAGGGCGATGACACGCAGGAGTGGCGCAACCGCATGATCGAACTCCTGCGACTGGAAGCGCCGCTCAACGGCTATCGCCGCGAACGCCTGATCGACGCCTTCAATGATGGCTATCAGGTCGAACAGCAGGCGCGCATCCGTTGCGGTGTGGAAGCAGAGGCGGAACGGCGCAATCTGGCCCGCCGCGGCGCGCAGATGAGCCAGGCTTTGCTCAACGAAGTGCTGGATTAGCCGTAATAGTCACCCTCTGCGGCCCGCAGCTTGGATTCCTCCTTGTGTGGCGGGAAGACTTCCAGCTTCACATGCTGGCGGCGATTGGTTGAAATCACGAAGAAGCGCTTCTCCGGATAGTCCATCTTGCATTCCAGCATTGCCGAGGTGATCAGGTCCACATTCTTGGGATCATCATCGGACATGCCGAAACTGTGGGGCAGGTCCCGGCCATAGCCATCCAGGCCGCGTTCGACACACATGCGGATCGCCTTGCGCTTCAGGCCGGCTGTCGTCAGATGCGCGCCAAGCTCGGTCCGCACCTCGGGATTGGACACTCCGAAGACCGCTACATAGAGCGGTTCCTCGGGTAGCTCTCCCGCCTCCTTCAGGATCGCAATGCCCTGCTTGATCGTATCGGCGGAATGCTGGCGCGCCGTCACGAAGGCGACAGGCCGCTTTCTCAGCACGGCGTAACGGAAAATGTCCCAGGACGGGCCTTTCCAGCCCTCCCCGGCCTTGAGCGCGCGGCGGATATCGCGGTGGAGATATTCCTCGCCATTGCGGTCCTTGCCATCGGCAAATTCACGAAAGGCGCGCTCCGGCGGCGCGGCCCAGTCTTCCCAATCCCCTGCCACGCCAAGATAGGCGCGTATGCCCTCGAATTCGCGCTGCGACATCGACATTTCTTCGCCGGTGACGGTGTTCAGTAAATGCACCTTGGTCGGCAGGTGCAGGATGTTTTCGTCGATATCGAAGAAGTAAAAGCTCGTCCGCTCCGTCATCAGGCGGCTTCCTCCGGAAGGGTTTCCATGAACCGGACCGGCGCGCCCTTGCCCTGCACCAGCAATTCATCGTCACGCATGATGGTCTGACCGCGCACTATGGTGGCCATCGGCCAGGCCTTGGCGGTCATGCCGGTAAAGGGCGACCAGCCGCATTTCGAGGCCACCCAGTCCTCGGTGATCTCACGCCGTGCCTTCAGGTCGACAATGGTGAAATCTGCATCCCAGCCAACTGCCATGCGGCCCTTGTTGGCAATGGCAAAGACCCGCTGCGCGCCATGGCTGGTCAGATCAATGAACCGTTCGAGGCTGAGCCGCCCGTCTACGACATGGGTCAGCATCACCGGCACCAGGGTCTGGACGCCGGGCATCCCCGCCGGGCTTTGCGGGTAGGGCCGGGCTTTTTCCTCGCGCGTGTGCGGCGCATGATCAGAGCCGAGGACATCGAACAATCCCTGATCCACCCCTTTCCAGAGGCCCGCGACATGGTCCGCGTCGCGGATGGGCGGGTTCATCTGGGCAAAGCCCTTCAGGCGCTCATACGCCTCCGGTGCCACCAGTGTCAGATGCTGCGGCGTCACTTCGCAACTGGCGATGTCGCGATTCTCCTGCAGAATATCGACCTCTTCCTTGGTCGAGATGTGCAACACGTGGATCCGCTTTCCCGTCGCGCGGGCAATGCGGAGCAGGCGTTTGGTTGACATGATCGCCGCTTCCGCATCGCGGACTTCCGGGTGGCTGGTCCAGTCCCCGTCCCGGGCCAGCTTGCGCCGGTCAGCCAGACGGTATTCATCCTCGGAATGAAAGGCCGCCCGTCGCTTGATCGCCCTGAGCACCCGTTCCACCCCGGCATCATCCTGCACCAGGAGAGAGCCGGTCGAAGCGCCCATGAAGACTTTCACGCCGCAACACCCCGGCATCTGCTCCATGACCGTCAATTCTGCGGCATTCTCGTTCGTGGCACCGGCATAAAAGGCGTGGTCGCAATGCATCCGCCCCTTTGCCCGCTTCAGCTTGTCGGTGAGCGCATCCGGATCCGTCGTGGCCGGTTCGGTATTCGGCATTTCAAAAACGGTGGTTACGCCGCCCATCACGGCTGCCAGTGAGCCCGATTGCAGGTCCTCTTTCCATTCCATGCCCGGTTCCCGGAAATGCACCTGGCTATCAATGACGCCCGGCAGCACGGTCAGGCCGGAGGCATCAAACACCTCGCCGGCATCGGCTTGCGACAGATCGCCCATCTTGGCGATCTTGCCGCCGATGACGCCGATATCGGCTTTGCCGCGTCCGGCATGATTGGCAACATCACCATTGCGGATAATCAGATCATAGGTCTGGGTCATGTCTCTTCCGTTCGTTCCAGGAGCCGCTTCGACGCTTCGAGCACGGCGTCAATACTCAGATCTTCCAGCAGGCTGGAAGGGTGGTGGCGCCAGTCCGGAAACTGCGTCTTCGTCTCTTCCAGCCCGCGCGGCCCGCGTACCGTGGCACACTGTTCACCATAGGGACCATACAGGATTTCGTCCGAAGGGCCGAATAATCCGAGCGTCGGCGTGCCCATGGCAGCTGACATGTGCATCAGGCCGGAATCATTGCCGATAAACAGCCGCGCGCGTTCGACAACGGCCGCGACATCGGAAAGATAGAGCTTGCCCGTCAGGTCCAGAACACCCCTGTCCGGCAAGGCATTACGGATCGGCACAGCGTGCGCTTCATCGCCCGGCCCGCCCACGATCACCACGCCCGCGCCGGCCATCGCCCCGCCGGGAGACACCAACGCCTTGACCACTTCAGCAAAATGCGTGGCCGGCCACATTTTGAAGGGCAGACTGGCAGAGGGGCAGACCGCCAGCCAGTCCCGCCCCGGCGGCATCCAGCCCAGCGCGCGTTCGCGGGCATCGTCTGTCAGATAGATTCTCGGCGCCGGCGGCGGATCCAGCCGCAACACACCGGCCGCTTCGCGCACCTTGTGCATTTTGACCCTGGTGCTTTTCAACACCCGTCGCTGAGCTGACAGTAAAAGATAGGCAATGGCCGATCCGCGCAAATCAACGATCAGATCCCAGCGCCGCGTCACGACCCGCCGCCAGAGCCCGAACCAGTGAAGACCAACCGGCTTCTTGCGCACCACGATCAGACGCTCCAGGCCGGGCGTGTTTTCCAGTACCGGCTGGGCGAGCGGGCCACAGGCAATGGTGATTTTTGCGTCCGGCCATTGCCGGACCAGATAATCGAGAACGCCGGAATTAATCACGGCGTCGCCAATGCGGGTGGAGGTGATGAACAGAATGCGCTTCATCGCCAGCGATTTAAACCATGCCTTCCCCCTTGGCCAGCACAACCGGCAATGCCATATGGCGGTGATGAGCCATTCCCCTGCCCACCTTTCTGACCGCCGTGCCATCGTCATTCGCGGCCCGGACTCGCGCGATTTTCTTCAGCGCGTGATCACAACCGATATGAAAATCTGCGAGCCGGGGACCATCCAGACCGGGGCATTGTTGACACCGCAGGGCAAGGTGCTCTGCGATTTCCTGATTCACGGCGAGACCGATGGCGTGATCCTGGACGTACCCGCCAGCGCTGCGGAAAACCTCGTCAAACGCCTGTCACTCTACCGCTTGCGCGCCAAAGCCGACATTTTGCTCGACGGCAACGCCTTGGTCGTGACCGGCACCGGGGCGCCGGACCCGCGATCCTCCGCCCTGCCGCTCCGCGCCATCGCATCCGGCACGCCCGGCCAGGACGGCGCACAAGATCAGTCCGGCCTCGAGATCATGCACGGCGTGCCGGCCTTCGGCCGGGATTACGGAGAGGCAGAAGTCTTCCCGACCGACGTCAATCTTGATCTCTATGGCGGCATTGGCTGGAAAAAGGGATGCTTCATCGGCCAGGAAGTCCTGTCCCGCATGAAGCGCCGCGGGACGATCCGCAAGCGCACCGTAACGCTTGCCTCGGCGGACCGGGACATGGCCGTCGGCGACACCATAGTGGCGGGCGGAATTCCGCTGGGCACTATTACCTCCACGACCGGAAAAACCGCCCTTGCCACCATCCGGCTGGACCGGCTGGAAGCGGCAACAGAGCCGCCTGCGATAGACGGCGATCCGGTCATCATCACGAAGCCGCCACAACTGTCTGACTGAATTCCCCCACTCGCCAAGGGGGCGGGCGCGGTCTAAAGCGGGGACATGACGGCTACACAGTTGACGCGCTGCCCATGGGCACCGGATCATGACCCGCTCTATGCGGCCTACCATGATACCGAATGGGGCGTTCCGGAATACGATTCGCGCGCCCTCTGGGAAAAGCTTGTGCTCGACGGCATGCAGGCGGGGCTGGCCTGGATCACCATTTTGCGCAAACGCGAGACGATCCGCGAAGCCTTTGATCATTTCGATCCTGAAAAAGTCGCCGCCTATGGTGATGCCGACATGGACCGCCTGCTGGCCAATCCGGGCATCATCCGGTCTGGCGCCAAGATCAATGCCGCCATTGGCGGAGCGCGCATCTTTCTGGAAATGGACGAACGGGGCGAGGACTTCTCTGAATACCTCTGGTCTTTCGCGGGAGGAAAGCCCCTTCAGAATGACTGGCAGAGCATGGCGGAAGTGCCCGCAAAAACGCCTCTGAGCGAAGCCATCGCCAAAGACCTGAAGAAGCGGGGTTTCAAATTCTGCGGACCTGTTATCGTTTATGCCTTCATGCAGGCCGTTGGCATGGTCAATGATCACCTGGCCGCCTGCCCGCGCCATCCGGTGGTTCGGAAAATGGGAGAAAGCTGATGTTTCGCGGATTGATTGCCATACTGTCCCTGACGGCGCTTGCCGGATGTTCCACCCTCAACTGGCCACCCGAGCGCGATGAAGACGATCTGACTGCGCAGGAACTGGGCGAGGCTGATTGCCGGCTCGCCCGCCCGTCGGATCCGGCAGGCCGCGGCGAATGGGTCTGCGAGAATCCCCGCACCGGCGAGATCGAACGTCAAACCGAAAACCCGGTATTCGGAAACGAATAGCGCCGAAACGGAACGGACATTTTCCATGATAAATGCGGTCATCCGCTCTTCCGGTCTCTGGACCCCGCCCGACAGTGTCAGCAATGATGAACTGGTGGCCTGCTACAATGCCTGGGTCGAGAAATGGAATGGCGAGAATGCCGATGCCATTGCCGCCAGGACTATCGAGCCCAAATCGCCCTCCTCATCCGGCTTCATCGAGAAGGCGTCTGGTATCCGGTCGCGCTATTCGATCGACAAGGCCGGCGTGCTCGACATTGACCGCATGCGCCCTGAAGTGCGCCGCCGGGACGATTCGGAAATCTCGGTCATGGCGGAAGCCGGTCTTGCCGCGGCCCGTGAAGCGCTGGAGCGCGCCGGGCGGGACCCGAAGGACATCGACGGCGTCATCTGCTCGGCCACGACCATGCAGCGCACCTATCCCTGCATCGCCATCGAGATCCAGCACGCGCTGGGCATTGACGGTTTCGGCTATGACATGAGCGTGGCCTGCTCGTCCGGCACATTCGGCCTGATCAATGCCATCAATGCCATCCGCATCGGACAGGCCAGTTCCATCCTTCTGGTGACACCGGAAATCACCACACCGCAACTGAATTTCCGCGACCGGGACAGCCATTTCATCTTTGGTGATGTCGCCGTTGCGCTGCTGATCGAGCGCGATGACATGTCGGAGGATGGCTGGGCCATTCTCGATACCCGCATGAAGACCGTCTATTCCAACAATATCCGGTCGAATTTCGGATTCCTGAATGCCTGCGAAAGCCCGGAACCGGCCTTCGAAGACCGCTATTTCACGCAGGAAGGCCGCCGCGTCTTCAAGGAAGTCTGCCCCATGGTCGCCGAACTGATCCTCGATCAGCTGGCGGCCAATGACCTGTCAGCGGCGGATATGAAGCGGCTGTGGCTGCACCAGGCCAATATCAACATGAACATGATGATCGCCCGGAAAGTGTTCGACCGGGAGTTCACCGTTGAAGAAGCGCCTGTCATTCTGGATGAATTCGCCAATACTGCGGGGGCTGGCTCCCTCGTGGCTTTCCACCGGCATGCAGACGGTTTTACGGCAGGCGAAAAAGGCCTCCTGTGTTCCTTCGGCGCAGGATATTCGATAGGCTCTGTGATCGTGGAGAAACGAGCGGCATGAGAGATTGCGTCATTCGATCGGTCGGCTGGACCGCCCCGGAAGCCAGCATTTCCAATGAGGAGCTGGTAGAAATATTCAACGCCTATGCGGACCGGTTCAACGCCGAAAACGCCGAGGCGATTGCGGCCGGGTCCCTCACAGCCATTCCCCATTCCAGCGAAAAATTCATCGAACAGGCGTCCGGCATTCTCAATCGCCATGTCGTCGACAAGGCCGGCCTGATGGATATTGACCGGATGCGCCCGCGCATTCCCCACCGTGAAAAGGATGCCCTCGCCTTCCAGGCCGAATTCGGTCTTTCAGCCGCAAAAAAGGCGCTGGAGAAAGCGGGCCGCACGGCAGCAGACCTTGATGGCGTGATCGTCGCCTCCTCGGCGCAGCAACGCAATTTTCCCGGGGTTTCTGTCGAAATCCAGAATGCGCTGGGCATGACGCGCGGCTGGGCCTTCGACATGACCATGGCCTGCGCGTCGGCGATCTTCGCCATGCAGCAGGCGCGCGAACTGATCCGCACGGGCCAGGCTGAATCCATTCTGATCGTCTGCCCCGAGATCATGAGCGCCATCAATCACTACCGGCGGCGCGAAGTGCACTTCATCTTCGGCGATGCCTCCGCCGCCATCCTGCTGGAAGCCGGTGATCGCGAGCCGGGCGGATGGGAATTGCAGGGCGTAAGGCTGGAAACCAAGTGGTCGAACGCCTTGCGGTCCGACTTCGGCTTCATGAACCACACCGAGTTTGAAGACGGCGAGGAATTCGAAGCCTTTGTCGACCAGGACGGCCACCGCGTTTTCCGGGATGTTATCCCCATGGCCTCCGGCGTATCGTCGAAACTGATTGCGGACCTCGGCTATCAGCCGCATGACATCCGCCGCGCATGGCTGCACCAGGCCAATATCCGCATTGTTCAGGCGGTGGCGAAAAAGGCCCTCGACCGCGAACCGACGGCCGATGTCGCGCCCATCATCCTGAACGAGTACGGCAACACGTCTTCCTCCAGCGTATTGATGACATTCGGCATGTACTCCGGCGACATGACGCTCGGCGAACGGGGACTCATGTGTGCCTTCGGCGCCGGTTATGGCTGTGGCGCGGCCATAATCCAGAAAAGATAGGGACAGGGCATGAAGCAGGAATTCGTCTGGACCGCAGGACTGGCCGCCTTGATGCTGTCCGCCTGCAATGCGCCTTCCGGCACACCGGCAGAGCCCGGCACTCCGTCGCAAGACGCAGCGCCCGCCCCGGCCGATGAAACGCCGGAAAGTACGGCGGCTGCAGACGATACCGAGGGCCTACCGGAGACAGATATCGTGCTGGCCGGCCTGGAATGGAATGACGGCCTGCCCGCCATTGCCGGCCATCAGATTGTCACGGATGCCGGCCTTTACGACAACCAGCCGGCTTTTGATGATCAGGGCGGTTTCTACTTCACCAGCGAGACGGCCGGCAGCCAGACCGACATTCATTACCGGAATGCGGCGGGCGAGGTGCGCAACGTCACCAATACGCCCGGCGAGAGCGAATATTCACCGCGCCCGTCGCCGGATGGCCGCTCGATCACCTACATCCATCAGGCCCCCGGCGGTTATGGCGGACAGGTCTACCGCCAGACGCTGGACGGCGGCACGGCCGGGCCGGTCCATGATTATGGCCCTGCCGGTTATTATGCCCTGTCGGGAGATCAATCCCGCATGTTGCTGTTTGCACTGACCGATCCGTTCAGCCTGCGCTGGATCGGCCTGGACCTTGGCATCGAGGAAGAAGTGACCACCGGTATCGGCCGCGCCCTTTATACGGCCCCGGATGGCCAGTCCGCCTATTTCACGCTGGAACACCCGGACGGCGGCTACATCATCAATCAGTTCGGTTTTGACGATTCCGCCATCACGCCGGTCTTCCGCCTGCCGGGAACAACCGAGGACTATGCCGTTTTCACCAATCCTGAAGGCGAACGGGCCTGGCTGACGGTTTCAGACGGGACCCTGTTTTATCGCGCATCGCAAGACAGCTGGCAGCCAGTGGCTGATCTGGCGGCATTGAACCTGAACGGTATTTCCCGGCTCGCCGTGTCGCCGGATGCCGGCCAGCTTGCCATCGTCGTGGAAGAATAGACGTCAGAGCTTGACGACTTCGGTGATCTTGTAGGTCAGGTCCTCGCCATCCGCCTCGTGAATGGTGAGGTATTCGCCCAGCCGCAAGGCATGATCGCCCAGCCGGTAGATCGGTTCATCCGGCCCCTCATCTTCCTCGTCATACCGGAAATACCAGTGGCTTCCGCGATGCGTCAGCCAGCCATCGGCTTTTTCGTCCTCATCGGGGGAAAACCGCAGCACAATGCAGTCCTGCTTGTTGGCCCGCCACAATTCGAGATCAAGATGCCCTGACGAATCGAGCGGTGCCACAATGGTATAGCCGCGATGATCGTCGCCATCGGGGTGGCGGGTGCCCGGATTTCGGGAAAGTCTCATCACAACTCGGGACAGCGCCATACAGGCCTCCTTGAATTTCCATATTTATATGAGGGAATTAAACACCCTCACCGTCAATGGGCAAGCAGCATAGCAGGACCATCTGACGCAGACAGAAGTGTCCGCGTTACACCGCCGAACACGAATTCTCTGAGCCGCGAATGGCCATAGGCACCGGCAACAAGAAGATCATGGCCTTCCGACCCCTGTAGCAGCCTTTCGCCGACACTCCCCTCATACTGGTCAAGATTGATCATGTCCGACCGTTTGCCGCGCACCGACAACCAGTCAAAGAGGCGGTCAATCGATGCCGCGCGCCGGTCCCGGTATTCCAGGCCGCGCTCCGACTGGAGAATTCTCACCTCCCGGGCCGCCGCAATCAGGGGTGCCCCGGCATAGATGGCGCGCGCGGCTTCGCGGGATCCGTCCCAGGCGATGGCAACACTGTCCGGCAATTCATCGGTTTCGCGGCAGATATAAACCGGCGTTTGCTCGTCGATCAGGATAGCGGTCACCAGATCGGCCAGCGGCCCGTTTCCGGAGGCGGCATAACGGGAGGTGACGACCAGGCGTGACAGGCGGGTTTCAGCCGCGGCATCTGCGGGTTGATCAGATATGCGCAGAAAGCGGCCGCGGACCGCAGTCAACTCGGCATATTCAAGCGCGTCTATGAAGGTGTTTTTGGCATTTTCCGCACTCTTGTCCGATTCCGTCTGGATTGAGCTCAATGCTCCCGCCATGACAGAGGCCGCCGCACCGCTCGGTCCTGCCCACATCATGAAATCACTCGGGTCCGGTTCCAGCAGCACGGCATCCAGCGTCGCATCGAAACGCGCCGCCAGCCGTGCCGCCGCGCGCGCAGGTATGAGGTCGTAATCATCTCCTTGCAGGGTGACGATGATCCGCTCTTTGGCCATGCTGGTCTCCGGCTTCTATCAGACAGGGTTGATCTCGAAAGGATCAGGGCTAGGAAGTGACAGACTTAATAGCCTGTGACGGAACAAGGATAAAGGGAATTGCAAAAGCGCTCACACGCAAAGGGTGTCCCCCCACGGGCCTGGCAACGTATGCTTTCCGGACGGCGGCTGGATTTGCTGGATCCGTCTCCGCTGGATGTGGAAATTGATGACATTGCCCATGGCCTGGCGCGCGTTGCGCGGTGGAATGGCCAGACCCGCGGCGCTTATGCCTTCTCGGTCGCTGAACATAGTGTGATTGTCGAGCGCATCGTCCGCACGCTCTATCCCCGGCTCGACCGCCGCTGGTATCTGGCGGCACTGCTGCATGATTCATCGGAATATGTGATCGGCGATATGATCAGCCCGTTCAAGGCCGCTCTGGGCTATAATTACCGGGAATTCGAGGACCGGCTGGAAGCCGCCGTCCATATCCGCTTCGGCCTGCCGCCGAAAACCCCGGCCGATATCAAGCGCAGGATCAAGCGCGCGGACCGGATATGCGCCCATCTGGAAGCAGTCCAGATCGCCGGTTTCGGCGAAAAGGAAGCGCGGCAGTTTTTCGGTCCTGTCCCGTCACAGATTGATCTGGATATCCGGCCCGTACCCGCCAACAAGGCACAGGCCCTGTTCATGGACCGCTTCCATGCATTGATGGCGGATA
Organism: Alphaproteobacteria bacterium; assembly: GCA_016124665.1. Classification (GTDB taxonomy): domain Bacteria; phylum Pseudomonadota; class Alphaproteobacteria; order Caulobacterales; family Maricaulaceae; genus Hyphobacterium. The sequence continues at coordinate 3,704 of WGNH01000021.1, read as the reverse complement.
TCGAGCCCGCCCGGAAACGGCGGTCCGCATGAGTATTCCTCCTGTCGCTGTCGGCCTGAATGCCGTCGTCATGGCGGCGGGTGAGGATGCGCCCCAGGTGCTGGTCGTCCCGCGCGGCGGCGAGGAACCGGCCCTACCCTTTGGCCCGTTTGACCCGGCGCGTCACCGGACATTCGAGATCGGCTTGCGGGAATGGGTGAGCGAGCAGGCCCATTTCCAGCTGGGCTATGTCGAACAGCTCTATACATTCGGCGACCGCGGCCGTGAGGCACCGCTGGCCGACCTGCCCTCCTCGGATGAGGCAAGGATCATATCCATCGGCTATCTGGCCCTGACACCGGAAGCAGCAGAGTTGCCCTCAGGCGGCGGCGAATGGCACAACTGGTACCACTATTTTCCGTGGGAGGACTGGCGCGCCGGCAAGCCCGCCATCCTTGAGGGCCAGATTGAACCGGCCTTGCGCCGCTGGATCGACGAAGCCGAGACCGAGGGACGCCGCGCCGCCCGCCGCGACCGCGCCCGCAGCACATTCGGCCTCGATGGCCGCGCCTGGAACGAGGAGCGCTGTCTTGACCGTTATGAACTGCTTTACAGCTCGGGCCTGATTGCCGAAGCGGCGCGTGACCGCAAAGAGGCTCAGGGCATGCCGCCGGTCAGCCGCTCCATGGCCTCTGACCACCGGCGGATCGTCGCCACCGCCATCAGCCGCCTGCGCGGCAAGATCAAATACCGCCCCGTAGTCTTCGAACTGATGCCCGACACTTTCACCCTGTCGCGCCTGCAACAGGTCGTGGAGGGCATTGTCGGCTTCCCCCTCCACAAGCAGAATTTCCGCCGCGCCCTTGACCGCACCGGCTTTGTCGAGGGCACCGGCAGGATGCTGGCGCGTACCGGCGGCCGCCCGGCCGAACTCTTCCGCTATCGCCGCGAAGTCCTGCGCGACGGACAGGCCACCGGAATTGCCATTCCCCGCTCCCGGTAAATCCGGCCGTTTCTGCCGCCCCCGGGTTGACGCCAGCATGGACGGGGCCTATTTAGGCTCAATAAGAGCAAAAGGAGGTCATCCTATCTGGCCGTCTTTCTTCAGACCTCACAAATGCTCATTTTGAGCATAAAGGGAGAGATCGTCATGGATCGCATGGACTGGACCCGCCCCAACTGGCATTGCGACTCAGGACCGGCCGATACATCCGCTGACGCCGCGCTGGTCTATGATGACGACGTCAAGGCGGAGACCGATCATCTCTATGAACGCGTCAAGGATGTGATCCTGCCCGATGAATGGCCCCTGCACGCGCCGCTGATTGCCGCCATCAACCGGCTGAAGAAGGAACGCGGCACCATCATTCTGGCCCACAACTACATGACGCCGGAAATCTTCAACTGCGTCGGCGATCTCTCCGGCGACAGCCTGGCGCTGGCCCGCATGGCCGCAGATGTGGAAGAGGACATCATCGTCCAGGCCGGCGTCCACTTCATGGCCGAAACCGCCAAGATCATGTGTCCGGACAAGACCGTCCTGATCCCCGACATGCGCGCCGGCTGTTCGCTGGCGGAAAGCATCACAGGCGAGGATGTCGCCGCCATCAAGGCGAAATATCCGGACTATCCGATTGTCACTTACGTCAACACCTCCGCCGCGGTGAAAGCCGAGGCCGATGTCTGCTGCACTTCCGGCAATGCCGTACAGGTCGTGGAATGGGCCGCGAAGGAATGGGGCACGGATACCGTCATTCTCATCCCCGACGAATTCCTCGCCCGCAATGTCGCGGCTAACACCGATATCCGCATCCTGACATGGAAAGGCGCGTGCGAAGTCCATGAGCGCTTCACCGCCGAAGATGTCGAGGCCCTGCGCGAAGGCCACCCCGGCGTCGTCGTGCTCACCCACCCGGAAAGCCCGGTCGATGTCGTGCGGGCCGCAGACTATGCCGGATCGACCGCCGGCATGGCCGCCTGGGTGAAAAACAACCGCCCGGCCAAGGTCGTATTGCTGACCGAATGCTCCATGAGCGACAATGTCGCGGTCGAGAATCCGGGCGTGAAATTTGTCCGCCCCTGCAATCTCTGCCCGCACATGAAGCGGATCACCTTGCAGAACATCTACGATGCGCTGCGCTATAACCGGCATGAGGTCGAGGTCGACGAGACAACCGCCGCACGCGCCCGCATCTCGATCCAGCGCATGCTGGACCTGCCAAAGCCCGACAGCCCGGCTCAATTCGACAAGGACCGCGCCCCGGTCGAGGTGGAACTGGTCTAGCAACAGATGACCGCCCCCACCCTCATCATCGGGGCCGGCATTGCCGGGCTCTGGACGGCGCTGAAACTGGCGCCACAGCCCGTCATCCTGCTGACCGGCGCGCCGCTGGGGAAAGGGGCCGCCACAGGCTGGGCACAGGGCGGTGTCGCCGTGGCTGCAGGTCCGGGCGACAGCACCGATGCACACAGGCAGGACACGCTGGCGGTGGGGGCCGGGCTGACCCGCCCGGAGGCTGCGCGCGCGCTGGCGTCGGGTATTGGCGGGGAGATCAAAGCCCTTCGCGCGCTCGGCGTGCCTTTTGAGGAAGACGCGGACGGGCAACTCGCCATGGGGCTGGAAGCCGCACACAGTTTTCCGCGCATCGCCCATATCAAGGGCGATCAGGCCGGAGCCCTCATCCTGGAAACCCTGATCCGCGAAGTCCGGGCGGCCCCGCACGTCACCCTCCGCGAGGGCTGGTACGCCACCGCCCTCCTGCCGGCCACGGATGGCGGCTGCGCCGGGGTCGTGGCCCGGACACCCGCGGGAGACCGCCAGACCATCACTGCCCGCCAGACCGTGCTGGCAACCGGCGGCTATGGCGGCCTGTTCGCCGATACGACCAGCCCGCGCGGGGCCCGGGGGCAGGCCATGGCCATGGTGGCGCGCCTCGGCGGTGAAATCCGCAATCCGGAATTTGTCCAGTTTCACCCCACCGCCATCCGCACCGGCGCCGACCCGCTGCCGCTGGCCACCGAAGCCCTGCGCGGCGACGGGGCGGTTCTGGTGGATCAGAAAGGCCGCTCCATCACGGCCGGCCAGGACCTCGCCGCCCGCGATATTGTCGCCCGCGCCGTGCACCGCGCCTTGCAGACAGGCGGCGGCGCCTTTCTGGATGCAAGGCGCGCCGTCGGCGAAAGATTCCCCGATGCCTTTCCCGCCGTGTTTGCTGCCTGCATGGAAGCCGGAATCGATCCGCGCCGCGATCCCATTCCGGTCGCTCCTGCGGCGCATTACACAATGGGCGGTATCGCAACGGATATTGACGGGCGCACGGCGATCGGCGGCCTCTGGGCCGTCGGGGAATGTGCCTGTAATGGCCTGCACGGGGCCAACCGGCTCGCCTCCAACTCGCTGGCGGAAGGGCTGGTCTTCGGTCACCGGACGGCAAAGGCGCTCCGGTCAGCGGCACGCCCCCGCTTCATCCCCCTGCCCGCGAGCGAACCGCCCGTCCTGCCGGGCATCGTCCTCAACGGACTGCGGCGCGCCATGAGCGATCTGGCAGGCGTGACCCGCAATGAGGCCGGCCTGCGCGATCTGATCAGCCGCGTCGGCCGCTTGCAGGTGCGTTATGGCGACGCCAATGAAATCCGCGTAGCCGGGATGATTACGCAGGCCGCCCTCGCCCGCAGCGAGAGCCGCGGCGGACATTACCGCGAGGACTGGCCCCGAACCGCCACAC
>WGNH01000038.1 GCA_016124665.1 Alphaproteobacteria bacterium | reverse complement strand
TGCCGATCTTTGCCGTCATCGGTGTGGGCTGGGGATTGCGGCGATCCAACCTGATGCCTGCGGACATGTGGCCGGCGATTTCGCGCCTCGCCTATGTCGGCCTGTCGCCTGCCCTGCTCTTCTCGGTGATCTCGCGCGCCGATTTCGACAGCATCACCCTTGCACCTGCCGTCCTGGCAGCCGTTCTGGGATTTATCAGCATGGGTTTGCTGGTGATTGCCCTGAAACCGCTGATCAAGACAGATGGCCCCGCCTTTACCAGCGTCTTCCAGGGCTCGGTCCGCTGGAACGGCCTTGTCATCCTTGCCCTGGCGACCCTGTCCTACGGGCTGGATGGCGAAGTTCTGGTCTCGCTTATCATGGTCGCCACCATCCCCATCGTGAACGTCATGGCCGTGACCGTGCTGACGGTCTGGGGCGCTCACGAGAAAACACCGGACATCAGGGCCGTGCTCTGGCGGATCATCTCCAACCCGCTGATCCTCGGCTGCATTGCCGGCGGCATCGCCAATCTCCTCGGCCTGTTCCAGACCGGCCCGATCGCGGACGTGCTGGCATTGATGGGCCGCGCGGCCCTTCCTCTCATCCTGCTGGCGGTCGGTGCGGGACTGGATTTCACCGCGCTGAATGCCCGGCGCGGCCTTCTGGCGCTGACCGCGTTTAACAAGCTGATCATCGCGCCGCTGGTATTCGGCGGCATTGCCTGGGCGCTCGGTGTGCGCGGCGAAGCCTTTGCGATTGTGGTTCTGGTCGGAGCCTCGCCGGGGGCCGCCTCGGCCTATGTTCTGGCGCAGCAGCTTGGCGGTGACCGGCGGCTTTCCGCGGGGGATGTCACCGCAACGACGCTGTTCTCATTTGTCACGCTTCCTGTGGCCGTCTGGATCGCCACGCAGGTGGGTTAACGGTTCAGGGTCTTCATAAAACCCCGTCTTCCTCCGGCTCGACCGGAGGATGACGGAATTAAGAAGCTCAAAGACATATCGTCTCGCCCTCGCGGGCAATGCGGTACCCCCGCTCCAGCACCTCCAGCGTTTCCGCACTGTCCTCGAACCGGATGGGATTGGTGTGGTTGTAATGGATGAAGCGGATACGCTGACGTATCTCGTCCGGATAATCCTGGAACAGATCCATTGTTTCGGTGACGCGCGGATGCGGAATGGCGCTCATATCCCGGCCGGGCAATTCATTGTCATCAAAGAAGGTCGCATCGACATAGATGACATCGTTTTCCATCACGACATCCTCGATGCGTATTCCCTGCTCCGCCCATTCCTCCCAGCTGTCGATATCCGGAATGAAGACCACTGACAGCTCCGGTGCCTGAATCCGGAATCCGGCCGTCTCGGCATATTCGCGGCGGTGCGGCACATCCCAGACGGAAACGGCCAGATTCGGCGTCAATTCGAGCGGCGTACCCGGCACCATGACCTGCAAATCGATATTCTCGTATCGGACCAACTGATCCCACGGTCCATTGGTCGACAGGAATTCTGCCATTAATGGCAGGGTATGAACCGGCACCTCTGATGCGCTCATGGATTCAAAGCCGAGGAACATCAACCCGGTATAATGGCCGATATGGGCATGGGTCAGAAAAACGCCATCGGGCGCCCCTTCCGTGCCCGCCATCTCGTTCAAATCGTGCAATTGCACACGAAAATCCGGCGTCGCCTCAAAGATATATCGAGCGCCCGCCTCATGATCGATCAGGCCCAGAGACACCACGCGGCGACGCAGACTTTCATCCTCCCAGGCCGGATCGTCCTGCACATTGACCTGCGGCGTGCCGCCATCCTGCGCAACCCCCAGAACAACGAGTTCAACAGAGCATTGGGCAGGCGACGCCGCCTGAAGCGTAGTAGCAGCCAACAATTCCAGCATCATCAGGTCTCCCGGCCAGGAAGCCGCCAGCTTTCAATCATCTGATTCCGCACCTTGCACGTCGATGGCTTGCCCGAAATCAACTCTCACCCTATACCGCCTGAAATCAGCTGGGAATTCACATGGGCCGCGCTGACTTCAGTTATGACTTTCTTCATGACCGTCTGATTACGGTCGATGACCTCAATCCATTGGATATCCAGATCCTGTTTGATCGCGCCGATCACTGGCTCGCGATCAATCAATCACCGGACAAGAAACACGACGCGCTCAGGGGATTGACGCAGATCAATCTGTTTTTCGAGCCGTCGACCCGGACCCTCGCCTCCTTCGAGCTCGCCGGCAAACGCCTTGGCGCGGATGTCGTCAATTTCTCCACCGCCAATTCCTCGACGAAAAAGGGCGAATCCCTTGCCGACACGGCCCGCACACTCGCCGCCATGCGGCCAGAACTGATCGTGGTGCGCCATGAGACGTCGGGTGCCGCGGACTTCATCCACCGCGAAACCGGCATAGCGACCGTCAATGCCGGCGACGGCATGCATTCCCACCCCACGCAGGGCTTGCTGGATCTGTTCGCGCTCACCCGCCGCATCGGCGATGTTGGCGGCAAGCGTGTGTTGATTGTCGGCGATATCCTCCACAGCCGCGTCGCCCGCTCCGATGTCGGCATGCTGAACTTGCTCGGTGCCGAAATCCGCCTCTGTGCCCCGCCAACGCTGCTCCCGACTGATGTGGATCGCTGGGGCGCGGAAATCTTCCATGACCTCGACGACGCGCTCGATGGCTGTGATGCGGTGATCACGCTGCGCCTGCAGAAGGAACGCATGAGCGGCGCCCTGATCCCGTCTACCCGCGAGTATTTCCACTTCTGGGGGGTAACCTCGCGCCGGTTGGAGCTTGCTCATCCCGATTGTGTGGTCATGCATCCCGGGCCGATGAACCGCAATGTCGAGATTGAAAGCATGCTGGCAGATGACGGTAATCGCAGCCTCATCCTCGATCAGGTCGAAGCCGGAGTTGCTATCCGCATGGCTGTACTCGAACAACTGGGACAGCGCGCCCGCAAGAATACGAGACCGGGTCTATGAGCGCCATCACGATCCGCAATGCCCGCGTCGTCGATCCGGCCAGTGGCCGCGACGAACTGGCCAGCCTGCGCGTTGAAAACGGCCTGATTGCGGAGATCGGAGACGGCATTGCGCAGGATGAGGATCACATTATTGACGCCGGTGGCGCGATCCTCGCCCCGGCCTTCATAGATCTGCGCGCCGCCATTGAACCGGCTTTTACACCCGGCGGAGAGACGCTCGACAGCCTCGCCCGTGCCGCTGTGATGGGCGGCATAGGAACAATGGTGATATCCCCCACCCGCGACATGCCGATGGACCGGCCGGAGACCATTACCGGCCTGCGTGCAGCGGCCCTGCCGCTGCCGGTCCGGGCCCTGTTCTGCGGTGGTGCAACCATGGGTCTTGCAGGAGAAACCCTCTCCGAACTCGGGCTGATGGCGGCCTGCGGAGCAGCATTTGTTTCGCAAGGCGATTGCCCCATTGCCGATACCGTCACCTTGCGGAACCTGCTCAGTTACGCGTCCGGCTTCGAGCTCTGGGTGGCTTGTCCACCGCGCGATTCCGGTCTCTTCCGGCAAACCGTTGCCACCGAAAGCGAGGCAGCTGCCCGTCTCGGGCTCGCGACCGAGCCGGCCGTTTCCGAGCGCATGGCGATTGACCGCGATGCTTCCCTGGCCGAGCTGACCGGTGCGCGCCTGATGATTGACCGGGTCTCGACCCATGACGGCGTTGAGGCCATTTCCCGCGCCCGTAAACGCGGAATCGAGATTTGCGCCACGGCATCCATCGCCAGTCTTGTTCTGAATGCCGTCGATGCAGACGGCCTTGATCCCGCCTTCCGGCTGTCACCGCCTTTACGTCACGAGGAGGATCGCCAAGCGCTTGTCGCCGCTATTGAAAACGGGATCATCAACGCTGTGGTCTCCGACCATCATCCGATGGACCTGGACCGGAAAGCCCAGCCTTTCTCAGATGCCGCATCGGGCTCGATCTCTATTGAAACCCTTCTGGCGGCGATGCTGGGCCTGGTGCATGAGGAAGAGCTGGATCTGGTCTCCGCCTTGCGCCCCCTTACGATCGGCCCGGCCGACTTGCTGGGACTTCCTCAGGGCCGTCTTGAAACCGGTGCCCCGGCCGACCTGGTATTGATTGACGGCGATGCGCCCTGGGTTTTCGACGCCGGAAACAGCGTTTCGGCGCGCCGCAATTCAGCCTGGCACAACCGGCGCTTTCAAGGCCGGGTCTTGATGACAATGGTCGATGGGGGCATTGTATACAACCTGAAAGGGTAATTTGATGGCCGGCTGGGAAATTATCGCAATCACAATCGCCGCAAGTGGCGGCTATTTTCTGGGGTCCATTCCCTTCGGTCTGGTGCTGACCCGGCTCGCCGGTCTGGGCGATATCCGTGAGATCGGTTCGAACAATATCGGCGCCACCAACGTATTGCGCACAGGCCGCAAGGATCTGGCCGCTGCAACGCTTGTGCTCGACGCTGCCAAGGCCGGAATCGCAGCCCTGATCTTCAGCGCACTGTTCGGCACAACCGAAGGCCTTGTCGCAGGCGGCGCGGCTTTCCTGGGCCATTGTTTTCCGGTCTGGCTGGGATTCAAAGGGGGCAAAGGCGTGGCCACCTTCTACGGAACGCTGTTTGCCGTGGCCTGGCCGGTCGCAATACTGGCCGCGCTCACCTGGATCGGCGTGGCACTGATGGCGCGGATTTCTTCCCTCAGCGCCCTGGTGGCCGCTGCCACTGCACCGCTCATCGCTTATGCTTTCGGGCGGCAGGATGTCGCCCTGCTCTGTCTGTTTCTGGCGCTCCTCATTTTCTGGCGCCATCGCCCGAATATCACTCGCCTTCTGGCCGGCGAAGAACCGGCTATCGGCGCAAAGAAATCGTGAAACGCTGTGAACTCACACATAGCGAGCGCGTCGATTGGCTCCGCCTTGCCCGCACACCGCAAGTTGGCCCGGTCACCTTCGCAAAACTGATTGAACGATATGCCTCACCCGGCGAGGCCCTGGAAGCCCTGCCCGGACTGGCCGCCAAGGGTGGACGCGTCAAAGCCTTGAGCATTGTCAGCCGCGATGAGGCCGAGGCTGAATTGTCCGCCACAGAGGATTTTGGCGCGCGCATGCTGATGGCGTGCGAACCGGACTATCCGTCATTGCTGGCTGTGCTTGATCCGCCGCCGCCAGTGATCTCGGTTCAAGGCGTTCTGGACCCTGATTCTGCACCTTGCTGCGCACTCGTCGGCTCCCGCAACGCATCCGCCATTGGTGTCCGCTACGCGCGCGACCTTGCCAGAGAGCTGGGACTTGCCGGCATCACGATCATCTCAGGCCTGGCGCGCGGAATAGATGGCGCAGCTCACACGGGCGCTATCGAAACCGGAACCATTGCGGTGCTGGCCAGCGGTCTTGATCATATTTACCCGCCCGAGCATGCAGACCTGCATCATGACATCGCACGCCGTGGACTTCTGGTAACAGAATCGCCTTTGGGCGCGGTGCCGACCGCCCGCGATTTTCCCCGCCGCAACCGGCTGATCTCGGGCCTGTCGCTCGGTACGGTCGTGATTGAAGCTGCGATGCGCTCCGGCTCATTGATCACCGCTCGGCTAGCCGCCGAACAGGGGCGCGAAGTCATGGCCACACCGGGCTCTCCGCTGGATCCACGCGCCAAGGGCAGCAACCGCTTGATCCGTGAAGGCGCAGCGCTGATTGAGAGCGCCGACGATGTGCTGGATATATTGCGTCAGGCCAAGCGGCCGGTCGCGGCTGAATCTGAATCGCCCGAATATGAATCCGGATTGGATGACGAACTCGATGCCAGCGTTCGCACCCGTATTGCGGACCTGCTCTCCCCCTCACCGGTAAGTATTGACGAGCTCGTACGCCAATCCGGTGCCCGCGCAGGCGAGGTTCATGGCGTGCTTATCGAACTGGAACTGGCAGGGCGGGCGACGGTTTTGCCCGGGGGGCAGGTCCAGTTGCGCTATGCTGATGATCAGGATTGATGACGATCGGACTCCATCGCCAGTAACGGGATTGCCGCCTCGATCAGCTCGCCGGAGCGGTTCAACCCTGCCTGACGGGACAAGACGGCCAGTTCACTCAGCATTTCAGCGACAAAATCTGCTGCCTGTTGGGGCGGCAAGGCCTCGCACTCACTTACCGATTGCGATTTCATGGAACTCCCCAGCTCTCGCTAAAGGAGAATATATTGCGTAAGCGACTTATAATTGCAAGCTCAAGTGGTGTGTTGACACGTCTGTTAGCCTCCATCAGTTTCCGCCGCCATTTACCGGGCTATCTTCCCGGCCAGAATTATCCGGAAGTGATTGAATGAACGTCGTTGTCGTCGAATCGCCTGCCAAAGCCAAAACCATCGGGAAATATCTGGGGAAGGACTTTGAAGTCTTTGCCAGCTTCGGCCATGTCCGCGATTTGCCACCAAAGGACGGATCGGTAAAACCGGACGAGGATTTTGCGATGAGCTGGGAAGTTGATGCCCAGTCGCAAAAACGCGTTAAAGCCATTGCCGATGCGGTCAGGAATGCCGACCGCCTCGTTCTGGCAACCGACCCGGACCGGGAAGGCGAAGCCATTTCCTGGCATTTACTGGAAGCGCTGACAAAGCGCCGCGTCCTGAAAGGCGTCGAAGTCCAGCGCGTCGCGTTCAATGCCATTACCAAGACAGCCATTCTCGAAGCCATGAAACATCCTCGCGCGGTCGACATGGAGCTGGTCGAAGCCTATCTCGCCCGCCGCGCGCTCGACTATCTGGTCGGCTTTACCCTTTCGCCCGTATTATGGCGCAAGCTGCCGGGCGCACGATCTGCCGGACGCGTGCAGTCGGTTGCCCTGCGGATCGTCTGCGACCGCGAACTGGAAATCGAGAAATTCCGCACCGAAGAATACTGGACCGTCGATGCCGATCTGGTCTCGGGTGGCAGCCAGCCTTTCCGCGCGCGCCTGGTCCAGTTCGATGGCAAGAAACTCACAAAGCTGTCCATCAACGACCGCGCCACAGCAACAGCGGCGGCCGAAGCCATCAAGGCAGCCGATCTGACAATCTCGGCGGTCGAGGCCAAGCCCGCAAAGCGCAATCCACCGCCACCTTTCACAACTTCGACCCTTCAGCAGGAAGCTTCACGCAAGCTGGGATTCAATGCACAGCGCACCATGCGGACGGCGCAGAAACTCTATGAGGGCGTGAATATCGGCGGGGAAACCGTCGGGCTCATCACCTATATGCGGACCGATGGTGTTGATATGGCGGCAGAAGCCATCACCCAGGTCCGCGATGTCATCAGTGCCCGCTATGGCAAGCTGTATTCGCCCGGCAGCCCGCGGATTTACAAATCCAAACAGCGCAATGCGCAGGAAGCCCACGAAGCGATCCGCCCGACCAGCTTCTCGCGGGCACCGGAAGACCTGCGTCTTGATGAGGATCAGCGCCGGCTTTACGAGCTGATCTGGAAGCGCGCCGTCGCCAGCCAGATGGAAAGCGCGCGTTTCGAGCGCACGACAATCGATATCGAGGCGGCCGACAGAAAGCTCGCGCTTCGGGCAAACGGTTCGGTCCTGCTGTTTGACGGATTTCTGACACTCTATCAGGAAGGCCGCGATGATGAGGACGAGGAAGGCGAAACACGTCTGCCGAAAGTGACCAATGGCGCCGCTGCGGAGGCAAAGAAAACGCATGCGGAGCAGCACTTTACCCAGCCCCCACCGCGCTATACGGAAGCTTCCCTGGTCAAGCGCCTTGAAGAGCTCGGCATCGGCCGGCCATCGACCTATGCCTCCACGCTTTCGGTCCTTCGCGAACGCGAATATGTCCGCATGGACAAAAACCGCTTCATTCCCGAAGACAAGGGCCGCGTCGTCACCGCTTTCCTTGAGAAGTTCTTCGAGCGTTATGTGGAATATGATTTCACGGCAGGGCTTGAGGATCAGCTTGACCGGGTCTCCCGCGGCGCCCTCGACTGGAAAGCCCTGCTGCGTGAATTCTGGACCGAGTTTTCCGGTGACGTCGAGAAAATAGGCGATCTGCGGATTGGCGAAGTGCTCGAGGCCCTGAATGACGCCTTGGCACCACATATCTTCCCCGAGAAGGAAGACGGGACTGACCCCCGCCTTTGCCCGTCCTGCAACAAGGGCCGGCTCTCTATCCGTCTTGGCAAATTCGGAGCTTTTCTGGGCTGCGATAATTATCCCGACTGCAAATTCACGCGGCCCCTGGGCGCGACAGAAGACAACGGTGCCGTTGAGGGCGATGGTGCCCTCGGTCAGGATCCAGATAGCGGCGAAACCGTCTATCTGAAAGATGGCCGCTTTGGTCCATACGTCGAACTGGCACTACCGGGTGAAGAAAAGCCGAAACGCTCCTCTATCCCCAAAGGTTGGGCAAAGGACGAGTTGACACTCGAAAACGCACTCAAACTGCTGTCCCTGCCCCGCACGGTCGGCGCGCACCCGGAAGATGGCGAAATCATCGAAGCAGGGCTGGGCCGCTATGGCCCGTTTGTGAAACATGGCCGCCTGTATGCGAACCTGCCGAATATCGAAGAAGTCTTCGAAATCGGTCTCAATCGGGCCATCACCGTGCTCGCTGAAAAGAAGGCCACGCGCGGCGCGCCTCAGGCTCTGAAAGAACTCGGCGAGCATGAAGGCGAACCGGTAAGGGTTATGAGCGGCCGTTATGGTCCCTATATCAAATTCAAGAAAATCAATGCGACCCTGCCCAAGGATGCTGATCCGGAAACCATTGATCTGGAAACAGCGATGAAACTGGTCGCGGAAAAGGAAGCCAAGGGCGGCAAGAAGGCGGGGGCCCGCAAAGCGCCCGCGAAGAAGAAACCGGCGGCGAAGAAGAAAGCGCCGGCAAAGAAAAAGGCGGCAGCGAAGAAAGCGTGAGTGGTAAAGACAAATCCGAAATAACCGGATTGACGCGCGAAGCGCTGATCGAAGCCATAAGGCTGGGCCGCGGTGAATTTGGAAAACGCGAAATCGCACGCGCGCTCCGCCTGAAAGGCGATGACAAGATTGCGCTGAAATTTGTGCTCCGCGAAATGCTGGACGAAGGTCTTATCCGCAAGGAAGGCCGTAACGCCTTTGCCCTGACCGAAGCCCTTCCCAGCGTCATGGTTGTCGTCATTCATGATCGTGACACGGATGGCGAACTGCTCGCCCGGCCTGATAAATCGCGTGATGATCCGCCGGTCATCCGCCTGGCGCCCGGTGAAGGCGCAGGCGGCAGAGGCAGCGCAGCGCTTGGTGTGGGAGACCGGGCACTGGTTCGCCTGATCCAGGAAGAGGATGGCAGCTATGAGGCCCGGCTCATCCGCAAGCTGGGCCAGAGCGCACACAAGGTTTTGTGCGTGCTCTCAAAGGGCAAGGGCGCGCCACGTCTCAAACCGGTGGACCGGCGCAGCCGCCACGAATTGGTCCCTGCAAAGGGCGAAGCGGAAAAAGCGAAGGATGGCGACCTCGTGCTTTGCCGTATCGCCAAGGAACATCGCCACGGCATGAAGTCAGCGATTATCGAAGAGGTCATTGGTGATGTGAATTCGCCCGGTGCGGGGAGTCTGATCGCCCTGCATTCCCATGGCATCGAGACCGGATTCAAGGACGAGGAGCTGGCCGAGATCGCCAAACTCGAACCCGTCACCATGGGCGATCGGACAGATCTGCGCAGCATCCCCCTGATCACCATCGATCCCGAAGATGCGCGTGACCATGATGACGCCGTCTGGGCCGCAGCCGATGATGACGCCAAAAATCCAGGCGGTTGGGTCGTGCTCGTCGCCATTGCCGATGTCTCCGCTTACGTGACAGCGGGTTCAGCTTTGGACAAGGGCGCACTGCGCCGGGGCAATTCCACCTATCTTCCAGACCGGGTTGTACCCATGCTACCCGAGCGCCTGTCGAATGATCTGTGTTCGCTGCGTGAAAAAGAAGACCGCCCATGTCTGGCGGTCCGTATGGTCTTCGACAAGGATGGTAACAAACGGTCACACACTTTCATTCGCGGCTGGATGCGGTCCGCCGCCAAGCTGGCCTATGGCGAGGCACAAGATGCCATAGATGGACGAGACAGCCCGAAAGGTGAGCCACTCCTCGAAGACGTGCTGAAACCGCTCTGGGGCGCCTACAGGGCACTCTATTCGGCCCGCCAGCGCCGGGGAGCCCTCGAAATTGACGCGCCGGAGCGCCGCGTAAGAGTCGATGAGAACGGCAAGGTATCAGGGATTGAGACCCGTGAGCGCTTTGATGCCCACAAGCTGATCGAGGAATGCATGATCCAGGCGAATGTCTGTGCGGCGGAAACGCTGGAACAGAAAGGCCGGCCGCTGATCTACCGGGCGCATGAACCCCCCAGCCTCGAAAAAATGGATGCCCTCGCCGACTTCCTGCAGACCATTGATATGAAATGGTCCCGTGGCGAACCGCCCCGTCCCGACCGGTTCAACCGCCTGCTCGAACAGGCCAAAGACGGCGACCACTACGAGACGGTAAATGAAGTCGTGCTGCGCTCGCAGTCACAGGCCGTCTATTCCACAGAAAACCCCGGGCATTACGGTTTGAACCTGCGCAGATACGCCCACTTTACGTCGCCGATCCGCCGCTATGCCGACCTGACAGTTCACCGCGCCCTTATTCGCGCCTGCAAGCTGGGCAAGGATGGCCAGACCGACTCCGAGGCCAGCCAGCTCGACGCGATTGCCGAGGATATCACGGCTCTGGAACGCCGGGCCATGGCCGCCGAAAGAGACGCCACTGACCGTTATATCGCACTTTACCTGGCGGAAAGAGTTGGCACCGAATTCGACGGCCGCATCACCGGCGTGACCCGTTTCGGCTTGTTTGTCCGGCTGCAGGAAACCGGAGCAGACGGTCTTGTTCCCATCAGCCGTCTGGGGGACGAGCGTTTCATCCATGACGAAGCATTGCATGCCCTGATCGGGCAGCATTCCCGCGACATGTACAGGCTGGGACGATCTGTGACGGTCCGTCTCGAGGAGGCCACACCAGTGACCGGCGGCCTCCTGTTCGAGATGCTCACACCGCCGGAAAAAGGCCCGCGCCATTCTCCGCGCGGCCGTGGAAAGCCACAGGGCCGGCCGCAATCGACTTTCAAGCGTCAGTCACGCAAGAAGGGCCGCCGCAGATGACGGCGAAGCCCGGGCTGACGCTCAGGCCAAAACTGGCCGGAACGCTGATCCTCACGCGCCAGTCCAAGCGCGGCCGGGAAATCCTTATGGGCAAGCGCTCGACGCGTCATGTTTTCATGCCAGAACAATATGTTTTTCCCGGGGGCCGGGTCGATCGCGCCGACAGCTATGCTCCCCTAGCCGGGATGATGGAAGGCGAGGATCTGGCCTGCATGTGCCGGGTCATGTCCGAGAGGCGTGCCCGTGCGGCGGCGGCTGCCGCCATCCGCGAAACCGCCGAAGAGGCAGGATATCTTGTCGGCTGCGAGGGGAGGATCACATCACGCCATCCCAACTGGAACGCATTTCGTAAATCGAGTCTCCAGCCGGATGCGCGTCCGCTTCGCCTGATCGCCCGCGCCATAACCCCGCCTCGCCGCGTCCGCCGATTCGACGCCTGGTTCTTCCACGCCGATGCTGACGAAGCGGTTGCCGGCATCGTCAAACGCGAATCTGACGAGCTCACCGATGTCCGGTGGGTGACGCGCGAGGAAGCCGAAGCTCTGCCCTTGCCGCATGTGACACGCTTCGTACTGGGCGAGCTGGACCGGCGGCTGCAGCAGCCCGCATCGCGGCCGCGTCATATCCGAGAATTGGCAAGACGGATGCAGATTGATCCGTTATAGCCGCGGGCGATGTTTTCCGAATGGCTTCTCCACGAGCGGCATGGCCGCCTTCGATCGCTCATAGCCGCGATCATTTGCGCATCGCTTTGCGGCTGTGGATTCACACTTCTCATGCCGGTCATGGCCCTCAATCTGGAAGCGATGACAGGCTCGGGCCTGATCGTAGGATTGAACGGCGCTGCTGCTGCGCTATCCACAATCGCCGCGACGCCCTTCATTCCACGATTGCTGTCACATTATGCCGGGCGGTCACTGATTATCAGCAGCCTTGCATTCACCGCCCTCTGCATTCCGCTTTTCCCACTGTTTCCGGATGTGATCGTCTGGTTCGCCCTGCGCTTTGCCATGGGGCTCAGCATCACCATCATCTTTGTCTCGTCCGAAACATGGATCAACCAGATTGCGCCGGCAGAGAAACGCGCCACCATTCTCGGTCTTTATGCCACAGCGCTGGCATCCGGCTTTGGCGCAGGCGGGTTATTGCTGGCAGCTTTGGGATCGACCGGCCCCGGCCCATGGATTGCGGGGTTCTGCCTGTTTTCGATCGGCACACTGCCCATCATTCTTCTCCGGGGGCCGGGCATTGAACAGCCCGACGCCGAATCCGCCAGTTTCAAAGCCATGATCCGTGCCGCAGGATATGCACCGGCCGCTATCGGAGCCGGTTTGTTATTCGGCGCCACCGAGACCATCTTTTTCTCGCTTTTCCCGGTTTATGGCGAACGTATTGGCCTGCTGGATTCATCCATCGGATTCATGATGGCCGCCGGCGCGCTCGGCGGTATTGCGCTTCAGACACCGCTCGGCCGTCTTGCCGACCATGCCGGCCGGCTTCGCATCACGGTATTGGCGACGCTCGTCTGTATTGTCGGACCCGGTCTTATCTTCCTGGCGGGAGCCAATACCTTGGCCATATACGCTGTGATGTTTGCCTATGTCGGCACGGCAACCGGCATGTACACGCTGGGTCTCGCCATGATTGGCGAGCGGTTTGATGGCGGATCCATGGCAGCGGCAAACGCCGCTTTTGTGATGGCCTATGGTGTCGGGTCGCTTGTGGGACCAGCCGCGGGTGGCGTCGGCATGGACGTCATGAATCCGCAAGGCGTGCTGGTCGTGACCAGTGGTATCGCCGTCATCTACCTGGTGTTCCTGGCAGTGCGGCAAATACAGCGCAGACCCGCTTGACACTTTGCGGAGCGTGCGTATGTTCCGCGCCTCTTGCGACCGGGCTTTTCCGGCGTGACAGTCATGTGCATCAGGGAATTTCGTCATGGCCAAGCCGACAACCATCAAAATCCGTCTGAACTCCACGGCGGGAACCGGCTATTTCTACGTGACCAAGAAAAATGCCCGGACCATGACCGAGAAAATGGTCGTCCGGAAATATGATCCGGTCGTCAAAAAACACGTCGAATTCAAAGAAGGCAAAATCAAGTAGTCTTGCGACTCTTGTGCTTTCAGGCCGCCTGGCTGGCCTTCTGATCTGTCATCACGCAGTTACGGCCCGCCGCCTTGGCGCGGTAGAGCGCATCATCCGCGCAGCGTAGCACCGTATCGACATCATCTCCCGGCTGGATTTCAGCAACGCCTATTGAAACCGTAACAGCAAGCACACCGCTGTCGCCCGGCAATCTGAACGGCGTATCCGCAATCGCGGCCCGCAAACGTTCGGCGCCGGCCTTGGCCTCGGTTAGCGGCGCATCCGGCATCAAAATCACAAATTCCTCGCCGCCATAACGCGCCGCCAGATCGACTGCCCGCAAACGCGCCTTCAGCCGCTCGGAAAACTCACGCAGGATAAAGTCCCCCGCCTCGTGACCGTAAGTGTCATTGACCCGTTTGAAGTGATCCAGGTCTGCGATCACAACCGATGCGACCGTATCACCAGAGGCTACGATCTCAGCAACCTGTTGCAGGCGCGAGGAGATATAACGCCGGTTGTGCAGGCCGGTCAGCGGATCTGTAACCGCCATCTCCAGACTGTCTTCCAGGCGTTCGCGCAGTGTGTCCGCATAGCGCTTGCGCCGAAGCTGCGTCCATATCCGGGCATTCAGCTCCCCCCGGTCAACCGGGCGGTGAACAATATCATTCACGCCGAGGTCGAGCGCACGGACCGAGCGGCTGACCTCGTCAGGGTCCACAATCGCCAGGATTGGTATTTGCCGGGTCTCGGAATTGGCCCGGATACGCGCGCAGACACGCAAGGCATCAAATGCCTTTGTCGTGAGGTCGATCAGTATCAGGTCATACCCGTCAGCCGACCGGGCAATCGCCCTGGCCGGATCAATTTCCACATCGGCATTCGTCTGTGGCGGCAGCTTGCTGGCAAGATGGCTGGCGATCCGGTCTTCTCCGGCAACGAGCAGGATATTCACGTCCTGTAGCGCTTCCGATTCGGCATCAACCGGTGCCAGCCCGCGCTCCTCGGCCTTTTCCTCGCGCAGCCGTAATTCGTCGAGCAGGACTTTCAGGCGTAGCAAGGAACGAATGCGGGCAAACAGCGGCAGATTATCCACCGGCTTGGTCAGGAAATCGTCGGCGCCGGCCTCCAACCCGCGAACGCGGTCGTCGGGCTGATCCAGCGCTGTGACCATTACAACTGGAATATGGCGCGTCCGGCGATCGGATTTGAGGCGGCGGCAGGTTTCAAAACCGTCCATACCGGGCATCATGATATCCAGCAGGATAACGTCGGGTTGCTGCGCAATGGCGCAATCAATCGCGGATTGGCCACTAAAGGCCGTCACAACATCAAAATACTCCGCCCGCAGCTTGGCTTCGAGCAGTCTGACATTGGCTTCCTGGTCATCAACAACGAGGACCCTGGCGCTCATGCCGCCTCCTCGCCGAGAAAGCCCCTGATGGTGTCGATGAAAACAGAAATACTGATCGGCTTGGACATATAGGCTTCACAGCCGCCCTCGCGAATACGCTCCTCATCACCCTTCATGGCAAATGCAGTCACAGCAATTACGGGAATCGACGACAGCTCATCATCGTCCTTCAGCCATTTGGTGACTTCAAGCCCGGAGACTTCGGGCAGCTGGATATCCATGAGGATTAGGTCAGGCGAATGTTCCCGTGCCAGATCCAGCGCATTCAGACCGTTATTCGTGCCAACGGTCTCGTAGCCATGCGCTTCGAGCAGATCGGAAAAGAGCTTCATGTTGAGCTCGTTGTCCTCGACGATGAGAACCTTTTTGGGCATGACCTGAAGCATGACGCCGCCGCATTCCCGTAGCTTGGGCGCGTCATTGCGCACCCGGTTTCACCCCGCGATGATTAGAGCAGATGATCCTTAATCAAGGATGAGTCGGCGCCGAACTTTTCTCCCTTTCTGGAACAAGATAAGAACGGCAATGTTAACCATAACCCGGACTGGGGCGGAAGCATGTTTCGAATCGGAGTGGATCTGGGCGGCACCAAAACCGAAGTCGCCATTATCGATTCGGACGGCCACACACGCTATTCCAGACGCGAAGCGACGCCGGAACATTATGAATCAAAAATCCGGCTGATCACGCATCTGGTCGGTTTGGCTGAAAAATCTGTGGAAAGTGATTCGCTCCCTGTTGGCGTCGGTCATCCCGGATCGCTCAATCCGGTCTCGGGTCTGATGCGCAACTCAAACTCGGCCGCACTCAATGGACGCGCGCTCGACAAGGACCTGGAAGCGGCGCTGGGCCGCCCTGTCCGGTGCGCCAATGATGCCAACTGTTTTGCCCTCTCTGAAGCCGTGGATGGTGCAGGCAAGGGCGCAAAATCGGTGTTTGGCGTCATCCTTGGAACCGGCGTTGGCGGCGGACTGGTTGTCGACGGCAGGATACATGAAGGCCATGGCCTGCTGGGAGGCGAATGGGGTCATACCTCCCTGCCCTGGCCCTCGATTGGGGAGGTTCCCGGCCCCGACTGCAAATGCGGCCTTAACGGCTGTGTCGAAAGCTGGATCTCCGGACCGGCTTTTGCGGCCGATCACACACGCGAAACCGGCAGAACCTTTACGGCTGACCAGATTGTAACCAATGCCGCAGCGGGCGAAGCCGGCGCCAAAGCCGCGCTCGACCGGTTTCAGGACCGCTTGGCGCGCGGACTGGCGACAGTGATCAATATCGTTGATCCGGAAGTGATCGTTCTGGGTGGCGGTCTGTCAAACATCCCGCTACTCGCAGAGGAAACCGCACGCCGCCTGCCCGGATATGTCTTCACCGACCGGATGACGACCCGTATCGTCAGGAATCTGCATGGCGACAGCTCCGGTGTTCGCGGTGCCGCCTGGCTCTGGCCGCTGTCATGACCACCCTGCCGGGATATTGCCGGGCCTGTCAGGCACCGCTGGAGCATAGCGACACCTGCCCGGCCTGCGGCGCGCGGCGGCCACTGCGTCATCCAGAGCTGAACGCATTATCGATCGCCCATATCGACTGTGACGCCTTCTATGCGGCGATTGAGAAGCGTGACGACCCCTCCCTGGAAGACAGACCCGTTATTATCGGCGGCGGAAAGCGTGGCGTGGTATCGACGGCTTGTTATGTGGCGCGGCTTTACGGCGTCAGGTCGGCCATGCCGATGTTCAAGGCCCTGAAAGCCTGCCCCGATGCCGTCGTCATCCGTCCGCGAATGGATGTCTATGCCGAAGAGGGCCGCCGTATCCGAAAGATGATGCAGGACGTCACGCCTGTTGTTGAACCTCTCTCCATCGACGAGGCTTTTCTCGATCTGACCGGCACACAGCGCCTCCACCATGCACCACCGGCACTGACCCTGCTGCGCTTGCAAAAGCGCATCCATCAGGAAGTCGGCATTACGGTATCGGTCGGCCTCTCCTATAACAAATTCCTCGCCAAGACGGCCTCTGATATGGACAAGCCAAACGGGTTTTTCGTTCTGGGCCGTTCGGAAGCTCCGGATTTTCTCAAGACCCGGCCAACCCGGGCCGTTTTCGGTGTGGGGCCGGTCTTCGCAGCCAGGCTGGAAAAGGACGGCATCAAAACACTGGCCGATGTCATCCGGGTCGGAGAGAAGACCATGGCCGCCCGCTATGGCGATGGCGGCTACCGGCTCGCAAAGCTTGCCACGGGCGAGGATTACCGCACGGTCACCCCGGACCGCGAACGCAAGAGCGTGTCGTCGGAAACCACATTCTTCGATGATATCAGCGACCTGAAGGAGCTGGAATCCCGACTCTGGCGGCAATGTGTTCGGGTCGCAGACATGGCAAAGCAGAAAAACGTTTCAGGCTATGTCGTGACATTGAAACTGCGCACACAGGATTTCAAAATCATCACACGCCGCCGCACACTGCCCGACGCCACACAGCTTGCTGATACCCTGTTCCGGGTTGGACAGGAGCTTCTGAAACCGGAGGCGAACGGCCGCAAATTCCGCCTCATTGGTATCGGCATCTCCAGTCTCGTCGATGGCAGCATGGACGCCCTGGATTTGCTGGACCCGGAGGCTCCGAGGCGCGCAGCCGCCGAACGGGCCATGGACAAGGCCCGCGCAAAATTCGGTGACGCTGCCATCATGAAAGGCCGCGTATTCAAACCGAAATGACGGACCTCTTGCAGTGACACAGGCGGCGCGCTAGGCGATTGGCAGAACAGGAGAGTGTTATGTCCGAAGCAGAAAAACGTCTGGCGGATCTGGGGCTGAAACTGCCGCAGGCCGCAGCACCCGTGGCCAATTACGTGCCCTATGTGCGTTCCGGCAATCAGCTTTTTGTTTCCGGCCAGATATCCTTTGGTCCCGACGGGCTGGTCACCGGCCGCCTGGGCGAGACCATGAATGTTGAACAGGGTCAGTCCGCGGCCCGCCTGTGCGCACTCAATCTGATTGCCCAGCTCAAGGATGCCCTGGATGGTGATCTCGACCGCCTTGTAAGGGTAGTGAAACTCGGCGGATTTGTCTGCGCAACGCCCGAATTCGAAGCCATCCCGAAAGTCATCAACGGGGCTTCCGATCTGATGGTCGAGGCATTCGGAGACGCCGGACGTCATGCCCGCTCCGCCGTTTCCTGCCCCGTGCTTCCGCTGGGTGCCGCGGTGGAAATCGACGCCGTTTTCGAGATTGCCTAGCGCATCAGGCGGGCTTGTAATTTGCCAATCGCGACAAAAACAATACCTGTCAGCACGAAGGTGAAGATCAGGCCAGCAAGTTGCACCGCAACGCCGCCATAGCCCAGATCATTCACATCCAGAAACGGATAGGGGTAAAACCCGGTGATCGACCCCTTGATCAGGGTGTAGGCAGTATAGACCACCGGATAGACCTGCCAGGAGATGACCTGCGAAAAGCGCGCCGAGCGCGCGCCGGACAGAAAAAGCCAGTCAAGGAACACGGCCAGCGGCACAATCGTGTGCAGGAGGTGATTGGCATACCATTCAAGGCCTTGCGGATCGTGAATGGACGCCAGCAAGACGTGATAGATGACCCCCACCAGCACAATATAGCCGGTCACGGCGGTGCGAATGCTGTCTTTCTGGAAAAATTGCCCTATTCCAGTCTGCGGCCAAAGGGCGGCGGTGCCCCAGCCCGCTGCGACAAGGCAGTTGGTCATGATCGTGAAATAGCTGAAATAACGCAGCGTCGCGATGGCCACCCCGTCATCCGTACCACTCATGAAGGTCACGTACTGGATCATGACCGCCGCCAGTGCGGTCAGGGCAATGAACCCCCGAACCGCGCGTATCATGCCGTCATCCCGCCACAGACTTTCAGTGTCGTGCCGTTTATGTAGGACGCTTCGTCACTGGCGAGGAAAGCCACCGCATTGGCCACTTCATCGGCTTCGCCATAACGGCCCAGCGGTACCATCATTTTCTGCAATTCGGCTGTCTGGCCATCCGCCGGATTCATGTCGGTATCAATCGGACCCGGCTGGATGACATTGGCCCGTATGCCTTTGCGGCCGAATTCGCGTCCCGCAGCGCGAGTAATCAGTTCGGCAGCCGCTTTCGAGGATGAATAGACCCCGACACCCGCCATCTGGGCCGAATCTCCAGCCACCGACCCGATGGTCACGATGGAGGAACCCGGCTTCATCACCTGATAGGCCGCGCGCAGGCCTTCGAAGACAGCTGTCACATTGATCGCCAGCATTTCATCCCAGGTCTCGTCCGCGCATTTCGACAGCGAGGTCAACGGATAAACGCCGGAATTGTTGACCAGCACATCCAGCCGTCCGTATCGCTCTGCCACATCGGCCACCAGTTTCGCCGTCTCGCCACGTTTTGAGGCATCGCAATGCACCGCTTCGGCTTTCCGGCCCTTGGCGCGGATCTCTTCGGCAACCGCTTCGGCCTTGTCCTTCGAGCCACCATAGGTCAGCACAATGTCCGCGCCTTCAGAGGCCAGCCGGCGGGCAATAGCGGCCCCGATTCCGCGGGATCCGCCCGTGACCAGAGCGACCTTGCCTTCAAATCGTGATGTCATGTTTGTATCCCTCCCGGTTTTATACAGACATAGCCCGCCACCCGCCTTTCCCCAATGCCAAATTGCGCCTATCTCCAGATGCGATGACCGGGATCCGTTTTCGCTCAATTTCCAGCCTGTCCGATGTGGAGAGATCTGCCTGGGATGCGGTGGCTAATCCGGTCGGCGCAGAATACGATCCCTTCCTGTCCTGGGACTTCCTGCAGGCCCTGGAAGAAAGCGGCAGCGCCACCACGCTAACGGGCTGGCAGGGCGTTCACCTGATTGCTGAAGATGAAGGCGGCGCGCTCGTCGGCGCCCTGCCCGGCTACGCCAAATCCCACTCCTATGGCGAATATGTCTTCGATCATGCCTGGGCCGACGCCTGGGAGCGGGCCGGCGGACGGTATTATCCCAAACTCCTCAGCGCCGTGCCGTTCACACCGGTCACTGGCCGGCGTCTATTGTCGTCTGAGGCTAATGTCCGCGAGGGACTGGCACGGGCCGCCATGTCGATCACCGAGCAGAATGGCCTGCCGGTCTGGTCGATGAATTTCCCGGCGGCAGACGACCGGGAAATGGCTGAACGTCTCGGTCTCCTGCACCGCGTGGACCGGCAATATATCTGGGAAAATCGCGGCTATCAGACCTATGATGATTTTCTCGGCGATCTGGCCTCGCGAAAACGCAAGGCGCTCAAAAAAGAACGCGCTGCCGCCAATGCCGACATCGAGATCGTGGGTCTGACCGGCGATGATCTGCGGCCCGGGCACTGGGACGTCTTCTTTGCCTGTTATCAGGACACCGGTGCCCGCAAATGGGGAACGCCCTATCTCAATCGCGAATTCTTCGATCTGATCCATCAGCGCATGGCCGACAAGGTCTGGGTGGCGATGGCCAGGCAGGATGGCCGCTATATCGCCGCGGCGCTCAATTTCATCGGCTCGGACGCGCTTTATGGCCGCTATTGGGGATGCCTCGCCAACGCCCCCTTCCTGCATTTCGAGCTCTGCTATCATCAGGCCATCGACTTTGCGATTGAACACGGCCTCTCGCGCGTCGAAGCGGGCGCCCAGGGCGAGCACAAGCTGGCGCGTGGCTATCGCCCCCGCGCGGTGCATTCTGTCCACTACATATCCGATGAAAACTTCCGCCGCGCCGTTGCAGATTATCTTGACTATGAGCGCGAAGCGGTGCTCGCAGACATCAAGGCGCAACAGGCAGAATTGCCTTTCAAGAAAGGCGATGAGTGACTAGCTTTGGCGCATGAGCCGCTTCGTCAATATCGCCGAGTTCTGGAATGCTTATGACACTGCAGCCGCCGCATCGGTTCTGCAAAGCGCCGGCATTCCAGCGATCAATACAGACTGGCATATTTTCAACCTCTATCCGCATCTGATGATGGCAACGACCGGGCCGCGATTTGCTGGTACCGGAATCCGAGTTAGAGGACGCCATGAATATTCTGGTCGAAGGGTATGGAAACGCGGAGTCCTCCTATCCCTGTCCAAAATACCAGAGCCGAACCTATCGGATGCGGCGTTGGCTGGTGGTCATTCCGCTCTTATGGCTGGTATGGGGAACCGGGCTGTACAGCGCCTATGGTCCGCTCCCGTTCTTCAAGAGAAAGCGCTTTTGCTGGAACTGCTATCACAAGCATCTGCCAGCGCCGGTTGAGCCTTTCACCAAAGAGGAATTAGGTTACGCGCCTTGAACCACGGAGCAAAACCATGAGCCTGACCGGCACATATGACGACCAGAACATTTTCGCGAAAATCATTGCGGGGGAAGCCCCGGCGATCAAGATTTTCGAGGATGACGTCGCTGTGGCCTTCATGGACATTTTTCCGCAATCGCCGGGTCATTGCCTCGTTGTGCCGAAAGAGCCCGCGCGTAATCTGCTCGACCTGTCAGACGACATGGCCGCCGCCGCCATCCAGCGCGTGAAAACGCTGGCCAAGGCCGTCGAGACCGCGCTCCAGCCGGATGGCATTATGGTCACGCAGTTCAACGGCGCTCCTGCAGGGCAAAGTGTGTTTCACATTCATTTCCACATCATTCCGCGCTGGGAAGGCGACTCCCTAGGACGCCATGGCGGTGAAAAAGCAGATATGGACGAGCTGGAGGCTCAGGCAAGGAAAATCGCCTCGTTCATTGACTAGGGCTGCGTGCGCAATGCCGCCAGAAAGACCTCGCCAAGATCGGCGAGCTTCTTCGGCCCGACCCCGTTGACCGCGGCCATCTGCTCCAGATTTTCAGGCCGCAAATGGCACATATCGATCAGTGTCGCATCGGAGAATATGACATAGGCAGGTACATTGCGCTCCGAGGCCAGTTCGCGGCGCAAACTCTTGAGCGTGGTCAGCAATCCGGAATCTACGTCGGCCTCGGACGTCTGGCTCGCGCGGGCGCGGCGTGTCTTCCTCTCGCCCTTGCCAATGGCGATTTCTCGCAGCTCGAACGTCTCGCGTCCGCGCAACACCGCTTCGCCGCGATCCGTCAGCTTGAGGACACCAAACTGATCGATATCGGCTTTCAGATATCCGCCGGAGACCGCTTGCCGGATCAGGCCTTGCCAGAAGGCCTTCGGACGGTCCTTGCCAATGCCATAGGTTGGTAAAGCATCATGCCCGCGCGCCCTGACTTTGTCCGTATCACCACCCCTCAGCACATCGACAACATGGCCCCCACCGAAAGACTGGCCGGTCCTCAGAATGGCGGAAAACAGCATTTGCGCCTCGCGCGTCCCATCCAGCAGGAGCGGTGGGTCAAGACAAATATCGCAATTGCCACACGCCTTCGCCCCCGGCTCACCGAAATAGGATAACAGCGTGATGCGCCGACACTGGGTCGCTTCGCAATAGGCGAGAAGGGCGTCCAGACGCTGATGCTCGCGCCGTTTATGCCCCTCATCCTCACCGTCGCCATCAATGAAACGCCGACGCAGCCCGGCATCGCCCATGCCATACAGCAGCATCGCATCGGCGGGCGCCCCGTCGCGGCCAGCACGGCCAATCTCTTGATAATAGGCTTCCATGGAGCCGGGCATATTCAGATGGAAGACATAGCGGATATCCGGCTTGTCGATCCCCATCCCGAACGCGATCGTCGCCACCATGACCACCGCGCCTTCGGCCATGAAAACTTCCTGATTCTCACGCCGCATCTCTGGCGACATCCCGGCATGATAGGGCAACGCCCGATGGCCCTCGGCCTTGAGCAGGTCTGCAACCTCTCCCGTCAGCTTGCGCGACAGGCAATAGACAATGCCCGACTGCTCGCGGCGCTCCTTCAGAAACCCGAGCAGTTGCGGCTTCCAGTTGGTTTTCGGCGTCACGGCGAGGTTTAGATTGGGGCGGTCGAAACCGCTCACGATGGTTTCGCTTTCACTGTTGAACAGCTTTTCGGTGATGTCGGCACGCGTGGCGATATCGGCTGTGGCTGTAAAAGCGGCGAGTGTGGCATTGGGAAAATGATGTTTGAGCTGCGAAAGTTGCTCGTATTCGCGCCGGAAACTGGCGCCCCATTTGGAGATACAATGGGCTTCATCGACGACAAACAGGCCCGGTTCGACCGATTTGAGCGCAGCCAGCATACGCGGCGTCATCAATCGCTCCGGCGAAAGATAGAGGAGCTTTGCCTCTCCCGACTGGAAAGCCCGCCAGGCAGCGACATTTTCCTCGCGGCCTCGACCGGAATGGATTGCCACCGCGGCGACTCCGTTGGCCACCAGTCCGGCAACCTGATCATCCATCAGCGCCACAAGCGGCGAGATAATGATCGAGGGGCGTTCCAGCAGCAATGCGGGCACCTGGTAGCAGAGCGATTTGCCCGACCCGGTCGGCATCACGCACAGCGTATGCCTGCCTTCCAGCAATCGCTCGACGATCTCTATCTGACCGGGCCGGAATTCAGGGAACCCGAATACGGATTTGAGAACGGATTGAGCAGACGCTGTCATGAACGGGTGAGTTTCCGGCAAGAAAAGATCAGATAGTTCGACGCTAACGCGCGCCGAAGACGCCGACCATCACAATGGCTCACTCAATGACAGTTCACAATGTACATGGGCGCCGCCCTCACCTGATCTCAGACATGCGGGCTCCACATCACCGTCCACGCCCCGAACACACCGAGCGCCGTCGCGGCAGTGGCCCAGAGCATCAGGCCGGACGTGGCCAGCTTCAACCCGCCTGACCGGCTGTCACTGGCGAGAAAATAGAGTTCAAGAACGGCCAGAGGCAAAAGATAGCTGCCGAAAGCGATGAACATGTCGAACGGCCCGTCGAGCGAGCGGCTCATGCCCGCACCGCCGGTCGCAATCGCCCATGACATATAGCCCAGCCGTGTAAACCAGACACCACTGAGCAGAATGAAGGTCCGCATCGCCCAGCGCCGGTGCTGATCGATCTGGCGGCGGCGCGCAAAGTGAAAGGCGACAATGGCCGTCACCAGCACCAGCACACCGTTGATGGTCGTGCCCCAGCCGCCGATATCAGTCAGACGCGAGCCGCGGCCCCAGATCATCCATATTCCGCCCACGGCCATCACGACAGCCACCGACAGATATATCCGGCCGGTAAATCTATGAATGGCGGGAAAGCGATTCCGGATCGGCGGCATCAACTGCATCGTGCCGCCAATGCAGACGACAGCCGTCAGAAGGGCATGAGACACAAAAGCGAGATTGCCGATCAGATCGCCCGCCGTATAGCCTTGGATCAACCCGACATCGTCCCAGCTGGCCCAGCTGCCGCCGGCCGTGCGCGGCCCATAGGCGGCTATCACGTAATAGGCAAACAGCCATTGCCCGATCACGGCGACGAGGAACCAGAGAAGTCCGGTGGTTTTGAGTACTGTGTGCGCATTCAACGCACGGCGCGCGGGAGGCGCGAATGTATCCACCATGATGAATATTCCTTCCTGTCGTGCCGGCCTTTGTTGGCCGGTCATGGAAAAAGGAATGAATGATCGGGCGGGCACCGGCTCGCCGATTCAGAAATCGGCGAAAGAAAATCACAAACTTGCATATCGGTCGGGATCAGGCGCATCATGGAACACGAATGGAGGCCGCCGTGTTTGCACTGGGCGCAGGATTGAAGATTTTCGCAATATCTGCGGCGGCGGTCTGGCTCGGATGGATCGCCCTTCGGCGCGCCTTTTCGCAACTCCATCTGATCTGGGCCGGCTTCTGTATTGGATTGATCGCCATCCTGTTGATCGAGGTTTTGGGCCGGGAAATGATCGGTGCCGCCTATTCCGTCATGGCGATTGCCAGTTGCGCCTCCTGTTCCTTTTTTTGGCTCACATCTCGCGCCCTATTTCGTCACGATGCTGCGATTGGCTGGCCCGAAATAGCCATCGTTGCCGGGATTTTCCTACCGACTATTTTTGACCAGTTCGCGCTGGCCCTGAATTTCGGCGCGATAATCGGCGAGTCCAGTCTGGCACTCTGGATGACTCGTCTGGACGGCCTGCAGGCCTTTTTCAGCTCGGCCGCCCTCCTTCTGGCGTTTGGCGAAGGGCTGAATGGCTGGTCAGGCATTTCCGATAGCGAAAAGCGCATTCGCTACATTTTCCTGTCCAGCTTCGGGGCCGGCGTCGTCATCTGTGTCATGCTGTTCGATCATGGACGACTGACATTCGTTTCCCCCGGACTGACGGTACTCATTCAGGGCCTTTGTGCCGCGATGATCGTGTTCAGCGTCAGCCTCGCCATTATTTTCCGTCAGAAAAGCCCCTTACCGTCAGGCGCTGCGCGAAAAACACCGCCCGCAACCGGGGATGAAATGGCATTGGCCCGGCGCGCTCAAGCCCTCGTTGCCGAAGGGGCCTATCTGGATCCGGAGCTCAAGGTGTCGACCCTCGCCCAGCGCCTGCACGAAAAAGACTACAAGGTCTCACGCGCCATCGTCTCGGCGCTCGGACACCCGAATTTCAACCGCTTTATCAATGGGTACCGGATTCGCCATGCCAAACGCTTGCTCGAGGACGTAGATTTAAACGCCAGTATTCTGGATATTGCACTGGATAGCGGTTTTGCCTCTCTGGGCCCGTTCAATCGTGCCTTCAAGGAAGCAACCGGACTGACGCCGCGTGAATATCGCAGGCAAAAGGAAAAGGCCGCCACCGGGATCGGTGACGGCCTGTCCGCGCCTGAAGTCTTTGCCGAGTAGCTTTATTAGCGTACCGGCTCTTTCGTTTTCTTACGGCCACTTCCTTTGGGCCGTTTCGGCTTGATCCGGTCGCCCGGCGTGATGTCGAAGTCGAGGCGTTCCGCATCTGCGGCATCGACATCGACTTTCACCAGCCCGCCGGATTTCAGCTGGCCAAACAGGATTTCATCCGCCAGCGGCTTCTTGATGTGTTCCTGGATGACCCGGGCCAGCGGCCGGGCTCCAAACTTCTCGTCATAGCCGCGCTTGGCCAGCCATTCCGTCGCCGCATCGGTCAGTTCGAACGAGACGCCGCGGTCCGCCAGCTGCGCTTCCAGCTGCAACACGAATTTTTCGACCACACGGCCGACAGTCGGTTGTGACAGGCCGGCAAAGGGAATGATCGCATCCAGACGGTTGCGGAATTCTGGTGTGAACAGTTTCTCGATGGCAGCCACATCATCGCCTTCGCGCTTGTCGCGGCCAAAGCCGATGGCTTCCTTGGCGGCATCAGCAGCCCCGGCATTGGTCGTCATGATCAGCACGACATTCCGGAAATCGACCTTCTTGCCATTGGCATCGGTCAGGCTGCCATGGTCCATGACCTGCAGGAGGATATTGAAAAGATCCGGATGGGCCTTCTCGATCTCGTCGAGCAGCAGAACCGCATGGCGGTGCTGGTCCACGGCATCGGTCAGTAGCCCGCCCTGGTCATGACCGACATATCCCGGAGGGGCGCCGATCAGGCGGGAAACCGTATGACGCTCCATGTATTCAGACATGTCGAAGCGCAAGAGTTCGACACCGAGAATCGACGCCAGTTGTTTGGCAACTTCGGTCTTGCCGACACCGGTCGGACCGGAGAAGAGATAGTTACCGATCGGCTTTTCGGGCTCACGCAAACCCGCCCGCGCCAGCTTGATAGCCGATGACAGCTTCTCGATCGCCTCGTCCTGACCGAAGACCACATGACGCAGATCCGATGGCAGGGATTTGAGTGCCGTCTCATCATCCTTGGACACAGATTTTTCCGGAATGCGCGCAATCTTGGCAACGACCGTCTCGACCTCTTTCACACCAATGGTTTTCTTCCGCTTGGATGGCGGCAGCAGGCGCATCCGCGCGCCCGCCTCGTCAATCACATCAATCGCCTTGTCGGGCAGTTTGCGGTCGGTAATGTAGCGGGCTGACAGATCAACCGCCGTCTTCACCGCTTCATTGGTGAAGCGTACATCGTGGAATTTCTCGAAATAGGGTTTCAGCCCCTGGAGAATTTTCACGGTGTCATCCCGGCTGGGTTCAGTCACATCAATCTTCTGGAAGCGCCGGGCCAGAGCACGGTCCTTTTCGAAGTGCTGACGAAACTCCTTGTAAGTCGTCGAGCCCATGCAACGCAGGCTTCCCGATTGCAGCGCGGGTTTGAGGAGGTTGGACGCATCCATCGCTCCGCCAGACGTCGCGCCGGCACCAATAACGGTGTGAATTTCGTCGATGAAAAGGATGGCACCATCGCGCGCTTCCAATTCCTTGACGACCTGCTTCACGCGTTCCTCGAAATCACCACGATAGCGGGTGCCGGCCAGAAGCGAGCCCATATCCAGGGAATAGATGGTGGCGTCCTGCAGCACTTCCGGAACGTCTTTTTCAATGATCTTGCGCGCCAGGCCTTCGGCAATGGCCGTTTTGCCAACGCCGGGATCACCGACCAGCAAAGGATTGTTCTTGCGCCGGCGGCAGAGCACCTGAACACAGCGCTCCACTTCGGCCTCGCGGCCAATCAGCGGATCCACGCCGCCCTCACGGGCTTTGGCATTCAGGTCGACGCAATAGGCCGAAAGGGCGTCGCCATCTTTCTCGTCATCATCATCGGCTTCGTCTTCCATCGCACCGCGCACCGGCCGCGCTTCGCTTTCGCCGGGCCGTTTGGCAATGCCATGGGAAATGTAATTAACCGCATCATAGCGGGTCATGTCGCGCTCGGCGAGGAAATGCGCGGCGTGACTTTCGCGCTCGGCGAAGATCGCGACCAGCACATTGGCACCCGTCACCTCTTCCCGGCCCGCATTCTGGACGTGAATGACCGCCCGCTGGATCACGCGTTGAAAACCGGTGGTCGGCTTTGCGTCTTCATTGTCATCGACGGCGAGATCGCCCAGCTCGGCATCGACAAAGGCTGTCAGCGTCGATTTCAGCTCCCCCAGATCCACGTCACACGCTTTCATGACACCGGCGGCATCCTCGTCATCGACGAGAGCCAGCAGCAGATGTTCCAGCGTGGCGTATTCATGACCACGCTCATTCGCAAACCCGAGGGCGCGATGAAGCGTGTCTTCGAGAGAGGTTGAAAATGAGGGCAACGTCTATTCCTTTTCCATCGTGCATTGCAGCGGATGCTGCGCGCGCCGTGCCAGATCCATCACTTGCGCTACCTTCGTTTCGGCGATCTCGAAGGTAAACACGCCACAGACGCCGACGCCATTCTGGTGGACATGAAGCATGATCTGCGTCGCTTCTTCCGGCGACTTGTTGAAGATCCGCATCAGGACCTCAACGACGAACTCCATCGGCGTGAAATCGTCGTTCAACATCACCACCCGGTACATCGACGGTTTCTTCGTCTTCGGACGGGTGCGGGTCGCGACCCCTGTCTGGCGATCAGGGTCGCTGGATTTATCGCGGCGCTCGGTCATCGATTCGGCTCGTCGCTGGGCTTATATTAGATAAGCAAGGTTTGCGCCCTGGGAAGACCTGAAACACCATCCTCAACAGCTTCTGCACGATCTGGAGCCAAATTGTGACACCGGATCGTTCAAATTCTGGCAGCAATCCTGTTACCAAAGCGCAAAAGAAAAAGGCCCGGCAGATAAACCGCCGGGCCAGTTAGGGAGAATGTGTCGGGCAGATCGGGGGAGATCGGCCTGCCCGAAATCAGCTCTAGCGAGCCGATTGCACCATTTCGACCGAAGCCGCGAAGCGGTCATTGATCGGCTTGGTTACTTCTTTGACCGCACCGGAATAGATCTCGGAGGTCTTGTTCAGTTCGGCCAGGAACATGTCCATGGAAGACTTCACGAAATCGGTCTGGACCTCGATCATGTCCTGGACAGATTTGGCGGTCGTCAGCGCCTTGGTGGCGGCGACAGCTGATTCCATCGACGTCTTGGCATAGGCCACGGCGTTCGAATTCAGCACTTCGGCATTCTTGCCGGCAGCGGTTGCGGAAGCGATGACGGCCTCGACGTTTTCCTTCTGGAAAGCGTTCAGCTCGTTGACGGACTTCAGCGACTTTTCAAAGCCTTCCTTGAAGGCCTGGTTGCCGGCAGTCGTCATTTGCTCGATCGTTTCGTTGACAGCGTTGTTCTGAGCTTTGGTCATGGTTTTGATGTCCTTTTTCGGGGAGGATTTCGTTTTGGCCTTGGCGGGCTTGCGGGCAGCGGTCTTCTTTGCCGCTGTCTTCCGGGTTGCCGCCTTCGGCGATTTTGCTTTCTGGACCGGCGCGGTTTCGGCGCGCGGGGCCGAAGCGGCCTTGACATACGGTGTTTTGGCCGGTTGCGCCTTTGCTTCGGTTTGCGCCGTTTCGGCTGCAGTATTTGCGGTCGTATCTGTCATTTCAAACTCTCTCGCGACTCATTTGTTCGCAGTTGCAGCATTTATATGCCAAGCCTTCGCAGCCGCGTCAACATAAATGTTGCGCTGCACCATAAAATATTTGCGACGGCCTTAACGTCACAGAAACAGGTCTGGGGTTGGATCATTCCCTATGGATACCCTGCGCGGTCTGTTTGTGACGATTGTAATCATCCTGTCTGGCCTGATGGCGGCCGACGGGTATGCGGACACGCGCCGCTATGCTGCTTTTGTTGCAGACGCGAATACCGGCGAAATTCTGCACAGCCGGCTGGCGGACGCACAACGCTATCCCGCCTCACTCACCAAGATGATGACGCTCTACCTGCTATTCGAAGCGATTGAGGCTGGCGATCTGTCTTTGACGGATACGCTGACCGCCTCGCGGATCGCCGCCAGCCAGCAGCCGTCCAACCTGAATCTGTCCCAGGGCGATACAATTACCGTCGAGACCGCTATTCGTGCCCTGGTGATCAAGAGCGCCAATGACGTCGCTGTGATGGTCGCTGAAGAGCTGGCCACAACAGAACGGGCATTTGCTGTCGAGATGACCGCGCGGGCACGCGATCTGGGCCTCGCCAACACCACCTTTCGCAATGCTTCGGGCCTCCCCAATTCCCGTCAGGTTACGACCGCGCGGGACATGGCGCGCCTGACGCTGGCGCTGCGCCGCGACTTTCCACAATACATGCATTATTTCACCGAACGCAGCTTCACCCATAATGGGCGCACCTATCGTTCGCACAATAATCTGGTCGGCCGCGTCGATGGTGTGGATGGCATGAAGACTGGCTATATCCGCGCGTCAGGGTTCAACATCGCAACGACGGCAATGCGCGATGGCCACCGTCTTGTTGCGGTCGTTATGGGTGGGCCGACAGCCGCCTATCGCGATGCCCATGCCGAGCAATTGATTGATGCCGCATATCGCTCACTGGAAAACCGCGAAGCTTTGATCGTTGCCGCCCGCGATCTCACACCGCGTCTCAATCCCATTCGTGAACAGGATATCATTGCGACCCAGATCGCCGCGCTGGACCTGTCGCCGCCGGTCGCTCAGGGCGACGGCGAGACGCTGCCACCGCTTCAGATTGAAATGACAGATGATATGGGAACGCCGAGTGGCACGGCGGCCAGGACTGAGCCACAGGACATTCCGCCTGTAGGCTGGTCTGTGCAGGTCGGCGCTTACACAGATGAGGCTGCGGCACGGGCGCGCCTCGAGACGGTACGCGAGCTGGCGGGCGAGCTTGCGGAAGCGTCTATGTATACCCCCCGCTTTGACTCCAATGGCCGGACACTGTTCCGCGCCCGTTTTACCGGCGTGGATGCGGGCCGGGCCCGCGCTGTCTGCGCCAGACTTGCAGCCCGCGACGAGCCCTGCTTTGCCGTCGCACCCGGCGGCTAGTCTTTCAGCAGCACATCCCGCGCTTCGGTCAGGCGGCGCGACAGCCCGTCAGTTCCGCCGGAATCCGGGTGTACCCGTTTCATCAGATTGCGATAGGCGGTCCGGACTTCCGCTTTCGTGGGCTCACCCGTCAAGCCGAGGATATCCAGCGCTTCCTCTCGGCTGATCGTTTGAGACGGTGAAGAGGAGGAAGGAGCGTCACGGGAGGGCTTGGGCCGGAAACCCGCCCCCACGGCCATCAACCCGATCCCGAAAGTTGCCAGCGGCGCCCCCAGAATAGCGAGCCCCCGCAAGGTCAGCAGACCGCCGAAGATCGCCGCCGCGAGCCCCAGAAGGATACGCGACCATCGCGCCGCCTCGGCGGTTTTCATGCGGGCAAAGGCACGGGAGACCAGCACCAGAATGACAAGAGCCGCAAAGCCCAGCAGCAGAAATGGCATCAGAAGGGAATCTTTGTGTCCGCCAGTTCGGGCAGCTTAAGGACAGTCAACAATTCGCGCAATTCCTGCCGCGCCGCCACATGGCTCATGGAGAAGGTCACGGCAGAGCCATCCTCGGTCAGATCCAGCAAAGTCAGTCCCAGCGGGAAGAGTTCGCGATAGATCACCCGCTCAGCAAACCCCGGTGCCATGCGGAAACCAATGCGTTCGGAGAGCTTCTTGAGCCCCTCACCCACGCGGCGCTTGTTGCGGGCGTCCAGCTGCGACAT
This sequence comes from Alphaproteobacteria bacterium, assembly GCA_016124665.1. Taxonomy (GTDB): domain Bacteria; phylum Pseudomonadota; class Alphaproteobacteria; order Caulobacterales; family Maricaulaceae; genus Hyphobacterium. Next base: position 14,869 of record WGNH01000038.1, on the reverse strand, counting down.
GCGATTGCGCATGACAACCCAGTCAATGGAGGTCCGGTCCCGGCCGGCGCGTTTCTTGCGGCATTCCCAGACCATTTCGGCATAGACGCTCGGCCGGCCGACCTCGAAAGTCTGCGCATCAATCTCGGCCAGAAGGTCAAAATCAACAAAGCTGTCATTGACCGGCGTGATGATCGTGTCTGCAACAGCGTGGGCCAAACGGGAATAATGAGTGTCCGACCCCGGAGCATCGATGATGATGAAGTCATGACCTGTCTTCAGCTCGCTGAACGCGGCTTGAAATCGGGCATCTTCTTCGGCTTCCGCCTCGTCCAGATGACGAAGCGGACTGGCCTCAAGCCGGATTTCCGTTGGAATGGGCAGCTCGACGCCGTAGGTGTCCATCCAGGCCCGGCGGTTCTGCAGATAGCGGCCAAAGGAGCGTTGTCTCAAATCGAGATCGATGACACCCACCGACTTCCCCATCCGCATCAGGGCGATCGAAAGGTGCATGGCGACCGTGGACTTGCCTGCTCCGCCCTTTTCATTGCCCACGACAATGACATGAGCCCCCTTGTTACGCCGTATCAGACGAAATCGGCCAGGACGGTCAGCTTGCGTCGAGAAATTCATGGGAACACCGGATGTGGAGCCAAATTCATGGCCTTTATAGAGCAAGTCCGGTGCCATGCCCAACAACTGATTCGATTTGTGAGAATTATTACCGGCTGAGCGTGCGGCCCGTAAAATCGGTCACCGCACACCATCCGCCCGCGGCTTCAATCTGCACGCAGGCCGAAGCGGCTTCAGCGGCGGTATCAAACGGCCCCGCTTTCAGCCGCAGGAAGACCCCCCTTGATCCCAGATCCGCTTCCTCGAGCCGGGCCATGCGTGAGGCCAGCAGATCCGGAAACAGCGCCTGTAGCGACTGCCACCCGGAAGCGGCGTGTTCTTCAGCGCGGTAGGACGCCAGATGGATGGCATGGAACAGACTGATACCGCCTTCCGGGTCCGGCGCTACCGGGTCGGGCTCAGGCGCCGGTTCCGGCGGCGCAGCCAGCCGCAATGCCAGCGTCCGCATTTCATCTTCAACCCGGTCCAGTGAGGCCGGGTCATGCCGCGCGCGCCGGTCGAGGTCCGCCGCAAGGCGTGACGCCATAAGGGCCGCCGGCGTATTCGCGACCGGCATTTCTGCCGGTGAAACCGGCTCCTGGCGGGTCGTCATGCAGGCGGTCAATGACAGGCCAAGCAGAATTATGAGGCTGGATCGGATCATGTTTCGTGTGTAGCGCGAGTCGCATGGCTTGCGTCCAGAGCAAAGCCGCATTATCCGCCTTTCATGAACGATTTAACCGCCCTGCCCTTGCCCGCCACAGCCGACATGCTTTCCTTGCGCAAAACCGTGACCGGCTGGAAACGGCAAGGTTTGAAAGTCGGATTTGTGCCGACCATGGGCGCCTTGCACGAAGGCCACCTCTCCCTGATCGCGCGCGCGAAAGAAATGGCCGACCGTGTGGTGGCCAGCATTTTCGTCAATCCCGCCCAGTTTGCACCGGGCGAGGACTTCGACGCCTATCCCCGCACGCTGGAAACCGATGCAGCCAAGCTGGCCCATGCAGGATGCGATCTTCTGTATGCACCCGTTGCATCGGACATGTACCCGGACGGCTTTTCAGCCCGCTTGTCTGTCGACGGCCCAGCGCGCGGTCTTGAGACCGATTTCCGGCCGCATTTTTTCAGCGGCGTTGCCATAGTCGTGGCCAAGCTTTTCAATCGCGTTCAGCCCGATATCGCGGTTTTCGGCGAGAAAGACTATCAGCAATTGCTGGTCATCCGCCAAATGGTCCGTGACCTCGACCTGCCCATCGACATCATTTCCGGGGAGACGCTTCGTGAGCGGGATGGCCTCGCCTTGTCCTCACGCAACGCCTATCTATCGACTCAAGAACGCGGCTCAGCCGCCAGCCTCTACGAAATCCTGGCCGCTTTTGCCGCTGATCTCGAAAAGGGCGTCGATTGGGAGACGGCGCAAGGCAAAGCGCTCGCCAAGGCTGCAAATGTGTTTGACCGCGTGGACTATATCGAGGCGCGCTGTGCGGAAACCCTGGCACCATTGCCCGGCGGCAAGGTGCATCAGCCCGCGCGCGTTCTGGCCGCCGTCTGGCTCGGGAATACGCGGCTGATCGACAATCTGCCCGTGGGCTGAGCTACCAGGCTCCGATCTCGATCAGCTTGCGCCGCAAATCCGGCGGCAGGTTCTCACCACCGGCGGACGGGTCGCTGATATCCATCGGCGCTTCTTCGGCCTTGAGATAGCGCCAGCCCTGAAAAGGCCGGCGCGCTGCCGGTGCCGTCCGGATGATCTCCGGATCCATGACAATTGCACAGCGGCGCACCCCGTCCTCACCGGTTACCTCGTCCAGCGACAGAATGCGCTGGCGGCACTGGATCACCCGTTTGATGACCCAGTAGAGACTTCCGCCATCCAGAAGCTTTTCGGCCTGCTTCGGGAACATGCGGGTCACATGTACTGACCGGAGCGCTTCACCGCGCGCCAATTGCTCTTGCGAGCGCTGGCGCCGGTAGCTTTCCAGCTCCTCGACGGTATCAATCCCAACACAGAGTTTGATCAGGTGCAGTGTCATGCTGTGAGAGCTAGGACGTTTCTCCTGGCCCGCCAAGTCACGGCTCGACATATTCCACGTCGGAAAAGTCAAACCGTACATTCTGCTGCTGCCGCTGGAACAGGGCGCTGACATCCACAACAGTCGACATCGATGTCATCACCGGGGCAGGCAATCCCTCAACGCTCTGGAAATCCATGACCATTTCAAATTCATGGATACGGGCGGCCGGGTTGGGCTTGAAACTGGCCGGCGCAAATATCCGGATACGCTCGACATGACCGGAGCTCGCGAGTGCGATTTCACCGTTCAGGTGTTCGGCCATGGATTCCGCTTCGTCTGAATCCGGATCAAGATCCGGACGGAAAGTGTATCCGCCACCGGCCGCCAGTTGGACATCACCGGCAATCATCTGTGCGGTTTCAGGCGAGAAAAACAGCCCGCCGCCACTGCCCACGGACAGGCGCCGTCCATTGCCGGCATCATCGGGATCGTCAGGGGTATTCATCTCGGCCCACATACCGGACAATTCCTCCGGAAGGACGTCCGGACTGGCGGGTGATAGCAGCGTCCAGTCCTCGCCATCAGCCTGCGCGCCATCAAACCTCACATCCATGACGGCATTATTCATGGAAACCCGCATGGTGAACCGCCAGAAAGCATCTTCGGGCGCGGCGTAGCCCATCGCCAATGCATCCGCCAGCGGTTGCGGATAGGTGGAGCTGTCGGAGAATGACGGGGCGCAAAAACACATCGCAGCCGCAGCTGCAGCCAAAACTCTCATGCAAACATCCCTTTGCCAGTCAGACGCCCCGCCAGGCAAAGGGATAGCTTTGCGCAATGAGATATTCCAGCAGATTATGCGGCGCGATCACGGAAACCCGTCGGCGAAGCCTTGTCGATCTCGAAAGTCTTTTCGCTTTTCGGCATGGGTTTGGTGTGGCGCCAGATTTTCTTCGCCATCTTGGAGAAGACCAGCTTCATATAGGCCCCTGCCCCCTGGGCTTCGGAAGATCTGGGGTCGAGCCCGAACCGCCGGCGCAATACGCCATTGGCATGCAGCACACCATTTTTCAGCATGGATTCCGGTGTCACCAACTCCATGGTGATCGAAACATTCATGCCCGAAAGATTCTGGACCCGGTGTGGTCCATGCAATGGCCATGAAGTGAACATGCCCGGCTCCAAGTCGACCGCCTCGCACTCATCATCCCAGCCAGGTTCGAAAGGCAGATCCTCGGTCTGCTCCAGGTGCAGGATCGCTTCCATCCGCTCATCTGTGATATAAGGCGCTTCAGCAGGATAGACGCGGATACGTTTCTTGCCGCGGACATGCCAGAGAATGGTTTCCGAGACGTCTGAATGGATGAAAACTTGCGCGGTCGGCGAGGAAATCAGAATGCCGCTCTCCGCATTCAATACCTTGTAGCCCGGATTCAACCGCTTCATATCGGCCATCATCTGGTCGAACAGCGGGCGATACACCGGATCGACGCACATCGCCTCGCGCAGATTGATCCACAGCTTTCCCGCCCGGACCGCCTCCAGCATTTCCATGCCCGAAAGATCCCCCGGATCACCGGCACGCCAGCTGTCTGCACCCTCGTCCAGTTCTCCCATTGTACAGAAATCCGACAGATCCCGCGGATGACGCTCGATCAGAGCCGCGAGGGCTTCATCGGAAAACGCGTCGCGTGTGTGCAGGTCATGCTGACCCACGACCACTTTCTTGCGGAAGCCCGACCGGGCTTCGCTGCCCCATTCCGTGACAACATTGCCGGTATGTGTGGTTTCGCCTGTCCCGTTCATGGCCATCTCCATCATTCCCCTCTGGCGAGAGCAAGGATCGGGCCATTTCCCTTTTTCTCCCCCTGCTTGCGGGGGGAGTGTCCCGAAGGGACGAGGGGGGCAATGGCCCCTCCGTCAGCTTCGCTGCCACCTCCCCCGTAAACGGGGGAGGAAATCAAGCCGCCGCTTCTTCTTCCTCCGCCAGCGTCACAAGGGCATCGCCCTCACCGACCTGATCTCCGGCGGCAATGGAGACAGATGCAATCACCCCGTCTCGTGGCGCAGCCAGTGCGTGCTCCATTTTCATGGCTTCAAGAACGAGCAGTTTCTGCCCCTTGGTAACCTTATCGCCCTCGGCAACATTCAATGACAAGACCTTGCCCGGCATAGGAGCTTTCACGAGGCCGCCGACTTCAGCGGCATCGGCAGCGGCATCGGGGCGGGGCAGGTTGAAGCGGCTGGTCCGGCCATCCGAAAAAACGATCACACCATCCTGATCGGCAACCACACGGCCGAATGCTGCCTGTCCGTCCAGAATGAACGCCTTTTCATTGACGCGGGCCGTTACGGTCCTGCCTTTGGCGGGTGCGCCGCTGAGTGACACGTCAACCGCACCCCCATCAAACTCGAGGCGGACCTGAATACGCGCCGCGGCATTGGCCCTGAACCCATCCTGCACGGCCCAGGGATCTGCGGGCTGGCCGGCGGATACCCGTTCCAGCACAGCCCGGGCGGCAAGGGCGGCATCTGCTTCCGGCGGCCCGGAGGGAATGAGCGAATCTGATTTGTCCGCAATCAGACCAGTCGACACATTGCCTGCCGCAAAATCGCCATCGCGCAGGCAATTGCCCAGGAATCCGCCATTTGTCCGGACCGGATAGACGCGCGTGGCAGAAAGCGCCGCCAGCGTCCGCTCAATGGCCGCATTACGGTTTGTACCAAAGGCAATGATCTTGGCGATCATCGGATCATAGTGCAGCGACACCTCGCCGCCCTGCTCCACACCGCTGTCAACACGGACGCCTTCGATACCGTGTGGCAGATCGAGGATATCCAGCCGCCCGATACTCGGCAGGAACCCATTCGCCGGATCCTCGGCATAAAGCCGGGCCTCGATCGCATGGCCTTTCAGCCGGATCTCGTCCTGTTCGGGCACAGAGCCGCCGGCCGCGACTTTCAGCTGCAGTTCAACCAAATCAAGGCCGGTCACCATTTCGGTGACGGGATGCTCCACCTGAAGCCGCGTATTCATCTCCATGAAGAAAAAGCCGTCCTCGCGCAGTGCGCCGGATCCATCGACGATGAATTCCACCGTGCCCGCGCCTTCGTAATTGACGGCCTTGGCAGCCTGCACGGCAGCAGAACACATGGCGGCGCGGACATTCGGCGTCATGCCGGGTGCCGGCGCTTCCTCGATCACTTTCTGGTGGCGGCGCTGCAGCGAACAATCGCGCTCGAACAGATGGATCACGCGGCCCCGGCTGTCGCCAAAGACCTGCACCTCGATATGGCGCGGATTCTCGATGAATTTCTCGATCAGGACTTCATCATTGCCGAAGGAGGATTTTGCTTCCCGTTTGCAGCTGTCCAGCGCGTCAGGGAAGGCAGCAGAGGTCTCCACCTTGCGCATCCCCTTGCCGCCGCCGCCAGCAACGGCCTTGATCAGCACGGGATAACCGATGGCATCAGCGGCATTCTGAAGGTGTTCCGGGTCCTGATTGTCGCCGTGATAGCCCGGCGTAACCGGCACGCCCGCCTCTTCCATCAGCTTCTTGGCGCGATCCTTGAGCCCCATCGCCTCGATAGATTCGGGCGATGGGCCGACAAACTTGATGCCGGCCTCGGCGCAGGCCCGCGCGAAGGCTGCATTCTCGGACAGGAAACCGTAGCCGGGATGGATGGCATCCGCGCCGGTCTGTTTGGCCGCTTCGAGGATTTTGTCGGCGCGCAGATAGCTTTCCGCACTTGGTGCCGGCCCGATCAGCACTGCCTCATCCGCTTCTCTGACGTGCGGTGCCTCGGCATCGGCCTCGGAATAGACCGCTACCGTCCTTATGCCCATCCGCTTGGCAGTGCGCATGACGCGCCGGGCAATCTCTCCGCGATTGGCGATCAGGAGTGTCTTGAACATGAAAAGCGTCTCCAAATGATGGTCCTATGCGCCTGAATTTTCCGGCGAGGTCAAGGCAATCCCCGGAGCTGGTCCACACAGGATGGCTCTGTCCAAAGCTTAATATTCAAAATGGATCCGGATTTGCGCAGTCTTTCATCACAGGCCCGTAGACAATTCTATGGGAGATACCAATGCGTACGACACTCATCCTGCTCACCGCAGCTTTGCTGGCGGCTGCCAGTCCAAGCTATTCGCAGATACCGGCGGCCGAGACCGACGCCGTATTCAATACAATCCGCACCGAGAACCACATTCCTGGCCTCTCGGCAGCCATCGCCGTCGATGGCGAGGTCATCTGGACCGGGGAAAGTGGTCTGGCCGATCTTGAAAACAATCTGCCGGTCTCGCTGGAAAGCCGGTTCCGGCTTGGAAGCGTCTCCAAGGTCATCACAGCAACCCTGGCGGCGCGGCTGGCAGAAAGCGGTCATCTCGACCTCGACGCCCCGATTTCCGAATACTTGCCGGACCTGCCGGCACAACATGCCGACACGACTTTACGCCAACTGCTCGGCCATCAAGGTGGTATCCGCCATTATGGCCGGAGCGATTTCAATCTGTCAGCGCCCGGCGGCTTGATCGATCAGCGATTTTACCCGGACACATCTGCCGCGCTGTCTCTCTTCGTGCAGGACGATCTCGTTTCGGCGCCCGGATCGGCTTATCACTACTCCACCTTTGGATACACGCTGGCCACCGCCGTCATGGAGGCCGCGACCGGGGCCAGCTATCTTGATCTGCTCGAGACCTGGATCGCCGGACCGTTAGGTCTCGACTCTCTGGAAAGCGACGATCCATTCGCGCTGCGCTCCGGCCGTGTGCGTTTCTATGACCCGGCAATGCTGTATGAGCAGCAGCTGGGATTGGTATTGTCTGGCCCGCTTGTGAACGCTCTGCCCGCCAATCCGGCCTACAAATGGGCGGGTGGGGGTTTGCTGGCGTCCGCGGCCGACCTCGCCCGCTTCGGTGCCGCAATGTCCGAACCCGGATTTTTGTCCGAACGCATGCATTCGGAACTGATGACACCGCAAATCACGGCTTTGGCTGAAGTAACACCCGTAGGACTTGGCTGGAATATCGATCAGGACGAGGCGGGGCGGCTGCGCTATCACCATGCGGGTCTGCAACAGGGCACTCGGTCTGTTCTCCTGGTCTATCCTGAATACGGCGTCGCGATAGCGCTGATGAGCAATCTGGGCGGCATGCCCCAGGACATTCTGGAAGAAGCTGCGGGACTCGCTGCCCCCTGGCTCGGCTAACTGTGTCTGGCGCGCGGGACCTGATTATCGGGTCCCGCGCGGTGCACGGCCGCGACGAGCACGAAACTGATGATCATCAGCAGATACCACGAACCGAGCTTCTGGATAGAGACCGGGCTCCAGTTGACCCCGTCCTGGTGCGGATAGGTCCAGGCCCGCGCATAGGTGCCGATATTCTCGGCAAACCAGATGAACAGTGCGACCAGCAGGAGGCCAATCACCAATGGCATGAAGCGATGCCTTTCATCCGGCCGGAACCAGATCACGCACGGCCCGTAAATCACGAGGGTCGCCAGATACAGGACCAGACGAATATCGACGGTGAAATGGTGGGTGAAGAAGTTGATATAGATTGCCAGTGCCAGCAGACCCTGCATCCAGAGCGGCGGTAAGCGGTCAAACCGGAATTCGAAAATGCGCCAGACCCGCGCCAGATAGCTGCCGACGGCCGCATACATGAAGCCCGAGAACAGCGGCACACCGGCAATGCGTAAATAGGCCTCCTCCGGATAGATCCAGGAACCGGCCGAGGTTTTGAAAATCTCCATCACCGTGCCGACGATGTGAAAAACCAGGATAACCCGCGCCTCCTCCCAGGTTTCAAGCCGGGTGATCAGGAATCCGGCCTGAAGCGCAATGGCAGACAGGGTCAGGAAGTCATAGCGCGGCAGCAGGGCGTCATCCGGATAGAAGAGAAATGTGCCGAGCAGCAGCGCCACCATCGCCCCGCCAAACAGGCAGGCCCAAGCCTGCTTGATGCCGAAGGACACAAATTCGAACACAAAACGGGTAAGCGGTCCCCGCACAAAGGCGGCCCGCCACGCCTCGCGGCGCGCATGCAGGAAGGCGCGTGGATTGCGGAAAACTTCCAGAGGTGTCTAGCCTGCCCAGCCCGGTTTACGCTTTTCAAGAAAGGCCGTGAGCCCCTCTTGCCCCTCCTCGCTGGCACGGCGATGGGCGATGCGTTTGGCGAGGTCATGCATCAGCCCCTGATCAATCCTGTGCCCGCCCACATCATCAACCAGCTCTTTGGCATCGGCGATAGCCCCCGGCGCGGCCGCAAAGCCCAACCGGGCAACATATTCGGCCATGTCATCGAGTTCTTCCGGCTTGTCGACCACATACTGAACGAGCCCGATCATGTGAGCGAATTGCGCATCAAATCCCTCAGCCGTTGTGAACAGCGCCTTGGCCCATTTCGGACCGATAGCCCGGACAACAAACGGTGAAATCGTCGCTGGCGTCAGGCCCAGCTTGACTTCCGAGAAGCTGAATTTCGTGTTTTTGACCGCAATGGCCACATCGCACGCGGCCACCAGGCCGGATCCGCCGCCCATGGCCGCGCCCTGGATCAGCGCTATCGTCAATTGCGGCAGATGAAACAGCTTGTAGAGCATGCCGGCCAGCGCTTCGGCATCCTCGATATTCTGCTCATGCGTGTATCCGGCCGCATCCTTCATCCAGCCCAGATCCCCGCCCGCGCAGAATGTGTCCCCTGCCCCGCGCAGCATCACGATCCGGACCTCGTCTGTATTTTTCGCAAGCAGGTCGAACGTGTCGCTCAACGCATTGATCGTCACACGGTCAAACGCATTCTTCTTCGCGGGGCGGTTGATTGTGACCACGGCAAGCTCGCCGGGCGTGACATCCAGGAGGACGGGGTTTTCATCAGACATGGCTGGGCTCCATTATTGTCCACCCCGTCTAACGCGTCTCGCGGTAAAAGAAAAACGGGGTGTTGTCGGGATCATAGAAGCCGAATTCGTAATTGCCCCATGGTTTTTCTTCCAGAGGCGCAGTGATAAATCCCATGTCTTTCCAATCAGCATAAAGCCGGTCTACAGCATCGGTTTCTATCCGCAGCGCCATCGTCTGGGTGTAACCGTGCTGTTCGTCGGTGAAGGTCTGCAGGTGTAAAACCAGATCACCGCGCGAGACACCAGCATAGCTCGCGGCTTCAGGAGGCGAGGCATCGGCAAAATCCAGCGCGAACCCCAGCTTTGACCAAAATGCCAGAGCGCGCTGCATATCGGTGACAGGTAATACAGGATGAACCGAATAATGTTCCGTCATAATGGTCTCCGCAAAGAAAAAGCCGCCAACCCAGAGGTCAGCGGCTTTCTATTCCGGTTTTTCCGCGATGTCAGTCGCCGCGGAAAATCATGCCCTTGATCCCACCCAGGATCAGGATACCGAAGAAATAGCCGATTGCGAGCGCACCCGCATACAGCCAGTAATTCATATCTGTCAGATTGGCCGTGACAGCACCGAAATCGAAACCGTCCATACCACCGCCACGTACCATCGGCATGACGATATCCACAATCAGGTGGATGATCGTGGCAACGATGGTGAAAATCAGAATGGCCCCGGCCGACCGCAACAGGATCGCCATGACCAGCGCGATGACACCGAACTGGATGGCCAGCGGCATCCAGTTCACAGCCTCACCATTTCCTGCATACATCAGCAAGCCTGGCTCGAAAAACGCGTATCCCTGGTCAAACCAGCCGCGCAAAGTATCAAGAAATTCCATGGCGTTTTTCCCCTCGGTTTCGCCCACACGCTCATACAATACCCCAGAAAGCGCGCATTGTTAAAACATTCTTAGGAAAATCTGGCTCTGGCAACCCCACTCGCGTGAGAGGGGAAGGATTGTCATAATTACGTCACTAAGGGTTAGCCGGCTTTCGCGCCAAGTTTACGGCATTGATCCAGCAAATTAGCATACCGATCAGCATCAGTTGCGCCAATTCCGCCAAAGATTGTGTGCCGGATTTGCCTGAAACCTGAAATCCGGAAAATTCCGGCTTCCAGCGCCTTCACGCTGTGCGCGCCAAACAACAGGCGATAGGCCAGTGCCGGCATGCCCATGGTGACAATGATCCGGACGGTCTTGCCTTTCATTTTCCGTTGCGGCCACTGGTCCGGCTTGTCCCCCGTATCCAGCAGGAACCCGCCGCGGGCAAGCTGTTCCCAGAACGCCTTGCAAACCGCCGGCATGGTGCCAAGCCAGAGTGGAAAAACGAATATGACATGGTCAGCCGCAGCAATCCTGGCTTGCGCGTCACGAATCGGCTCGGCTGGCGCAAGAGCAAAGTCGCCGGCATTTTGAAGCAAAGGGATGTCAAGCGCGGCAATGCGGATCATGCTCACCTCGTGCCCGGCATCCCCCGCCCCTTCGGCGCAAGCTTGTGCGAGCGCGCTTACAAGATGTCCGTCAGCAGGATCAGGATGTCCGTCGATAATGCAAATCCGGCCCATAGCGCGCCTCCCTGAATGAGACGAGGAGAATACCACCGGAATAAATCAGGATCACTGCGGTAGGAACGCACAGTTCTATCGGGCCGAGCGCACCTCGATCATGACTTCATGACGGCGCAAAGGCACAGGAGTCCAGGGCGGACTGAATGACGCGTAGACCGCTTCTCCTGCCGGTTCAAAATTGTTGGCCGTCATCCACGCCCGCAACTCGGCTTCATGTTGATCCACCCTGCTGGCGGTCCGGCGGCCACGGTATTCGACAACCGCCATTCGCCGCGTTTCCACCTCGCGGATATTCACAGCCGGATTATTCGGCCGGGGCAGTGTTTCCATCGTCCACTCCGCAGGCATGATAAAAGCAACAGCCCATACATTTTCACCTGCTGACCTTGCGGTCACCGGCGCGGTCATTTCAATGGATTGCCCCCGGCGGGTTGTCACAGGCTCGGTCATCTCGATGGATTGGCGAGGCGCATTATTCCCGAAAATATAGTCCGCAAGCGGCCTGAACCCCAGGCTTCCGGCCTGCTCGCGATCACCTCTGACTTGAACTTCGGCAATAATCATCGGGCCATAATCGCGAATTTCCATATCACCTTGGCGCTGCACAACCGTATAAGCTGGTTCGTCAGCGGCCATGACGACGCCTCCGGAAAAGACAAAAAAGGCAGTCAAAAACCCAAGAACACGCATCGAAACCTCGTAAGCCAAACATATAAGGACTTACGCAGATGCGCGGTGATCGGATTGCTACATTCGGAACACGCCGAATTTTGTCTCCGGGAAAGGCGCATTCATCGCAGCGGACAAGGACAACGCCAGAACCCGCCGTGTATCGGCCGGGGCGATAATGCCGTCATCCCACAGACGTGCGGTCGAGAAATAGGGCGAGCCTTCTTTCTCATAGAGATCGCGGATCGGCTGCTTGAATTTGTCCTCGTCCTCGGCAGACCAGTCTTCGCCACGCGCTTCCATGCCGTCGCGTTTGACCGTGGCGAGTACGCTGGCGGCCTGTTCGCCACCCATGACCGAAATGCGCGCATTCGGCCACATGAAGAGGAAACGCGGGCTGTAGGCGCGGCCACACATGCCGTAATTCCCGGCCCCGTAGGAGCCACCGATGATGATCGTCACTTTCGGTCCGGCAAAACAGGACACCGCTGTCACCAGCTTGGCACCGTCCTTGGCAATGCCGCCGGCCTCGTATTTCGAACCGACCATGAAGCCGGTAATATTTTGAAGGAAGACGAGCGGGATTTTCCGTTGCGCACACAGCTCGATGAAGTGCGCGCCCTTCTGGGCGCTTTCGGAGAACAAAATGCCATTATTGGCGATAATGCCGACCGGCATTCCGTGCAGGCGCGCAAAGCCGCACACCAGGGTTTCGCCGAACAGCTTCTTGAATTCATCGAATTCGGAACCATCCACAATGCGCGCAATCACTTCGCGGACATCATAGGGGGTACGCAGATCGGTCGGCACGACACCGTTCAGCTCGTCCGGATCATATTGCGGCTCCCGCGCCTCGGCGATGTCCATCGTGTGGGATTTTGTGGTGTTCAGCGTTCCGACAATGCGCCGCGCCAGAAAAAGCGCATGCTCGTCATCCATGGCATAATGATCCGCGACGCCAGACTGGCGCGCATGTACATCCGCACCGCCCAGATCCTCAGCCGAAATCACCTCGCCCGTCGCCGCTTTCACCAGCGGCGGGCCACCCAGGAAGATCGTGCCCTGCTTGCGCACAATGATGGTTTCATCCGACATCGCCGGCACATAGGCGCCGCCGGCCGTGCAGGATCCCATCACCGATGCGATCTGCGGAATGCCCGCCGCCGACATCTGGGCCTGATTGTAGAAGATGCGGCCGAAATGCTCGCGATCGGGAAAGACTTCAGACTGGTGCGGCAGGTTCGCGCCACCACTATCGACAAGATAGACGCACGGCAGACGGTTTTGCATGGCGATTTCCTGCGCCCGCAAATGCTTCTTCACCGTCATCGGATAATAGGCCCCGCCCTTGATGGTCGGGTCATTGCAGACGATCATCACCTCGCGGCCTGACACGCGGCCGATCCCGGCAATCATGCCGGCGCCATGGACATTCCCCTCATACATGCCATTGGCGGCCAATGCCCCGATTTCCAGGAATGGCGAGCCGGGATCCAGCAGGCGCTCCACCCGGTCGCGAGGCAACAGCTTGCCTCGAGACAGATGCTTTTCCCGCGAGCGTTCCGATCCGCCCTCGGCGGCTTCCGCGGTCTTGCCGCGCAATTCTTCAACCAGCGCCAGCATGGCCGCACGATTGGACTTGAAGGCTTCCGAATGGGGGTCGGCTGAAGACGTCAGACGGCTCATGAATTTGCCTCGTGTTGGTTGTCGCCAATTAAGCCGTCTGGTGAGACGGGCGCAATGCCGGGCCTGCATCCGATCCGCATGGCCGAGGCATCGCACTGCCTGAATGTTAGGGAGCCAATACAATGAAAACGCTTATCCAGACCCTCTTCATCAGCCTGATCTTGCCTTTTGCGGCAATGGCACAGGAGGACCGCCCGCAGGTCATGGTACTCGGCACATTCCATTTCACCGGTGGCGGGTCGGATTATATAAACTCCGAGGTCGATGACATGATGAGTCCGCAGCGCCAGGCGGAGATCGAAACGCTCGTCGAACAACTGGCAGCATTCAATCCTACCAAGATAGTGGTTGAGCTGACCCTAGAGGCCGAAGAGCGCTTCAACGCAACTTATCAACGATATTTGGCGGGCGAGCATGAATTGACGGTCAATGAGCGTCAGCAGATCGGCATGCGTCTCGCCGCGCGGCTGGGACATGACCGCCTCTATGCCGCCGATTATCAGTCCGGCATGGATTTCGACGCCATGATGGGCGCGGCGGCGGAAAACGGACAGGATCAGCTTCTGGGCCGGTTGCCGCAATTACAAGCCGACATCGAAGCGCTGGATGCACGGCTCAACCGGCCGGAGGTGTCTGTGTCCGAACGCCTGCGTGTGTTCAATAGCGAAGAGATGTTACGGGAACACAATGTCTATCTGACCCTCGCCCAGATGGGTTCGATCGATAATCCTGCGGGTGCAAACGAAATGACCAACTGGTGGGGCCGCAACCTGCATATTTTTGCCCAGATCGCCCAATTGAGCGAACCCGGCGACCGCATCCTCGTGATTTACGGATCGGGTCACAAATTCCTGTTCGATCAGTTCTTTCAGGAAGCCACCGAATTTGAATGGGTAGACACGCTCGACTATCTCCCAGCGCAATAGGCGCATGACACTTGCGCTTTGTAGCGCATCAAGGAAGGCTCTCCGATGACAATCGGGGAGCCTTTTTCATGACCTATGCCAGTTTCACCCTCTCGCAGGACGGCCCGATCGCACGGATCACATTAAACCTGCCGGACAAGCGCAATTCCATGACCCCGGATTTCTGGGCGGAGTTGCCTGAGGCCGTCGGACACCTGTCAGATGAGGGCCAGACCGGCGTTCTCATCCTGGATGCCGAAGGGCCGGTATTTACCGCGGGAATGGACATTTCGGTGTTTACCAACCCCGATGCGCTCGCCACGGACACAGCCTCACACCGTGAAGCCTTCATGACAGCGGCGCTTGCCCTGCAGGACAGTTTCACCGCTTTCGAAACCGCCCGCTTTCCGGTCATCGCCAGCATTCAGGGCCCTTGCGTGGGCGGTGGCGTGGATATGATCTGCGCCTGCGATCTGCGCTTCGGCACCAAAGACGCCTGGTTGCGGATAGAGGAGACTAATA
>WGNH01000015.1 GCA_016124665.1 Alphaproteobacteria bacterium | reverse complement strand
ATTGGCTGATAAGATGCGCTGCTCCGGTAACAATTCCAACGCCGGCACCGTCATCAACCGCGCCGGTGGCTTCATCCCAGCTATCCAGATGAGCGCCAATCAGGATGACTTCATCAGGCAGTTCCCGTCCCGGGATTTCCGCGATGACATTTCCCGACTGACGCATGCCTCTCCACCCGGCAACCGCCGAGAGGTGAACTGTCAGCGTTTCACCGGATGAATGAATGCGCTCGATCTGGTCGGCATCCGGTGCCGAGACCGCAACAGCGGGAATTGAGGACCATATCCGGTTTTCGTTGAAATCCGGATGTTCTGAATTCAGATAATCAATAACGACCTGCGAATGAGTGCCCGAGGCGACAGAAGATGCACTCGGCGTGCTCATCATGCCGGTGTGGGGGAAACGGTGGCTGTCCGTGCCCACGGACCGGATGATGACCGCCGCTGCTCCACGTGCCTCGGCCTCAAGCCAGGCAAAGCGGCGTTTCTCGTTGGCCGGACCATAACCGGCACCTGTTTGCGCCGAAATCATCCTGTCATTCACATAGGCAATACGGCCTTCGAGCGAGCCGTCATCGGGCGCATTGCGTAAGGCATCGAAACTATCAAAAAAGACTATTTCCCGCTCCAGCCCGTTTTGCGGAGTTGCAGCCGAACCGCCGAGCGCAGATGCAAAAAGATTTTGCGGAAAAGGCTCGACGATACGCAGTTCGATGTCACCCCGATCCCAGTAGGGCATTTCAAACGGCTCGATGCGGACATTCTCGAAGCCGAGCCCGGTAAACATCTGCACAGCCCAGTCACGTGCGCGGGCTTCCTGTTCGGAGCCGCCGAGCCGCGGACCAACTTCAGTGGTGAGCGATCTGACAATCTCATAACCGGTGTCCGATTCCAGCCCCAACTCCATAAGCTCGCGTGCCGTATCCGCCGCTTCCTCGTTGATGAGATCGTTATCCTGCGCAGCCGCATGGGCAGACAAGACGAGGCAAGCGGCAGTGGCGATGCGGATTAACATGCTGGATATCTCCCGTTGAACACCGTTCGGCGCGAAAGCTAGCCCGCCTGCCCGTTCCTCTCAAGACGCCCGCTCAGACGTGGCCACCGGATACGGGTGCAATGCCGGGAAAAGCACCTTATATTCGCGTCAGGAAACTGGAGCGCCGCCTTATGATTGAAATGACGATTACCGGACGTGCACGGGATCTTGGCGGGTTTTCCGTCCGCCGGCTCATACCTGTCGCCAAGAAGCGTCTCGTCGGGCCCTTCATCTTCTTTGATCATATGGGCCCTGCGGAATTCGAGCCCGGGAATGGCATCGATGTCCGCCCGCACCCTCATATCGGTCTGGCGACAGTGACCTATCTTTTCGATGGCGAGATGGATCACCGCGACACGCTTGGTGTTCATCAGACCATCAAACCCGGCGATGTGAACTGGATGACGGCCGGTAAGGGCATTGTCCATTCCGAGCGCACGGGAGAAGACGCCCGCGCTGCCGGACACAAGATACACGGCATACAGACATGGGTGGCCCTGCCCGTTGAAGACGAGGAGACGAGCCCGTCCTTCCATCACCACAAGGCAGAGGAGCTGCCGGTAATAGAGATGGAAGGCGTGAAAATGCGCCTCATTCTGGGTTCGGCTTATGGAGAAACGTCACCGGTGAAGGTGTTTTCTCCCATTTTCTACCTGCATGCCGAAACACAGGAAGGGTCGGTCTTCAAACTGACCGACGAACATGCCGAACGCGCCGTCTATGTCGTCAGTGGCGAAATCGAGATCGATGGCCGTTTGTTTGGCGAAGGCGAGATGATCATTCTGGATGACGAGGCGGAAATAGGTATCCGGTCAATATCCGATGCGCGCCTGATGATATGCGGCGGTGCCAATCTACCCGGAGACCGGCACATATTCTGGAATTTTGTCTCGAGCCGGAAGGACCGTATCGAACAGGCCAAAGCGGACTGGAAAGCCTCGGCGGACGCCGGATTTGAAAACAGCATCTTTGCTCTGCCCCCGGAAGAATCGGAACATATTCCGTTACCAGAGTCATAATTCGTTATCTGGCCCTGCATTTGCAGTGGGAGAATAGACTTGATGCCGGGCGTCCCGTCGCTTAGTGAGGGCGTTTATCCGGCGATGACAGGCGACCGATTGGATCATTCCGCTGTAGGGACCGCATCCAGCAATCCGGGGGATTTCATGTTCGAACAGGCGAATGATCGCGATACAGACGTTCTGGCCTATCTGGGCGTGCCACGGACCGGGCCGCTGAATCACAACTGGAATGAAGCGGCGCTTTACCAGGAAGCGATTCGCCGCGGAGAAGGCGAAGTGGCCAAAGGCGGTGCGCTGGTGGTCAAAACCGGCCAGCACACCGGCCGGTCTGCCAAAGACAAATTCACGGTTCGCGACGAGACGACCGAAGACACAGTCTGGTGGGAGACGAATGCGTCGATCACGCCCGATCAGTTCACGGCGATCTGGGACGATTTCAAAACCCACATGGCCGGAAAAGAGCTGTTTGTTCAGGATCTTTTCGGTGGTGCCGATCTGGATCACCGGCTGCCGGTGCGTGTCGTCACCGAACTGGCCTGGCATTCTCTCTTTATCCGCCATTTGCTGCGCCGCCCCGACGCCAGCGAGCTGGACGGATTTGACCCGGAATTCACGATTATCAACCTGCCGAGCTTCAAGGCCGATCCCGAGCGCCATGGCTGCCGGAGTGAAACAGTGATTGCGGTCGATTTCGCGCGCAAAATGGTTCTGATCGGCGGCACGTCATATGCGGGTGAGACCAAGAAGTCGGTCTTCACCATCCTGAATTATCTGCTGCCGGCCAAAGGAATCATGCCGATGCACTGCTCGGTGAATACCGATGGTGACAATGCCGCGATATTTTTCGGACTCTCCGGCACCGGGAAAACCACGCTTTCGGCCGATGCCAGCCGCACACTGGTTGGTGATGACGAGCATGGCTGGTCGGAGAACGGCCTCTTCAACTTTGAAGGCGGGTGTTACGCCAAAATGATCCGCCTGTGCCCGGACGCCGAACCGGAAATTTTCGCTACGACCCAGCGCTGGGGTACGGTGCTGGAAAATGTGGTTATGGATCCGGTCACGCGGGAGCTCGACCTGGATGACGGCACGCTGGCGGAAAACAGCCGCGGCGCCTATCCAATTGATGCCATCCCGAACGCCTCCGATACAGGCCGCTGCGGACAGCCGAAAAACCTGATCATGCTGACCTGTGATGCATTCGGCATCATGCCGCCCATCGCAAAGCTGACGCCGGCGCAAGCCATGTATCATTTCCTCTCCGGTTATACGGCGAAAGTCGCCGGTACAGAAAAAGGTGTGACCGAACCCACCGCGACCTTCTCCGCCTGCTTCGGAGCGCCCTTCATGCCGCGCCATCCAGCCGAATATGGAGCCCTGTTGCGCGAATTGATTGCCGAGCATGGCGTTGATTGCTGGCTGGTGAATACGGGCTGGACCGGTGGCGCGTATGGCGAAGGCCGGCGTATGCCAATCAAGGCGACACGGGCGCTCCTGAATGCGGCACTTGATGGATCGCTCAACACTACGACTTTCCGCGAGGATCCGAATTTCGGATTCATGGTGCCGACCATCGTCCCCGGTGTCGAAAGCGGCATTCTGGATCCGCGCTCAACCTGGTCCAATCCGAATGCCTATGATGCCCAGGCGGCCCGGCTTGCCGACATGTTCATCGCCAATTTCGCGAAGTTTGAGGATCACGTCGCCCCTTACGTCCGTGCTGCCGCGCCGCGTCAGGCCGAAGCACGCGTGGCCGTCGCGGAATAAGCACAGCGTATTCGTGAACGTTTCAGCCCCGGCTTCTTGAAGCTGCCGGGGGTGTCTTTTGGTTTTAATGTGTGCCGGCTTTGTGCCTTGCGTCCCGTCAAGCGCTCACCTGAAAAGCATGCCGCCCTGGAAGGCGGATGTCTTTGCTGACCTCAACTCCAAAGCAAGGCGCCGGTTGAGAATGGCGAGAGACGGCTCGCCGGACACGCCTTCCAGAAGCTTTGTCTTGCACCGCTTGCAGCGCAACCGCCGGGCGACCTCATAGCGGGTCCAGTATTTGGCTTCATCAAATGCCGTGAGCAGTGCTGCGGGAGAGACGCTTGCGCGATATCCGCATGAAACACAGGTCGCAACGAAGCGGTATCCGTCCGCCAGATCCATGAGTTGCAGCTCTGCCATCAGTGAAAGTCCGACGTATCAAAGTCGCGAAAGTCCGGTATGCGTGTATAGGCAATTTTCGCTCCCGCATATTCCCCGGGAGGAGGTGTCAAAGGGCCAACCGAAATCAGCTGCCGGTCATAGCGGTCATTCAGTATGTCTATGGCACTGGTGATGGTTTCCCATTTTTGCCGGCGGGCGGCGTCATCCAGAAACAGGTTCAGCTGCCGTGTGCCTTTCCACAGATCAAAGAAGGCACAGCGTATCCGCACTACAACGCTATTGCGTGGCAGTTCCTCGCTTGCCTCCACCCACAACGCATTCAACCCTGCCAGACAGGCCTGGTCATCATTGACAATGGGGAGCGTTTTCTCACGTCCCCAGTGTCCGGCGCGGCACGATAGTCCGAGCCAGACCTTTCCGGCTCTGAAGCCTTCTGCGCGCATGCGCCTTGAGGCTTTCAGTGCGAGAAAAATCGAATAATTCCTCGCCTTGTCCAGCGTTCTGTGGTCCGGGGGCAAGACCCGGCCATGCCCGAACATACGCCGGTGTGTGTCTTCTCCGGGGACGTCATACCCATGAAGAAGATACCAGAATCGCTCGCCGGCAACCGAGCCCCATATGTCCCGCAACTGCTTGGGTTGCGCATTCCACAGATCTTTCATCTCTGCAAGCCCGGCCCTGATCAGCCGCTTTTCCATCCGCGGCCCGATCCCGGAGACGTCCGCAAACGGCATGTCCAGAAGTCCGCCCGGCATGGCTTCCGGATACAGCACCGTCAAACCATCCGGTTTTTTCCATTTGCAGACCAGCTTTGCCAGATGCCGGTTCGCCGCAATCCCGATCGAGCCGGTGATGTAAGGGCCGATATTGTCGCGAAGCGACCGCTTGATCTGTTCGCTGAGAGCTTCCGGCTCCTTCCGCCACATGGGGGAGACATCACACGACATCTCGTCGATTGAACAAATGCCGGTGACCGGCGTGCTCTGATTGATGGCAGACCGGAGCGCATGGTGAGCCCGCACATAAAGCTCGGGCGTCTGTCTCTGGAATATGATGTCAGGGCAGAGCTCCCGGGCTTCGGTCAATGGCGTCCCGGTCCTGACCCCTGCGGCCTTGGCCTCCCGCGAGACCGCGATGCAGATCGTATGCTCCGTGCCGGAGAAAGGAATAACGCCCACGGGCCGGTCTCTCAGGCCGGGCCGGGCCTGCTGCTCCACGGAAGCAAAAAAATTGTCGAAGTCGATGTAAAGCTGCTCGACCTGCTCCGGCTTACGCATTTTGCTCTCCAGAAAACGAGAGAACAAATGACGAACATTTTAACCCGCGTCAAGCAACCAGAGAGATTGCAGAACCGGGGTGAGCGGACTGATACGAACAGGGGCGGCAAAAGCAGGATGATGGTTTGCCAATATGCTTCCAAATGTATTTGGCGTGAAATTCGATAAAAATAAAAGCCCGCCAACTCATTGAGTTAACGGGCTCTATTGGGTGCGGGAGTAGGATTTGAACCTACGACCTTCAGGTTATGAGAGAAAGTCCGGCCATATCCCGCGTCGACGCCGAGCGTCACCCGAGCGCCATTTATCGCCTTGATTCAATATTTTAGCTTGACGCGCATGACTCCAAGCATCACCGTTGTGACCCTGTGAAGCGCTGCAATCTGCTTCCAATATGCTTCCAAATGGATTTGCCCATGGGAAAGATCACGAAACGTTCCGTCGATGCTCTGGAACCCAAACCGGAGAGCTATTTTTATTGGGATTCCCAGATTCCGGGCTTTGGCGTGCGCGTCTCTCCCATGGGCCGAAAGACCTATACGGTCCAGTATCGAAATGGCGGGCGAACGAAACGTGTGAGCCTTGGCGTTCATGGTGTAATTACGCCCGATGAAGCATGCGAGCTTGCACGGCGCACCCTTGGCGATGTGGCTTTCGGCAAAGACCCCTCCGCCATCAAGGAACTCGACCGGCGCGCGCCCAATGTCGGCGCGCTTTGTGACCGCTTTGTCGATGAATATGTCCCGGTACGCTGCAAACCCTCCACACAACGCGAATACAAAAGATGCTGCGATATCTTCATTCGCCCCCGGATCGGCGCGATGCGCATTCAGGATATTACCCGGCCCGATATCGCCGCCCTGCACCATGATTTGCGCGACCGGCCCTATCAGGCCAACCGCGTTCTGGGCGTCCTTTCCAAGATATTCAATCTAGCCGAAGTCTGGGGATTGCGGCCCGACGGCTCAAACCCGACCCGCCATGTTCAAAAATATAAAGAGACGCCACGCGAACGTTATCTCGATCCCGATGAAATCGAGCGGCTCTGGCGCACGCTTGATCGGTGTGTGATTGACGGAACGGAAACCGAGCATGTCGCCGCCGCCTACAAACTTCTTCTTTTGACCGGATGCCGTCTTTCGGAAATTCAAAAAAGCAAATGGTCATGGGTGCGCGGCAATGTGCTGATTCTACCCGATGCCAAAACCGGACCGCGCCGGGTGATGCTCAGCAAGTCAGTGCTCGAAGTGCTGGCCGCCCTGCCCCGCATCGACACCAACCCGCATATCATCGTGGGCAAGGTCGAGGGCCAATACGCCACCGATATGCAAAAGCCGTGGCGGCGTATCCGCGCCGCCGCCGGTCTGGACGATGTGCGCATTCATGATCTTCGCCATACCTACGCGTCGCTTGCCGCAGCGGCGGGGCATTCTCTCCATGTGATCGGCGGGCTGCTTGGGCACACCCAAGCCCAGACAACGGCCCGCTATGCCCATCTGGCCGATCAGGTCCGCCGCTCGGCGGCTGAAGATGTTGACGGGCTGATCAGCGGATTTACCGGCGCGTATCCATCCGACACGCCAAATATTATTCCGCTGAGTCGCGGGGCCGACTAAATGCCGCTTTCTACTGAAGACGCAGAAAGGCTGGCACATGAATTTGGGCTGCCAGATTCTGCCATGTTGCAGGAGAGATTTGCCGGTTGGGAAAGGGCTTACGGTTATGGAAAATCTGTGGACCAGTCCCTCACCCCGTCCGCGCTGCGAGATGAGCTCCGCGACCTGGCGAAAAAAGCGGAGCGGCTAGCGGAGGCTTTAGACAAAGCCGACATAAAAACGCTCCGGGCGCTCGAAGGAGTATCCACAAAAATAATCGAAGAGTTGCCGAACCGAGCCGACCTTCAACGTCTCAATGCAGCAGACTTGGTTGGTCGGCTCGACCCGCTTCCGTTTGCGGCGGCGGATATCGAGACGATGCGTCTGGCGATTAGCTTTATTGCTGAGAATGCTCGGGTGAAAGCGGAGGGCATTGCCGCCATCATGAAAAGGGACGGCCGAACAAAGCCGCCTCGCGAGATCAAAGCCAAGCCCGCCCTCTATACCCTCATCATCAACATCCGATCATTTTGGTTAGAGACCGCTAGCTCCTTCACGCGGCTTTTCGACGACTATGATCAGACAAGCGATATGCCTGCACAGATTCCAGCGAACCTCCCCTCGAAGTTCACAGTTGAATGCGTCCGGCGCATTGATCCGGACATCAACAACCCAATAATCGCCAAGGCGATGCAGGAGTGCATCAAGCACTATGGTGCCAAGCAATCCGAAGGTGAGAAATAAATCGGGAAAGAAATATTTTTTTGTCTCTGTGACCATGGGTTTTCATAGAGGCAGAGTGACGGGAGTAGGAAGCGCATGGGGCGTTTCCAAACTCAATGGAGCCACCCGATGGGCGCAAACCCTGCCATCAACGAGCGTCAGCTTCTTTCAGAGACGCAGGCCGCCAAATATCTTGCTGTATCACCCCGAACGCTTCGCAATTGGCGCACGCGAGGCGGCGGGCCGAAATTCATAAAGGTCTCGAACCGCTGCATTCGATATAGCGTTCACGACCTTCTCGACTGGACCGAAAAGAAGACCCGCCGGTCAACGTCTGATCTGGGCATTTTTCGCTAACAAGTTTTTGCCTCGGCGGGGTTGACCCCACCGCCGGGGATTTTTGGAGAGCACCGCTCCCGAAAAGGGGCTGAAGCATCGCTTCAGCCCCCATGGGAAACCTTTGCCTGCACTCCAAAAACAAAAGGGGTCTCGGCGCGAAGCGCGCGTCCAATCCCTCAATTGAAAAGGAAACGATCATGTCGAAAATAGGAACACTTTCACCAACCGGCCCGGGCGATTTCTGGTCCGATCTTCGCGGCAAAATCCGCACGCTATCTTTCAAAGGCGATATCAGGATTGAGGAGAAGCGGGAGCAAAGCCCCAATCCTGATGCGCCTTCACATCGCGTCTTCATGCGCGATGCCGAAGGCGACCCTATGGAGATCGGGAGTGCATGGCCTCGCAGAATCACGCGCGGTCAAAATGAGGGCGACACGTTTTTGTCTGTCACTCTGGACGACCCGAGCTTCCCTCACCCGTTGAATTTCGCCGTGTTCCGCGAAGGCGATGATGCTGTCGCCACTTGGCGGCGTCGGCAAGAACAAGCCGCTTGACGCTCGAAAACCCGGAGGGGGGTCTCTGTATCACCCCCCTCCGCAAATACTTGGATTCCCAATGACCAATCACACTCACATCTATTCAGGTTTTGACGGTCTCGACATGGCGTATCGCGTAACGCTGCCGGGTGAGCTCCACGCCGCGCTGAGGCGGGCGAAAGCGGAAGCCAGTGAGGCGCGGCGTACGGTGGCGCTTGAGTACAAAGGACAAACGTTTCTAGTGGGAGATCGTGGCGGCATCGGCGGATACGCCTTTTCGATTGATACCGGCATTATGGGAGCCAATTGGTGGTTCAAGGAACCGGGAACAGGTGACCCTTGGGGCGCGCGGGTATCATCCCGCTCTTTACCGTTGGCATTAAAGGCAATTGATGCGGTAAAAGCAGAGCACGATACTTTTTTGCTAAATCTCGGAATGCAATTTGGGGAAATAGACCGGCGAATTTCGCGAATTGATTATGCAATTGATTTTCTAATTCCCGGTTTTGAAATTGATCCTAGGCTATTTGTGTCCCATTCCAACCGCACAAAAACAATTGATGCCGAATTTTCTGCCGATTACCGTGGCGATAAAATAAATGGAATTAGAATTGGCAAAATGCCTAATTCACAAATCGCGATTTATGATAAACGCCGCGAAATAACCGAAAAAAAGAAAAAGTATTGGTGGGATATCTGGCAGGAAGGCTTTTCGGATAAATCACATGAATTGAATTCGAAATCTGAAATCTGGCGATTTGAGTTTCGCGCAGGAAAGAATTTTCTCGAACGCCAATTCAAGAGAAAAACATGGGACGCATTTTCGCATAATCCAGCAGACTTGTTTTTTAAAATTGCCTGCCAAACGCGTTTAGCTGAACGATTAAATGATACAAACCGCGCCCGCTGGCCGAATGCGCCAATCTGGAATGAAATTCAGAACCAATTATCGCAAATTTCAATTGCCAAAGATCAAATTGATATTAGCGCGGAAATTATCGCGCAATTGCGTTTCGAATACGCGGAAACGATCTGCAAACAGACCGTTGGGCTCATAATTTCTCAAGCGGCCTTCTACGGGCTGACAGAAAACGACCTAACTCCGCTAATAGAACAAATCAAATTGGATTTGGCAGAAAATCTGGCTGCGAACGCAAATTCCGATCACGACATACTGGAGCAAAGGCGCGCGGGGATAGCGGCGAGATTCCAGACGGTATAGCGGTTATTGCGGAATGCAGATACGTTGAGTTGCGACGGCGCGGGATTCATCCCAAAACAGAACTTCGATCCGGACTTTCGGGATTACTGTTGCGAGAAAAGCCTATGCCAAAGCCCAAAACCAAGCCTTCCGCACCTTGGCCCATAACCCCCGATTCCCTTCACAAAGAGGGCACCTGGATCTGGCTGCCGCTCAAGGGGGAATGGCGCGACAGCACCGGAAAACCGGAAGAACTGGTGCGGCAGAAATTCATCCGCCACCTCTGCGAGAACTACGGCTATGCTCTCCAGCAGATGCGACAGGAAATGCGGATAACCTCGGGCACCCGCAGCGCCCGCGCCGACATTGTGATCTGGGAAACTTCCGCGAAAGCAGCAGGAGGGGCGGGTGTCTCGCCGGTGCTGGTCATCGAATGCAAGGCCGAGAACGTGGAGATCAACCTCCGCGACTACTATCAGGGCGAGAGCTACACCCGGTCGGCCGGCGCGGAATTCTTCATCGCCACAAACAACCGCTTCACCGCCGTCTTCAAGCTGGTGCCCGGCGCGCCCGGCGATTTCGTGCAGATCAACGAGATCGCCAAGGCGTCCGACTGGGGCGACGCCAAGCGGATCGAGGAAATCCGCAGCAAGCTGCGGGTGTTCAATCGCAAGGAGTTCCAAGAACTCCTTTTCAAATGCCACTCGATCCTGCGCGACGTCCACAAGATGGACCCGGGCCGCGCGTTCGACACCATTTCCAAGATCCTGTTCGTGAAGATGTATGTCGAACGGTCTGGCCTGCATGGCACCTTCACCGTCGATTTCCTCGACCGGCGCGCATCGACCAGACTGCCGACTGATCCTCAGGTTCACGACGGGCTCTTCGAGCAGACGAAGACCTATTACAAGGCGGACGACCTGTTCTCTGCGACCGACCGGCTCGAGATTTCCGAGGAGACCTTCCGCCGCATCGTGAAAGAACTGGAGCGCTTCGACCTGTCGAAGACGGGCGACGACATCAAGGGCCTCGCGTTCGAGAAATTCCTCGGCAACACCTTCCGTGGCGAGCTCGGGCAGTTCTTCACCCCGCGTCCGGTCGTGGACTTCATGGTCAGCATGCTCGACCCGCAGGAGGGCGAGCTGATCGCCGATCCTGCCGCTGGCTCGGGCGGCTTCCTGATCCGCGCATTCGAGCATGTGCGCGAGCGCATCTCGGCCGACGTGCAGAAGCAGAAGGACAAGGTTCAGGCCGATATCGAGGCGAAGGGACTTCCCATCGAGGAAGAGGAAAAGCTGATCGACGACGCCTTCGCCAAGCTGAACGAGGAGCTTCTCCCGTCAGGCGACGACAACAAACCGATCAACACCCGCGTCGGTCGCCTCGCGTGGCACTGTATCTTCGGCTGCGACGCCGAGCCTCGCGCGGCGCGCACGGCCAAGATGAACATGATCATGCATGGCGATGGCCATGGCGGGATCCATTACCACGACGGCCTGGTCGACATTAACGGCATCTTCCCCGGCCGCTTCGACATCGTCATCACCAACCCTCCCTTCGGCTCCAATGTCGGCAGCGACCAGAAGGTCGGCGGCAGCGAGGAAACTCGCGTCCCCAAGGAAGCCTCGTACATCAACCGATGCGAGAGCCGGTACGGCGAGCCGTGGCGTCAGAGCCACGACGCCATGCAGAAGGCGATGGGCACGAACATCCTCGACCTTTTCGAGATCGGGAAGGGCAAGAAGAACCGCGCCACCGAGATCGTGTTCGTCGAACGCTGCCTGAACCTGCTAAAGCCGGGCGGGCGGATGGGCATCGTCTTGCCCGATGGCAACCTCAACAATCCGTCGCTGACATGGCTGCGCCGCTGGTGCGAGGGCAAGGCGCGCATCCTCGGTGTGGTCAGCCTGCCCGAGGAGACGTTCAGCTCGGCCAAGGCCACCGTGAAGGCGTCACTCGTGTTCCTGCGACGGTTCACCGAGGCGGACGAGACGGCATGGGAGGCCGCGTGGACCAAGGCGCACGCCGACCACGACGCCACCTTCAACGCGCAGCGCGACACCCTCTGCGGTGATCTCGGCCGCAAGGTCGTCACCGCCGAGGACTGCAACGTGGAGGATATCCTCACCGAACTGGCGAAGCTGGGTGTCGAGCGCACCACCCCGGCATGGACGGCAGGACCCGAGCCCGACTATCCGCGCGGCATCGGATCGACGAGGGTCGGCAAGCCGAAGTGGAGCGGCACGGCCAGCGACGCCAAGGGAGCGACCAAGCTCAAGCGCGACTACACCGCCGCCTTCGATGCGGACACGCAGAAGCGGTCTGACGCCTTCTGGCGCGAACTGACCGCCGGGCTCCGCGCTATCGACGCGGCACATGACGCCGCCCTCTGGGCAACGGTGCGCGAGGAATTCGATTATCCCGTCTTCGTCGCCGCGCCGAAATCGGTGGGCATCACCTCGACCGGCGACACCGGGGACAGCGTGCCGAACGAGTTGCCCGCCCTGCTTGAAGCCTATCGCGCCTTCGAGACGTGGGTGGAGGCCGGGGCCAAACCCGAGGATACGCCGGGTTTTCTCCTGCCCTCCGCTGCCTGATCCGTCAGTGGAGG
This sequence comes from Alphaproteobacteria bacterium, assembly GCA_016124665.1. Classification (GTDB taxonomy): domain Bacteria; phylum Pseudomonadota; class Alphaproteobacteria; order Caulobacterales; family Maricaulaceae; genus Hyphobacterium. The sequence goes on along the minus strand of WGNH01000015.1, from coordinate 7,092 downwards.
GCTCTCGAGCCCTGGATCGAAGGAGAAGAACTGGCTGCACGCAAGTTCGTGCACGCCACCGTCAAGCTAAGCGACTTTCTGTCCCGCCGTGTCGCGCCCATCGACAAGGAGGCCCGCCCGCTCGATACGCTGAACGTCATCGCAAAGGTGACCTTCGGCGGCGAACTATTCCTGCGTGGAGAGAAGGAGAAGCGTGGCTACAAGGGGCCATTGTTCGAGGCCCTTCCCGGCGACCTGATCATCTCCAAGATTCGCGTTGGTCAGGGTTCGTTCTGCGTGATCGGCGACGATCTCGACCATGTGGCCGTCAGCCCGGAATATCCGATCTACACTCCCGATCCGACCAAGGTGGACCGGGATTACCTCGCCCTTGTGTTGCGGACGCCCGAGTTCATGGCGGAACTGACCGGCAAGGCTTCGGGCAACACGACGAAACGGCGGATCAGGCCAGAGTTCTTCGAATCGCGGCGCATCCCGCTGCCGCCACTCCCCGAGCAACAAGCCATCGTCGCGGCCTGGCGCGCGGCTCTCGACAAGGCTGCGTCGCTGGAGCAGGAGGCTGCCGAGACCGAGGCGAAGGCCGCCGAGGCGTTCGAGGCCGCGCTCGGCTTCGCACCACCCACCCCGCTTCCCGATCGACCGGTATTCGTGGCGAACTTCAAGGATCTCGACCGTTGGAGCCACGAAGGGATCCTGCGCCGCATCGTCGACGGCGCCATGACCCACACGTTGCCATGGCCGACCGTCCGGTTGAGCGATGTTATTGCAGACCTCGAAAATGGCTGGAGCCCGAAGTGTCTTGATCGTCCCGCCAAGGCCGGTGAATGGGGCGTCTTGAAAGTAAGCGCAGCGTCATCGGGCGAGTATCTTGAGGCCGAAAACAAGGCGCTGCCGCCGAAGAGCAAGCCCAGACCGCGTCTGGAAGTGAAGGATGGCGACATTCTGATCACCCGTGCCAGTGGAGTCGCGCGATTGGTGGGCCGGGCATCACAGGTGATCACCACACGCGAAAAACTCATGATCTGCGACAAGATCTTCCGCGTGGTGAAGCCCGACGAAACTCGGGCAATCCGCGATTTCATCACGAACATTCTGGGCATCCATCATGTCCGTGGGCAGATCGAACGCGAGTTCTCAACCGAGTCTGGCATGATGAAGAACGTCTCGAAGCCGGTTCTGCTCGGGCTTACCTTCCCGCTGCCACCCGTTCCCGAGCAGCAGAAGATGATTCAATCGCTGGGAGATGCACGGACAAAGGCTTCCGGCATGCGCGCCGATGCCGCCGCCCTCCGCGCTCAAGCTTGGGCCGAATTCGAGGCCGCTATCTACGATACCGAGGATGCAGAAATAGTCGCCGAAATTCAGTAAGCTAAAATGCCCTTGCGGTCTAAGTCGATAAGACCAGCGATGACACTGAGTTTCGATCCAACAAGTTCGCTAACCAACTACCGGCGAGGAAAGGGAAAACACTCTGTGCGGGCCTTCGGGAGCGTCGCCAAAGTGATGCAGCGCATTGAGATAACGATGCCGTTGATGACCTTCGACAAGCACCATTTTTATTTCAGAGCTCGCAATCTGATGGCCAATAAATCCATTTGGAGTTTTCAAAGTAATTATAGGAAAATCCCAAGTAGCGGTCTCGATAAACGCTCTCGCGGTTTGGAGCGGGATGCCGCCAATTGGTCTTTCGAATACTTGTCGATCAAATTCCGGGTGGAGAGAACAGCCCAGCTCTCTATGCACACTCTGAAGGATTTCATCAGTCGATAACTCGATCTGTTCGAATCGTAAACTATCGAGCGGCAAAAAATTGAATTGCGTATGTGACCAATGTCTGTAGATCCACTGTTCGCATATTCCTGATGCTAGATTAGCAAGCTCGGCATTATTGCGGAGCCACCAAGTTTCGAACGGTTCCTTTTCGATTTCCCCTTCCCCAACCGGAACAAGGTGGGCTGGCCAAACTGAATCCCTAAATTCACGAAAATCAAACAAGTCTTCGATGCCCCATTCCAATCATCCAAAATTGTGCCAACCAAGAATGTTAGTCGATCAAAAAATCAAAGCTACAGCAAATCCTTGAATACCCCACAATCATCTAGATCGCCGCTACGCTGCTTCCAATATGCTTCCAAATGTATTTGGCGCGATTTCAGACAAAATAAAAGCCCGCCAACTCATTGAGTTAACGGGCTTTTTTGGGTGCGGGAGTAGGATTTGAACCTACGACCTTCAGGTTATGAGCCTGACGAGCTACCGGGCTGCTCCATCCCGCGTCAAAAACCGCGCCCTCAAGGGCGGGAGGGCGTATCTAGGCCATGAGAGAGGGGGATGCAAGACCCGTTACACTATCATGACAGCTTGGCGGCTGCTTTTCTCTCGCCTATGCAGAGCGCATGACAACACCCGATATCCAGCCTTGGGGTGCGGCGGCCCCCTCCGGCCTGTTCCGGACCTTTCTCGAGCAGGCGCGCGCGCGCAACAGCAAGACCTGGGCACGCATGGCGAGCTGGTTTGCACCGGAAGCCGTGGATGTTGAACGGCTTGGCTTCAGGGCGCGACTGCACCCGAGGGACAATCTGTCGGAAAAGCGGATCCTGTATACGCCGGGGCGATTTGATCCTGTGGAGCTGGCCCATCTGTCGTCGCTCATCGGGCCGGACTTCACCTTTGTCGATCTGGGGGCGAATTGCGGCGGCTATACGCTGCATCTGGCGCCGAAAGCGCCCGCCAGTGCGCGTTTTTTCGCGATCGAAGCTCAGCCGGAAATGGCCCGGCGTTTCCGTTTCAATCTGGAGGCCAATGCCTTCGCCGCATCTATCCAGCTTGATGAAGTGGCCATTTCGGATATGCGCGGTGATATTATTTTCACGATCAACACGCACAATCGGGGCGAAAGCGGCCTGGAGGGTCAGGGCGAAAGCATCAGCGTGCCGGCCCTGCCGCTAGCCGACTATCTGGCAGAACGGTCCATTGAACGCCTTGATGCCATGAAGATTGATGTTGAAGGTCTGGAACACCGCATACTGACCCCCTTTTTCGCGTCTGCGCACAAATTCTGCTGGCCGCGTTGCCTGATCGTTGAACAGTTGTTCTCCACACCGGAAAAAGACCCCGTGGCACTGGCGGTCTCGCAAGGCTATCACGTCGAGCGCGATCTCGGCCGCAATGTGATCCTGTCATTGTCATGAGCGACACACCGGAAGCCCAGATAGAGCAGGCACAAGCCGCTTTTGCACGTGGCGATGCCAAGGCGGCGCGCACCCTCCTTCACGCGGCCAGCAAAAGCGGAAATCCTGATGCGGTCTATGCCTATGCCGTCGCGCTCGCCTATGGCCAGGGTGGTCCCATTGACCGCCCGGAAGCCGCGGCCCTGATCGCCAGGATTTACGGCTCCAGCCCTGCGGCCAACAGACTTCATCGCGTCGCACTGGCCTCACTATGGGCGGAGGGAAAAGACTGGCGCGATGCCGCTGCCGAGCTCGTGAAGGATGCGCGCGCCGGGCAGCCAGCTGAAACGCGCGAAGCGGGCCTGCTCTGCCTGATGGCCGGTGAGGATACTGCCGGACGCGCCTTGTTGAGCCTTGCTGCGTCTGCCGGCGACCCTGCCGCTGGAATGGCGCTGATGCGGATGGGCTATGCCAACCGGAATGCGCACAAATGGGCCGCAGCAACGGCCGACGGTCTCCAGCGTTCAAAGCACCCTCTGGCACAAGAGCTTCTTGCCATCCCGCAGATATCCCTGCCATCCAGTGATCCCCCGGACTGGAGCCTGATCAAGGAGCAGCTGGCGACGGATTTCTTTGCCGCGGGGCCGGCGGACACACTGATCGAAGATATTTCGGCGACGCGCTATAAGGCGGCGCTGCCGCTACCGGTCTGCGATTACATCCTGACCACCGGGCTTCGAGCCTTGCGGCCTTCCATGATCGTGGACCCGGACACTGGAGAACAGAAAGCAAATCCGCACCGGCAATCACTGTCGATGACATTCGCACCTAATTTACAGGATCTCGTCCATGTCGCGGTCGAACACCGCATGGCGGCCATGGCCGGGTTGCCGCCGGAAAACACCGAGCGGTTGAATTTGTTGTTCTATCGTCCGGGAGAGCACTATAAGCCGCATGTCGACTATTTTGCGCCGGACGACCCTGGGAGCACCGGCGAATTGAACCGCGCCGGGCAGCGCGCTGCCACCAGCCTCATCTGCCTTCATGCTGCCAGCCAGGGCGGGGCGACGCGCTTTCCGCGCTTTGATACAGCGTGGACCGGCACCATTGGCGAGGGACTTTCGTTCCAGAATACGGACGAAAACGGCAAGCCAAATCCGCTGACTTTACATCAGGGCGAGCCCGTTCTTGCCGGCTGGAAAGCTCTTGCCAGCCTGTGGATTCGGGAACGTGATTTGGGCGTCAATTAATCGTCCGAGCCAACTGGTGCCGCCACTAATACCTCTATCTCGCCATTACGGACATCCAGCATCTCAATCTGATACCCGGATTCCACCTGCCTGTGGAAAACAAGGCGATTCCCGTCTGGCGACCAATGCGGGCCGCCGACGCCGCCCAAATTCGTCACAGGCACATCTTCATGGCCTGTTTCAAGATTGTGGATCACCAGATGGTTTCCGACGTTATCGCGCCGACTGTAAGCCAATGACACACCGTCCGGCGAAAGGGATGGCGACGTTGCGCGTTCATCCACGCCATCCATCACGATAACGGGTTGAACGTCGCCATCGGAGAGCCGGATACGATAAATGCCGGTATTTTCCTCCAGTGTTCGATCAAAATACAACCATTCACCATCCGCAGAGAATTTCGGATGGAAGTGCTGCGCTACCCCCTCAGTCAGTTGCGTTTCAACGTTGGTTGAAATGTCGAGCAAAAACAGATGAGCACCAGTGTCGATAAATCGGACAAAAGCAATTCGTCTGCCATCTGAATCTGAACTGGGATGCATCTCGCGCTCTGGCGTTTCGGTCAGCGCGGTGAGCGATGCGTCAGTCCCTAGTCGATAAAGCTCCCAACTTCCCCGCATGCCGTCAGTTGAGCCGGCAAGAATGATGTCTTCGCAATCAGCGATATAACCGGGGTTGCCATAATATCCGGCATCAGCAAGCAATACCGAGCGCTCTCCACTCTCCAAGTCTATAATCTCAACAGAAGCGGATTCGCCCGTGCGATTATAGAAAACGATCTGCTCGCCATTGGATAAAAACCGCGGATGAATAGTTTGAGCCGAAACATCCGGACTTAACCAACTGGCCAACAAAATGAAAACCGCCAAACGGAGCATTATAATTTACCTCTTCTAGTTACGCTGGACGCTGTATTCCCGCCGCATCTGCCAATCGTCACCGGCTGCGCCGCGGGTATCAATACGGAAGGTCAAACCATCGTCCGATATCTCGAGCCAGCGGATACGTTGCAAGCTGCCGGAGAGATCATCCTGCGCATGAATGAGGTAAGGCGTTTCCGCGTCCACAATATTGACGGCGGGATTCAGGTGAAAGGCGATGCCCTCGCCCGCCGTTTGCGCAGAATAATAGCGATGCCCCTGTCCCGGCTGATTGTTGAGGTAAAGCGCGAACCAGCGCTCGATCTGCGGACTCCATGACCAGAAGGTCAGCGAGCGATATCCGGATTGCGGGCGCTCGAAGGCTACAATGAGGCCGCAACCGTCAAGCATCCGGCCAGCCGTGATATGAGCCGCCTCTTCCGAACCATCCGGCGAGATGGCGGAGCCGGACCATGTCCCGATCAGGCCGTCCATCGTCCTGTGAGCATTATCGGTGCAAAGCAGGCCTTCATTATAACCCGGCAATGGCTGATCGGCTGCTGGCAGATCGACATCAGGATCAATCTCCCGGAAATCGACAGCCATCCAAGTGAACCAGTTATTTCCCCGGTCAACAGTGTTGGCCCCGTCCCAACGAAATGCATCCTCGCGAATGTCCGAGAATGTATAACGCCGAATCTGCGGGTCCCCGTCTGGCGTAGTGCGGCGCAGATCCGGACTGTAAACCATGATCCGGCCAAACCTCTCGGTACCCGTCAGCTGGTCGAGAAAGGCAAAGCCGTCACTCGGGGGGCCAGGCCAGTGCTGGGCCATGATCCAGCGTTCATTCTGTTCATCATAGTAGCGAAGCGAAAAGCCCCGGCCCTGCGCCTGGCCGGGCACAAGATCGCGTGGCATCGCCAGTTCCATGACCGCTTTGCCATCCAGCACAGGCACAACGAACTGATGTGTATGATTGCCATCCTCGACATGATCGAGCCCGTCCTCTTCACGCGGCCGCCAGTTGGCATCCCACTCCCCCACCCAGAAGTCGTATTGCCTGTGAGGCGGGCTTTCCCAGTCCTCTGTGATCCGGGTGCCCAGGACGTCATCCCAGTCCCGTACATCGCCGGACTGGGCGGTCAGCATCGAAGCGATCAGGAATTCCAGCAGCATGACATATCTCCCCATTTCGGAACCAGCATGCGCATGAGGTCCCGCCGGGCAATGCAAGTTTTCGTGAGTTTTGACATCAGTCCGCACGTCTGAGTGCAGACACAAAAAAGCCCCGCGGTTTCCCACGGGGCTTTTTGATGAATTGTTCGGATCAGGGCCAAATCAAACGTGCAGACCGGGCAGCGACCTACTCTCCCATGCCTTAAGACATAGTACCATTGGCGCAGAGGGTCTTAACGGCCGTGTTCGGAATGGGAACGGGTGGTTTCCCCTCGCTATAACCACCCGGTCGGCACGTTTGATTCAGTTTCATTGAGACATCCAGATTTCCGACGCTCTGACACGCGCGAACGAAGCGTTCGCCGTGCATGAACCGTCAAAAGATCAAGCCAATCGAGCTATTAGTACCAGTCAGCTTCATGTGTCGCCACACTTCCACACCTGGCCTATCAACGTGGTGGTCTTCCACGACTCTCAAGGAATACCTGGTTTTGAGGGGGGCTTCCCGCTTAGATGCATTCAGCGGTTATCCCGTCCGTATATAGCTACCCTGCTATGCCGCTGGCGCGACAACAGGTCCACCAGAGATACGTCCATCCCGGTCCTCTCGTACTAGGGACAGCTCCTCTCAAGTAT
>WGNH01000036.1 GCA_016124665.1 Alphaproteobacteria bacterium | reverse complement strand
GATGTCCTCCCCCGTTCGCGGGGGAGGTGGCTTGAGCGAAGCGAAAGACGGAGGGGGCCAGATCGCCATCACCATCGCCCCCCTCGGCCCTGCGGGCCACTCCCCCGCAAGCAGGGGGAGAAAACTGACTCAAGGCCTGAAAATCAGATACTCGTCAGCCAGTCCGGCTTCACATAGGGCAGGCCGAGATCTTTTGCGACCGGTTCATAGGCCACTTCGCCATGCGCCACATTCAGCCCGCGGGCCAGATGTGGATCATCATTCAGCGCCTGTTTCGCGCCCTTATTGGCCAGCGCCATCATGAAGGGCAGGGTGGCATTGGTCAGGCCCAGCGTGGAGGTGCGGGCCACGGCCCCGGGCATGTTCGCGACGCAATAATGCACCACACCATCAACGATATAGATGGGATCATCATGGGTCGTGGCTTTGGAGGTTTCAAAACAGCCGCCCTGGTCAATGGCGATGTCGACCAGTACCGCGCCGTCTTTCATTTTCTTCAGCATGTCGCGCGTTACCAGCTTGGGGGCCGCTGCACCCGGGATCAGAACCGCACCGATCACCAGATCCGCCTCGATACAGGCGGCTTCGACTGCGGCGGGTGTCGAGAAGGCCGTTTTCGCGGCCCCGCCGAAATGTGCGTCCAGCTCGGCCAGACGCTTCATGGAGCGATCAAAAATGGTGACGTCCGCCCGCGCGCCGACGGCCATTTCGGCCGCATGGGTGCCGGCAACGCCGCCGCCGAGAATGACGACCTTGGCCGGGGTCACACCCGGAATACCGCCCAGCAGAATGCCGCGGCCACCCTGGCGCATTTCCAGGCAATGCGCGCCGACCTGGACCGACATGCGGCCCGCGACTTCCGACATCGGCTTCAACAGCGGCAGGCGGTTGTCGGCATCAGTGACGGTTTCGTAGGCGATAGCGATACAGCCGGATTTGCGCAGGCCTTCGGTCTGGACCGGATCGGGGGCCAGATGCAGATAGGTGAACAGCACATGGTCCTTGGTCAGCATCGCCGTTTCGGACGGCTGCGGTTCCTTCACCTTCACGATCATCTCGGCTTCGCCGAAGACGGAGGCGGCATCGGGCAGAATTTTTGCGCCGGCGGCGACATACATTGCGTCGGTGAAGCCGATATTGGCCCCGGCATCTTTCTCTACGACCACCTCATGGCCGGCGCGGACCAGTTCCGCCGCGCCATTGGGCGTCAGACCGACCCGGTTTTCACGAACCTTGATTTCCTTGGGGGCACCAATGCGCATGAGAACAACTCCCGAACAGGACCGCCCGCGCGGCGGTTGTTTTTGATTTGGGCGCCCTCATACATGGCAATTTCCGCTCTGACCATGCCCGACATGCGTCACTTGCAATAATGTGATGGGCTGACTAGGGAAACGCGGATGAGCGACACACGTTACGAAAAACTGGAAATGCTGGGCGCGGACAGCCCGGTGGCGGCAACCCCGGACGAAGCCCGGCTGGAGCGCGTCGAAAATCCGAGCGGGGCAGACTATCTGATCCGGTTCACCTGTCCGGAGTTCACCTCGCTCTGCCCGGTCACCGGCCAGCCGGATTTCGCGCACATCGTGATCGATTATGTGCCGGAAAAATGGATCGTCGAATCAAAGTCGCTGAAGCTCTTCCTGACAGCCTTCCGCAATCATGGCGCTTTCCACGAGGCCTGCACGACGATGATTGCCCAGCGCCTGGTGAAGGAATTGTCGCCGAAATGGCTCCGCATCGGGGGCTACTGGTATCCGCGTGGCGGCATTCCCATCGACATTTTCTTCCAGACCGGCCAGCCGCCGGAAAATGTCTGGGTGCCAGACCAGGGCGTCGCCCCTTATCGCGGACGCGGCTAACCGCGCCAGACACCAATCTCCGCCCCGGGCCGGACGCGTTCGACAGGTTCATCATCGGTGGACCCGATAAAGATGAATCCGGCCACCCGCTCACCGGAGCGCATGCCCAGCGCATCCTTTACATAAGGGTGGTAGGCATACCATTCCGTCAGCCACTGGCTGGCATATCCCATGGCCTGCGCCCCGATCAGCAGATTCTGGCACGCCGCACCGGCTGACAGGATTTGCTCCCATTCCGGAATCGAGTGTTTTTCGAGCACATGGGAGATGACCGCAATCACCAGCGGTGCGCGCGTGAAGCGGTTCAGTTCCAGCTCCATACGCTTGTCGTCTGTCTCGTTTTCGCTCGACCAGATCTTTGCAAGAATCTGTCCGAATTTCGCGCGCTCCTCGCCCTGGAACAGGACAAAGCGCCACGGCGCCATCTTGCCATGATCGGGCACGCGCTGGGCGATGCCGAGCAGGGTGTCAATCTCCTCCGGTGACGGCCCGGGATCTCGCATGGCCGCCGCCGCTGTCGAGCGCCGCCGGGCGAGCAATTCAAGTGCAGCGGCACTCTTGTGATGCGGCGTCAGGCGCTCGCCCTGGTCCGGAAATTCCGGCAAATTATCCTGTGTTTGCTCTTTGCTCATCGGTCCGGTCCTGTTGCGGTTTTTTGACGTAATGGAAATTGCGACCTTATATGGGGTCAATTCGCGGCACCAGAACCGCATTCGGGGAAGCTCTTGGAAAACACATGAACGCTGAAGTCTCAACAGACGACCTCACGCCGGCCGAGCGCCGCCGTCTGAAAGTCCGTGATGCCATCATCGAAGCGGCAGAGGACCTGTTCACCAGGGAGGGCGAGCAGGGCATTTCCATGCGCCGTCTGGCCGAGGCGATCGATTACTCGCCCGCGGCGATCTACAAGTATTTTGATTCCAAGGAAGCGCTCTTTGCCGAAATGCGAGAGCTCTTCTTCGAACGCCTGATTTCCCGCATGAATGAGGCGGCTGAACAGGGCGGCGATGAACACATACTCTGCGCGCGCTGTGGCCGGGCCTATATTGAAACCGCCATGGAAGAGCCGCGCCACTATGTGATGGCCTTCTCCTTCTTCAAGAAAGACGAGCTTCCCGACGAGTCGAGTTTCGCCTTTCATGCCGAAAAGCAGCTGTGCGACATGATTCGCGCGGGCATCGAGAAGGGCGTTTTCCGCGACATGGACCCGCTGGTGGCATCCAAGAGCGTCTGGGCCAGCGTACATGGGCTGGCGGTGTTGATGGCCTCGATCGATGATTTCCCGCAAGGCATGCCGGGCTCTGAACATGTCAGCCGCGATGCGGTGATCGACTTCCATACAAACATGATCATCCGCGGCCTCGAAGCCTGACGCATAGCTTCCATGCAAAAAAGTGAACACTGTTCACTTTTCAAACGTCATTTGATGCCCTATATGCCTTCCCGCGACAAATGTCAGCGGGGACACCTATCATGCCGGCACTCAAAATCAGGCTTCAATCGCTCGGAGCAGGCTTTGCGGTCCTGACCGCTGCTGTGGGCGTCGCCATTCTCGTCATTCTGGTATCAGCCCTGCGGGCTGCAGACGCCGATGTGCAAGCCGCAGAGCCGGGGGCCTTGCCCGTTTCCGTCCTCACCGTTGCCTATCAGGACGATGCGATGATCAGCGAGGCTTATCCGGGCCTCATTTCAGCGCGGCGCGAAAGCGATCTCGGCTTTGAACGCGGCGGCCGGATTATCGATGTGTCCGCCGATGTCGGGGACCAGGTGAGGGCCGGGGACACGCTGGCACGTCTGGATACCAGCTCGTTGCGGGCACAGATCGCCGCCGCCGATGCCCAGACCCATGAAGCCGACGCCCAGCTGGAAATTGCCCGCGCCACCGAATTGCGCCAGCGCACGCTCCTTGAGCGCGGCCATATTTCACAACAAAGGCTGGATGAAGCGGCCACCAATACCGCCGCTGCACAGGCCCGGCGTGAAGCCGCCGCTGCGCAGGCCAATGCTCTGCGCGCACAACTGGTGCTGTCGGAAATCACGGCGCCTTTCGATGGCGTGGTGACGGCCCGCATGGCGGACGAGGGCGCGATTGCGGCTCCGGGCAGCCCGGTCCTTCGCCTGGTCGAGAACACGGCTCTGGAAATCCGTATCGGACTGCCTGCGAGCGCAGTGGCGGATCTGGCCGGCGGGGAGGTCTATCGCTTTCTGACCGGTGACGGACCGGTCGACGCGCGTTTTCGTACGGCAACCGGTGTGGTCGATGTCCGCACACGCACTGTCAGTGCCATATTCGATATTGAAGCCGGTACCGCCCGCGCTGGGGAAGTAGCACGCTTGCAGCTGGAAACCGGCATATCCGGCCGTGGCTTCTGGGTGCCGGCTTCGGCCCTGACCGAAGGGCGCAGGGGGCTATGGTCCGTCCAGGCGCTGGTCAGCGGCAGCAATGGCGGATGGATCATCGAACCGCGTGTGGTCGAAACCGTCCGCGTCGAGGTTGACCGCGCCTTTGTGCGCGGGGCGGTCAATGATGGTGACCGGATCGTCGCTTCAGGCCTGGACCGCGTGACCGCGGGACAGCGCGTGACGCCTGCCGGAGACTAGGTGATGGCCACGATCTTCTATCGCTATTCGCGCTTGTCCATTCTGGCGGTTCTGCTCCTGGCGCTTGCCGGGATGGGCGCATTGCTGACGCTTGGGAGGCAGGAAGACCCCAGCCTGACCGAGCGCTTCGGCGTTATTGTGACACCCTTTCCCGGGGCATCCGCCGAACGGGTTGAGGCCCTGATCACGGATCCGATCGAGCAGTCGATCCGCGAACTCCCGGAAATTGATGAGGTCGCATCCACTTCGCGGTCAGGCTTTTCGTTGATCAATATCAATATCCGCGAGGATCTGAATGCAACCGAAGTGGATCAGGCATGGACCCGGATCCGCGAGCAGGTAGATGCCGTGCGGCCTGCCCTGCCGGCGGAAGCCGGTGCGCCGGATGTTGAACGCAGCTATCTGGGGGCGGCAACGCTGATCGTCTCGCTGGGCTGGAGCGCTGAAGGTGAACCGAACCTGGCCATTCTTTCGCGGCTCGCCCGGGATCTTGAAGACCGCTTGCGGAATGTTTCCGGCACTGAGCAGACAGAAATTTACGGCATTGCACAGGAAGAGATTCGTGTCCTGGCTGATCCGGACGCCCTGGCGGCACTTGGCTTGACCGTCGGCGAGCTAGCGGGCCGGATTTCGCGCGCTGACGCCAAGACCCCCGCCGGTGAATTGCGCTCGGACGACGTCAATCTGAATGTCGAGATCGGGGGCGAATTCGAAACGCTGGACCGGATTCGCGCCGTTCCGGTCAGTGAAACCGTCAATGGTGATTTTGTTCGCCTCGGCGATGTGGCGGATGTCGAACGCGGCATTCGCACACCGGCCGCTGCCATGGCCTATTTCAACGGGGATCGTACCGTATTTGTCGCCGGTTTCCTCCAGCCGGAATTGCGGGTTGACCAGTGGACCGGCCGCGCCCGAGCCGCGATAGCGGAATTCGCGGCTGAAAATCCGGGTATTTCGGTCGATATCGTCTTTGCCCAGTCCGATTATGTGGAATCGCGTCTGAACGGGCTTTCGGTCAATCTCGGCTATTCCGCGCTCATCGTGTTTGGGGTGCTTTTCCTCCTGATGGGGTGGCGGGCGGCCCTGATTGTCGGCTCGGCCCTGCCATTGACCGTCCTCTTCGTCCTTTTCCTCATCAATCTCTATGACGAGCCCTTGCACCAGATGTCAGTGACCGGGCTGGTCGTGGCGCTCGGCCTGCTGATCGATAATGCGATTGTGGTGGTGGATGAATACCAGTTGCGGAGGGCAAAAGGCCTGCCACCGCTCGATGCCATAAATCACTCTCTGAAACACCTGTTCGGGCCGCTCCTGGCTTCCACCCTGACCACGATTTTCGCTTTTGCGCCCATCGCCCTGATGCCCGGAGCCGCTGGTGAATTCATTGGCATGATCGGCGTGTCGGTGATTTTCGCGGTGGGGGCTTCCTTTATCATCGCCATGACCGTTGTTCCGGCCTTTGCCGGCTGGTTCGACCACAATAATTATGCCGAAGGCCGCCATTCCTTCCTGCGTGACGGATTACGTTTCAAGCCGCTGGAATATTTCTATCGCGGCATTCTTCAGGCCGTGACGACTCGCCCCTGGGTCGGCCTGGTGGGCGGGGTCATTCTCCCCGTCGCCGGCTTTGCCGCCGCGACGACCCTGCCCATGCAATTCTTCCCGCCGACCGACCGGGACATGTTCCAGATCGAAATGGTCCTGCCAGCCAACACCTCGATTGTAGAGACAGAACGCCAGGTCAGGCGGGCAACAGAGCTGATCAGCGGCTATGAGGGCGTCATCGATATCGGCTGGACGCTGGGCGAAAGCCCGCCGCGCACCTATTACAATGTCATCGGCAATGAGAGCTCGGCGCCCTATCTGGCCGCCGGCTGGGTCCGCACCACCTCTGCCGAAGTGACACATGATCTCTTGCCGGTCCTGCAGCGCGACATGATCACGGCCTTCCCGCAGGCGCGCTTTCTGACCCTGCCATTCGAACAGGGGCCACCGACTGCCGCGCCGATTGAGCTCAAGATATTCGGCCCGGACCTCGCAACGCTCGACCGGCTGGGCGATGAAATCCGCCAGGTGCTGGCCCGGACGCCGGGCGTCACGACCACGGTTGCCGGCATGCGCATGGGCGAGCCTGTGGCGCGCGTAACCGTCGATGAAGCCTCGGCGGAACTGGCCGGCATCCGCCTTGAAGATCTGGCCAACCGGTTGCGGGCCGATTTCGATGGTGTGCCGGGCGGCAGCATTCTCGAAGGCGTCGAGGAAATACCGGTCCGCGTCATCGCCCCGGAAAACCGCCGCGCCAGCGTGTCAGATCTGGCGTCCTCCCCGCTGCTGACGCATGCCGATAGCGGCATTCTGTCGGCCCCGGTATCAGCCCTCGGCGAAGTCGGCCTGTCGCCGGAAGTGGCCAGCATCCGCCGTCAGGATGGCGAGCGGATGAACCCGGTCTATGCCTATCTCGAGCCTTTCAGCCTGCCGGCGCCGGTGCTGGAGGATTTCATGATCCGGCTGGACGCGGCAGGGGTGGAAATACCGGCCGGCTATACGTTGCAGATTGGTGGCGAAGCCGAAGCCCGCGGGGATGCCATGGGCAATCTCTTCGGCACCGCCGGACCCTTGCTCATCCTGATGATCGGCGCGGTCGTGCTCGCCTTCAATTCCTTCCGCTTTGCCGGCGTGGTGTTCATCACCGGATTCCTGTCGGTCGGGCTGGCCCTGTTTGGGGTCTGGCTGTTTGGAACCCCGCTGGGCTTCAACGCCATTGTCGGATCGATGGGGCTGGTGGGCCTGTCCATCAACGGCACCATTGTGGTGCTCTCGGCTCTGCGCGCCAATCCGGCTGCCGCCGCGCTGGATATGGCCGCGATCGAGGACACGGTCGTGGATGCCACCCGCCACATCATTTCCACCACACTGACCACGATTGGCGGCTTTGTGCCGCTCATCCTGTCGGGCGATTCCTTCTGGCTGCCCTTTGCAGCGGCCGTGGCGGGCGGTGTGGCGGGGTCTGCGATTCTCGCCCTCATCTTCGCGCCGGCGGCGTTTGTCATGCTGGCCAGAGCCCGCCAGAAGCGCCGGGATTTCCATGAGCGGCTGAAAAAGCGTGTGCGCCGGGGCGCCTTGATGCAGGCTGCCGAATAGGCAGGCAGGAGCAGGCAGGATGGCAAAGCGCGGGCCGTGGACGGTGACCTCGAAGGCCAAGGTCTTTGAAAACCCGTATATCGAATTGCACACTTATGACGGCATCCGTCCGGATGGCGCCCCGGGTGTCTATGGCGTCATGTCGCCGAAAAACCATGCCATCCTGATCCTGCCGGTCTTTGCCGATGGCACCACCATGCTGGTCGGCCAGCACCGCTTTCCGCTGGACAATTACAGCTGGGAAATTCCCGAGGGTGGCAGCCCCAAATCCGATCCTCCACTGGACGGCGCAAAGCGTGAGCTGAAAGAGGAGACCGGCCTGACGGCGAAACACTGGCGCGAAATCCTGCAGGCGGAGACCTCCAACTCGGTCACGGACGAACAGGCCTTCGGCTTTCTGGCCTGGGATCTGGAGGAGGGCGAACAGGAGCTGGAAGGCACAGAAGTCATCGAACGCAAGCGTCTGCCCTTCATGGCGGCGCTGGACATGGCGGTGTCCGGGGAAATCCGTGATCTGCCATCGGTGGCAATGATCCTGAAGGCGCACTACATGGCGGAAACAGGACAGCTCGATACCAAGCTCGCGCACGCCATGTTGCAGGGAGGCTGATATGCCGGCCGATACCGCCACACAGATGAAGTCCGGCATTGATGCCGTCTGGGCGCGCCTGCGTCTGGATGCCGCCCAGGCCGCTGCGGAAGAACCCATTCTCGCCAGCTTCCTCAATGCCGCCATTCTGCGCCATGAGCGCTTCGAGCATGCGCTGGCCTACCGGCTTGCCTCGAAGCTGGCGGATGCCCAGCTCGATGCCATGCTCGCCCGCGATGTGGTCGAGGAAGCCATTGCCGCCGATCCGTCCATCGCGGAAAAGGCCGCCGCCGACATGGTGGCGATCGAGGAACGCGACCCGGCCTGCCGTTCACTGCTCCAGCCCTTCCTCTATTTCAAGGGCTATCTGGCGCTGCAGGGCTATCGCATCGCCCACTGGCTGTGGGGGGAGGGGCGCGAGACCTTTGCCTTCCACCTGCAGAGCCGGATTTCCGAGCGCTTCGGCCTCGACATCCATCCCGCCGCCATCATCGGCCGGGGCATCATGATTGACCACGCCACCAGCGTCGTCATCGGCGAGACTGCGGTCGTCGGCGATAATGTCTCCATGCTGCATTCGGTCACGCTGGGCGGCACCGGCAAGTCCGGCATAAAGCGCCATCCGAGGATTGGAGACGGCGTGCTGATCGGCGCCGGGGCGAAAGTGCTGGGCAATATCACCGTCGGCGAGGAAGCCCGCATCGCGGCGGGCTCTGTGGTCCTGAAGGACGTGCCGCCGCATTGCACCGTAGCCGGTATTCCGGCGGTGCCGGTCGGCGGCCCGTGCAAGGAACCGGCGCGCACCATGGATCAGAGCTTCGAGGCGGACACATAGCCCGGTCTTGCGCTGACAGGCGCGGCTTGTATGTTCACCGGCAGATTCACAAACATCAGGGAAATAGAAACCGTGTCCAATTTCGTGACCGCTGAAGAAGCGGCAAAACTTGAAGCCTTCCTGAAGAAAAAACTGAATCCCGGCATGGTCGTCCAGCGCCGCCAGCGCGCCGATGAGTGCGCCGAGATCCATATCGGTGATGAATGCCTGGGCGTGGTGCAGAAGATCGTCGATGAGGGCGAGACCAGCTATGCGTTCGAGATCACCATTCTCGACATCGATCTGGAAGAAGTTTGAGCCCAGCCGCCACCGCGCATGACGTCCTTCGCGTTGAAGGGCTGACCAAGCATTATCCCGGCGGCATTCTGGCCGCAGATAATGTCGGCCTCACCGCAGCCGCTGGCGAGCTGATCGCCATTGTCGGCGAGTCCGGCTCCGGCAAGACCACCACGCTGAAAGCCATCAACCGGCTGATCGAACCGGGTGCCGGGAGCATCCTGTTTCAGGGCCGTGATGTGATGTCGCTCGAGGCCCATGATCTGCGCCGGGAAATCGGCTGGGTCATGCAGGGAGACGGCCTGTTTCCCCACCTCACCGCCGCCCAGAATATCGCCCTCACACCGCGCCTGCTGAAATGGGCGCCCGCGCGCATTGCTGCGCGTGTCGACGAATTGCTGGAACTGGTCCGGCTCGATCCGGCCGATTTCCGGGACCGCCTGCCGCATCTGATGTCCGGCGGCCAGAGACAGCGTATTGCCATTGCCCGTGCGCTCGCGGCCGAACCGCCCTTGCTGCTGCTGGATGAAGCCTTCAGCGCCCTCGACCCGGTCACACGCGCCGGATTGCAGGAGGATTTCATCGCGCTCCAGAATCGCCTGCAATTTGCCGCCGTCATGGTCACCCACGACATGGCCGAAGCCCTGCTTCTGGCTGACCGGATACTGGTGATGAAGGATGGCCGCGTGGTTCAGACCGCCACCCCGTCCGATCTCGTCAACCGTCCGGCCGACCCTTACGTCACCGAGCTTCTGGCCGCCCCGGCGAAACAGGCCCGCGCCGTTGCCGCGCTGGAGCAGGCGCCATGAGCGATCAACTCGCCGAAGCCTTCACCGTCCTGCCGCAATATCTGGGCGGCCATATGCGCCTGTCCATGGCGGCGATTGCCTGCGCCATCCTGATCAGCCTGCCGCTGGGCATTCTCGCGGCGCGGCGGCAATGGCTCGCCGGTCCCGCACTCGGCATCGCCGGGACGCTGCAAACCATTCCCGGCCTCGCCCTTCTGGCGCTGATGGTGCCGATTCTGGGCGGGACGATTGGCTTTGCCCCGGCCTTTGTGGCGCTGACCCTCTACGGCATTCTGCCGGTGCTCAGAAACACCATTGTCGGCCTGCAGGGCGTGGATCCCGTGGTGCGCGAAGCCGCACGCGGCGTCGGCATGACCCAAAGCCAGAGCCTGATCGAGGTGGAATTGCCCCTGGCCCTGCCCACCATTGTCGCCGGCATCCGCACGGCAGTCGTCTGGGTGGTGGGCGCTGCGGTTCTGGCCACGCCTGTCGGGGCGGCCAGCCTCGGAAACTATATCTTCGCCGGCCTCCAGACCCGCAACTGGACGGCCGTGCTGTTTGGCTGCGTCGCTTCGGCCCTGCTCGCCATCCTGCTGGACCAGATCGTCCGCAGTTATGAAATCGCCGCCCGCCGCCGCAACCGTGTCATGGCGGCCCTGTCGACACTGGCGGGGATTGTCCTCATCGGCGGGGCGCTGCTGCCGGGATGGCTGGACACCGCCGGACAAAGCACCGTGGCGGGCGATCAGGCAGAGGCCATCGGGCTGGAGGGCCGCGTCGTGGTGGTCGGCTCCAAACCCTTCACCGAGCAATTCATTCTGGCCGCATTGTTCGAGCGCGTTCTGGAGGCCGAGGGCGCCATCGTCCGCCGCCGTGACGGGCTCGGTTCGACCGTGGCGTTCGATGCACTGGCCAGCAGCGGGATCGACGTCTACGCCGATTATTCCGGCACGCTCTGGGCCAATGTCCTGAACCGGGAGGACAATCCCGGCCGCCACCGCATCATCGCGGAAACCTCGGCGGCGCTGCTCAATGATTACGGCATATTGAGCCTCGGCTCGCTCGGCTTTGAAAACGCCTATGGCTTTGCCATGAGCCGGGAAGGCGCAGACCGTTTGGGCGTGACCTCCATCGCCGGTCTGGCCGGAGAACGGGTAACGATTGGCGCGGACAGTGAATTCTTCGTCCGCCCGGAATGGACCGGCACGCGCGAGGCCTATGGCCTGCAGGACGCCACGCCGCGTCCGATGGATTCCACCTTCATGTATGGCGCGGTGCGCGATGGGCAGGTGGATGTCATCACCGCCTACACAACAGACGGGCGCATCGCTGCCTATGATCTGGTGATCCTGGACGATCCGCGCGGCATCCTGCCGCCCTATGACGCTATGATCCTGTTATCGCCCGAGGCTGCAGCCGATGATGCCGTGGCGGCCGCGCTCGCTCCGCTCGTCAATGCCATCACACCGGCCATGATGCGCGAAGCCAATCGCCGTGTGGATCTGGAGGGCCAGACGCCGGAACAGGCGGCGGACTGGTTGTGGGGGGAGATAGGGGGCTGATTGCCCCACACGGGCCGTACCGCTAGGTTGATCACAACCAGAGCGGGATGTATATTGTTGACAAATGTAAACAATATTGCTATTGCCTACCGGGAAGATGGCTGATCGTCCGCGTCATCCGGACAAGGAAATCGAGGCGGCGGTCGTCCATCTCGAAGGATTTGGATGGCAATGGAAGAAGCCGGGCAAGAGCGCCCATGCCTGGGGACGGATGCTGTGTCCGCAACACGACCGCTCCGGGTGTCAGGTCTCGGTCTGGTCCACTCCGCGCAATGCGGCGAACCATGCGCGGCAATTGCGGCGGGCGGGCGAGACTTGCGCCCATCAGACAAAAGGAGGCGAGGGTGAAGACATTTGAATTTTCCATCATTGCCTCGGGCCTTGATCATATGGCCGATGATTTCGAGGACCGCTTTTTCGAGGCTGGCTGTGATGATGCCACCATCGCCTTCGCGCGCGGTGTGATCATTCTCGCCTTCGCGCGGGAGGCCGGAAGCCTCGAGGCAGCGATTGCCTCGGCCATTGAAAACGTCCGCGCCACCGGGGCGCAGGTGGAGCGGATCGAACCCGACAGCCTCGTCAGCCTGTCAGAAATCGCGCATCGCGCCGGCCTGACGCGTCAGGCGATCTCCAATTACGCAGCGGGCAAGGGCAAACGCGCGCTCGGTTTTCCGCGCCCCGTCGCCCGCATTACCAGCGAGTCGCCCTTGTGGGACTGGCCGGACGTGGCGTCATGGCTCTGCGCCAAGGGCGGAGTGTCAGACGAGGCAGTGGCCGAAGCGCGAGCGATCCAGCAGGCGAATCAGGAGCTCGGCACCCCACGAGCCGCGGCGGAATAAAAAACCGGCGGAGCATCGCTGCCCCGCCGGTTTCATTCCAGAGTTAAACCCTGACCGCCCCTACAGCACGTCCAGCATCGACGCGACCAGCGGGTGGCGGACAATGTCTTCCGCTTTCAGGCGCTGGACCGAGATGTCCGGCACCGCTTCGAGCTTGTCGGCAATGCCGGCCAGGCCGGAGAGTTCCGGCAACAGGTCGGTCTGCGCCGGATCACCGGTGACCACCATGGTCGAGTGCCAGCCTAGCCGCGTGAGTAGCATTTTCAGCTGGCCATAGGTGCAGTTCTGCGCCTCGTCCACCACGACAAAGGCATTGTTCAGCGTCCGCCCGCGCATGTATCCGATGGGCGCAATCTCGATCAGCCCTTCCAGCATCAGCGCTTTCAGGCGCTTCGGGCTGAGCCGGTCGACCAGCGCGTCATAGAGCGGCCGCAGATAGGGGGCGAGCTTTTCTTCCATGGCACCGGGCAGGAAGCCGATACTCTCGCCCGCTTCCACCGCCGGGCGGGACAGGACGATGCGCGCGACATCGCCTTTTTCCAGTTGCTCGACCGCCTTGGCGACGGCGAGATAGGTCTTGCCGGTGCCCGCCGGCCCGAGCGCCATGACGAGATTGTGCTCATCAATCGCCTTCATCAGTTTCGCCTGGCCTTCCGAACGCGGTTTGACATTCTTGACATAGCGTTGATCGCGCATCGGTTCCTTCTCGTCCGGCGACCAGCTGGTCCCCGGAAACAGCGCACGCACCTTGGTCTGTTCGTCCTGGTAATGGCCGGAATTGAACTCACCCGAGGATTGGCGGCGCTTTGCGGAACGTTTCGTCATGGACAGACTCTCCTGAGACTAGAAAGCCCCGCCACCGGATGGTGACGGGGTGGCCGGAAACAAAAAACCCTCACCGGAGGGCGAGGGCTGCAGGCGGACAGACAAATGTGCGCGGGAGGAGGGGGCGGAATCAGACCGGTGGCGGTGGTGGATCCGGTTTTCGGCCCGGTGGGTGCGTCGGTTTCGCACGATGGCCATTCGCCTCCTCTTCGAAGCGCCCGCGACTCGATGGAAGTATCGAATCGCAGGAGCAGTATCAGTCTAGTATGGTGAACAAAGATTAAGCGCCCCCGTTTTATAAACTTCACAGAGAACGTGTCCGGAGAGCCACATGCCGATCTACAGACTGGATGACCACAGCCCGCAAATGCCCGCCAGCGGCAATTACTGGATCGGTCCCGGCGCGCATGTGATCGGCCGGGTCACTCTGAAGGAAAATGCCAGCATCTGGTATAATGCGGTGGTGCGTGGCGATGTCGACGACATCACCATTGGCGAGGACACCAACATCCAGGACAATTCGGTGCTGCACACCGACCATGGCTATCCCATGGTCATCGGCAAGGGCGTCACCGTCGGCCATCGTGTCATGCTGCATGGGTGCACGATCGGCGATTATTCGCTGATCGGCATTGGCGCGACCCTGCTGAACGGGGTGAAAATCGGCACCAATTGCATTATCGGCGCCCACACCCTGCTGCCCGAAGGCAAGGAGATTCCCGACAACTCCCTGGTCGTCGGATCTCCCGGAAAGGTGATCCGGACGCTGGAGGCGGACATGTATGACATCCTGAAAGCGTCCGCCGATCACTATGTCGAAAACTGGAAGCGTCACAAAGCGGGACTGACCGAAATTCCGGGCTGAATCGGGATGTGTATCGGCGGGGCAGGGCACCGCCATCACCGGCGGCATGCGAACGGTGCGCTACAGGCATCGCGGAGCGTAGGCCCTCAGCACGGGACCGGCATGCGAACAACATGTGAGGACCCGGGTCTGGCCGGCTTTATCCACGCGCAGATAAGGGGATTATCCGGACTCGTTGCCGCGCCACAATCCACGCACTTTTGCGTCGGCTTCGCTGGCGAAATTGAACCAGGCAGAGCGGTCGCGGCTGGCATCGACCACGAACAGGCGGTCCTCGCGGTCCAGGAGATGGGAAAGATCATTGCGCAAGGCGGACGCTGTGGTTCGGGCACGGACAAGCCACACGCCCGGCACAATATCGACCGTTTCACCGTAGCGGCGCAGCACAGACGCAACAGCCTCGCCAACGCCCGATTTGACTTCGGTAATGACCAGCAGATTGGCAGGGTCTTCGGTCTCGGCCGCGGCCTGGGAGGTCTTGCGGCTGTCTTCGATCCAGCTGGCCAGGATTTCGACATCCGCCGCCGGCTTCCATGCGCCATCGCGCTCCACGCTGACCAGCGTGTAGTCGGCCACACGGCCTTCAGAGACATAGCCGCGCATTTGCGGAGAGGTGTAGGGGCCATAGACCCGCCCATCCACTTTCACAAACCACGTTCTCGCCTGTCCGGCATCCACACTCATAATACGCGCCAATCTGATACAATTACCTGTTCTGACCCTCACTCGGGGCAAGAATGAGGCCAGCCGGAATATCAGGCAGCGTGGGCGTTTTCACCTGAAGGTGGCATGAATGCGACGGCAAATCCGCCTTCCCAGATGCGGGCGACCGTGCCGCGCATTTCTCCAACACGGATTTCCTCGCCTATCCGCGGCCGTTCCAGGCACGCGAAAGCAGCGCCGGAAATCGAGACATCGACGACATCCGCGTCGATTTTGACGCCATCACTGAAGTGCAGAATGGCGCGGCCCTTACCCTGTTTTCGTGGGGCGGCGCGGTCTTCCTCCAGCCCCAGGCGCTCCATGTTGAAGCGCCAGGTTATGGCGTCGGCCAGACGGTCGCGCTTGCGTATATGTGCCGTGAATTGCAGGGAAAACCAGTTCGAGCCCTTGCGCAGGACCTTGCCTTCCAGACGTCCCAGTCCATCGATCAGCAGGACAATCATATCCCCCGGCATGGGCGGGGATTTGGCCACCACCTTGGCTCCGCCGGGCGAGACATCGACCAGGCGGCATTTCTGCTCGCCGGCATGCGGATCCAGAAAGCGGCCATAGAGCTGCAGGGGCAGGCGCCGGTGGCGGCGCTTGTCTTCAGCGCCCCGCGCCGCAACGCGGATCTTGCGTTTGTCCAGACGTGTGAAGGTATCCGCCATGATCTCCTGCCTCTTACGGGGCCCAGTCTGGCGGCAACCGGTTAAAACACCTTTGCCGGATTAGCGATCATTTGCAGCATCGGGAAATTCGGGCGCAGGCGTGACCGGCAGTATCCACTGCTTCGCCACGGGGGGTAGAATACGCGTCAGCTCATGCCGGATGATCGGGCGGTGGCGGAAGCGGCCGGGGCTTTGCAGCGGCTGGTAGAGACCCAGCACCCTGTCCACGCATCCGGCCTTGGAGGCGAGCGGGGTAAACACCATCTCGATATCGATCCTGTCCCCGCCTATCGTTTCCGCAGTGGCGTATCCACGCCCCGGCGCCGCATTCGCCAGAACCGATTCCAGTAACAATTTCATATGCTCACGGTCATATCCTCGCCAGAAGGACAGGAAATTCTGCTCACGTAATTCACGCTGATGCAGATCGCACAGACGCGTGCCCGCCAGCCGGAAAACATGATGAGAGGGGTCATGTCTCTGCAGCATGAAGAGATTGCCGAGCAGGTCGCGTAAATCCGCGGCTGCGATATCGGCCCGCGCCGGAACGGCGTCGGTCCTCCGGCGGGAATCCCAATAGGATACGAGGGTTCTGGCGTGGGCATGCATCATGTTCGCGGTCACTTTTTCTTCCGGTGTGCCGGGATCGGCCATTTTGGCAACGCAATTTCAATCTCTGGGCCATACGCTTGCCGGGAGAGTGAAGGCTCGCCTGCCCGGGGAACCGCGCAAAGGGCCGATTTCGCTCATGAATTGAACGGGAGGAACGCCATGCGCGTCTCACCAGTAAAAATTCTTTTCGGTGCGGCTGCCTTCGCCCTGACGCTGGCAGCGCCTCCCGTCGCGATTGGCGGCGACGGATATGGCAGTGGTGGCGGGCATGGCGGCGGTGGTCATGGTGGCCATGGCGGAGGCGGCAGCTGCGGGGGCGGAAGCTATGGCGGTTGCGGCGGTGGCGGGCATCGTGTGCGCACGCCGGATATCCGCATCTACGGTCCGCGCATCAATGTCGGCGTCAACGTCAATACCAACGTCAATGTCTCGACCGTCGTCAACGCCAATGCAGACGCAAACGCCAATGCCAATGCGGGTGCCAGCGGTAATGCCGGGGCGGGCGCTGGTGCAGGGGCCGGCGGGACCACGATTATTTCCCTTGGCGGTGGCGGAGCCGCAATCGGTGCGCCGCCTCCGGCCACGGCCATCAATGGCCTGAACGTTTCCGGGTTGACCGAAATCGAAATCGTTGAGGAAGAGCGCACGCGTATTCTTGAGGAATGGCGCGTGATCCGCGCTGTGTGCATGGATGACCGCGGCACACCTCACCCGGCGTCGCGGCCGGATCCCGCGGAGCGGGTGGAGGAGACGTTTTCCGGAGAATTGTTCCGCTGTATGTCGGGCACCTACATGCAGGTGACCATCGGCTGGCGCGTTGACGGAGCGGATGTTTTTGATGATGCCTTCACTCTGGTTTGCAGCCAGGGCGAAGCCTTGCGCCATGAAACCGGTGGCCGTGTCTATTGCGCGACACAGGAACCCCGCCGCAATTGCAATGAGCGCTCATTACTCCGCCTTTATGGGCCGGGTGTGAAGCTGGTCTATGTACGCCGCGAGGAACGCTATACCGAAATGGTCGAGCATCGCCGCGAGATCGTGAACACTGCCAATATGACGCTCATGCTCGATGGTGGTGTCGGCGGATACCGGTAGCAGCTCTGATTGACAGATTTGATTGAAAAGCCCCGGCCTGTTCGGTGCTTTTTATTCTTGGGGATCCTGTGTCACAAAGGTCGCGGAATTGCCGATCGCGGTCGCGGAGCCCGTCGTACCCCATCCCGAAATATACTGACTCTGGAAGGTGGCGTTCACACTGCCGGAGTTGGTCTGGTTGATTTGCCCCTGGGAAGTCGTATCGGGACAGGCCTGACAGCCCCAGCTGGTCGCGGCATTGCCATAGGCGGAGGCAGACCCCAGGATTTCGCCTCCGAGGCCCCCATCGAAGCGGGTTGTGGCACGCACCCCGCCGGTATTGATCTGATCCAGTCCCAGGAAGGTATCCGTTCCCAGATTGGTCAGGATTGCGGAATTACCGAGGCTCTCCGAGGAGGCCAGAATGCTGTCCACGTCGAAATTTCCGATATTGATATTGGCTTCTGCTTCGGTATCGCCGCTATTGTCCTGGGTACCGCGAGCATCGCCATAGGCCCATTCGGTCGCGACATCGAGGCCATTGCCCTGCGCTTGTGCGGCAACGGTTGTGAAAACACCGCCACCCCCCGCATTGACCCGTGCAGATGCGCGCACTGTGCCGCGATTGGACTGCGCTGTATTGAGAATAACCGAGGACTCATCCCCCTGTGACCGGATCGCATTACCGGACGCCGTTGCGGCTGTGGTTGAAAACTCACCCAGACCGGCCGTGCGCGCTTCGACGATGGCTCGGGATTCAACCGCGGCACCGGAATTCTGCTGGATGCTGCCTTGGATACCGCCGTATTCGCCAATCGTTTCGACGGAATTGGCGGCGGCTGTTGCGGCAGTAATATTGCCGACCGCATAGGAGTCGAGGCGCAGTGTTGCGGCGGAAAACACGTTGGAACCATCACTGGCCGATTGGGTGACCGCGACATCGCTATCGCCATCGACTTCCAGTATGGCGGAGTTGCCATAGGCACCGGATGCTGTGATCGCCGTACCGTCAATCGCTACAGCATTGGTTTCTGCTGTAGAGGTTACAAAGCCGCCAAATTGCTGGGAACTTGTGACATCATGACTGGTGAGTGTCTGCACATCGAGGGCATTGCCCATGCCAACAGCGTTCAGCGTGACATTCCCGGTGCGTCCGACAACCACCTGACCGTTGGCGCTGACCTCTGCGTCGAGATTCAGCTGACCGTTGAGAATCTCAGTCGTATCGTCCGCGTAGCCCGTTGCGCACAGCAGGGTCGCGGCGCTCGTGCCCGCGGTCAACGCTTTGGCGAATCTGGACATTGGATGCTCCTGTTTGAGCGGCGTAGGTTGTGTGCGGGTTGATGCCGCCTGAAACATTGGTGAGCCCCAGAGGATCATCGAAGGCACACACTTGCTGCGCTTCGATCCCATACAAGGTCGAGGAAAATTCCAGCACGGCGCGTTCGACCAAAGACCGAACGGCCAATTGCATGGGCTCGAGCGATCGGCCGCCCGTGGAAATATCGATGACGGCGTCCCCCCAGAACGAGAACACTCCGGCGCTGACCTCGCGGCCGATAATCTGCTTCTGGTAGGAAATGACGTCCACGACCTCGAGGGTCTCGGCATTGTACATGCGCAAATCAATGGCGATATTCATAACGTACAAGCGGCCGTTGAATACGCCGGTTGGATCGGAATCAATGCGGTCTCCACCAAGGAAATCTATGCCTTGAGACCGGATGTTGAAATTGAGTTCGGTAACGCCGCCAACCACCGCATAATCGACGCCCGGAACGCTGCCAGCGTAAATTTGCCGGAACCCGTCCTCCTCTTCGGCATCTCCGATCAGCCTGTTGTTCGCGAACCGGAGATCATATTCGGCGATTGACGTGTCGAACCGCTCGACCAGATTCACACCAGCCTTTGCAAAGGCTGACATCGCCATCAGCGACGCGCCCTGGGTAATCGCCGGCCCGCCGCCTTCCGGATTGCCTGCAGCGGTATAATCCGAAATTCGCCCGACCGCGATCCGGGGCGAGGGGCGTCCGGCGGCTCTGGCTGAATTCGCCAGACAGACCAGTGCTTCAGAATACGGGGTCGGATTTGTGGTGACCGGCGCATTGCCAATGGGATCAGCATAGCGGCCATCAAACCCGGAATTGGGCGTCACCGCACAGCCAGCCAGAAGCAGGGCGCCTGCTGTTATGGAGAGGAGCTGCCTAATTGCCATTCCCGTCATCCCCGCCGCCAGAATTTGCGGTGGCGTTCACGTCACCATTGTTTGTCTGCGTCGAATTAACGATGACAGTGTTGTAGTTACCGTTAACGATAACATTCAGTTGATTGCCCACAGCCAGCGCGCTGGAATTCGTGCCGGACGCGGACATGCCTGTGCTGCCAGTGCCCTGGTTGGACTGGGTAGGTGCGTTGCCGACGCCACCCACACCGGACATCTGCGCCTGGACACCTACGCCCGTTTGAAGCACGCCGTTCAAGACAACCCGGTTGCCGTTCGCATCTCGCGTTCCGGCGCGATAGGGCTGACTATTCTGGGCACTATCTGTACCCCAGGGGCGCTGGAAGTCCCCGGCGGTCTGCGCCAGGCCAGGGCTGCTCGCGGCTACAAATCCAGCGCTGACGGCAAAAAGCGAGAGGCGGCGCATGGCGTATCCTTTCCCGCGCAGCAGTAGATTGGCTGCGCACTTGATAAAGCACTGGCAAGGGACCAGTTTCCGGAAACACGGCACCCGAGCCTGAAGACTCCCGGCAAAATTAGAGGCCACGGGCAAACAAGAGATTAAGGATAATGCGAAATGCGCCCGGCGCGGTCACCGATCTTCAATGATATTCCGCTGGTACCGCTGGTGATGGCAGGCAGTTTCGTTGCCATATTCGCTTTGGGCGCATTGCTGCCACCGCTTCAATATCTCTTCCTGACGATCGGGGCGGTCATCCCCGGAGCCGGAGCTCAACATCCCAGCCCGATCGGACCATGGTCGCCCTTCATTTTTCATGTCTTTCTGCATGGCGGCATGATGCATCTTGTCTTCAACACCTTTGCCATGCTGACTTTCGGTTCGGCGAGTATGCGGCCTTTTGGCGGAGGCTTGCGAGGTGCGGCGGGCTTCCTCCTGTTTTTCTTTGTGTGTTCAATCGCGGGTGCCGCCCTGCAGGTCATGGTCGCCCCGGGTTCAATGATCCCGATGATTGGTGCGTCGACAGGTCTTTCCGGCTGTATTGCCGCAGCCGGTTGGGCAGATGGCGGATACAGGGGTATGCTGCGCTTTGCCTTGCCCTGGGGCGGATTCAACGTTTTGCTGGCGCTTTTGGGACCACTCTTTCCGCTGCCGATATCCTGGGCCGGACACTTGGGCGGACTGATTGCCGGCGCGGCACTCTTCCCCGTTTTCCTCGCTTTTTTCGGTCAACGCCGCAGAATCTAGAAAAGCGGCACTGTCCGGCGCTGGCCGTCAATTTCCAGGCCGCGAATAATGGCACGGCCATCAGGTCCAACGGACACGATCAGACGCATGCTGTCGATGTTTTCACGGCGGCGAAGCTCAAGCGCCTGAGCTGTCTCTTCATCGGCATAAAAGCGCTCAAGATTATAATCCGCGCGGATCATCGTTTCGGACCCGTGCTGCACCTTGCCGTGCAGGAAAACGCCAGCCTCCGGCCGCTCACGATGAATGGAGACGGCTTGCCATACGCCTTCCCCGTCTTCTTCAACCAGGGCGAAGATGTCATCGCCTGTCGCGAATGAATCATCGCCACCGAGTGAATCTGTCTCCAGCAAATGCAAGGGCGTTGAAACAATCACATAATAACCCGCGAGCAGATCCCGGGGATCGACGGGTTCGAGGTCGAGAATCACCTCTGTGCCGGAAGCGCGCCGGGCGGCATGGTCAAATACCATCCCGATCAGGAAGGCGGTCATGGCTGCCGCGACAAGCGTAAGACGAATCGTGCGGTTCATGGGGCAGCCTCCTCATCCGGGGACATCCGTTTCTGAAACCGGATCACTCCCATCGACAATCCGAATAGCAAAAACCCGCCAATCAGGAAGAAGAGCGACGTGTCGAGAAGGCCGCCGAACGTCTCGCCATATATATAGAGCGTTTCGGCAACAAAGAGCGCGATGCCGAGCCCGCCGGTAAAACGCCGGCCCTCACGCGAGCCGTACAGGATCAGGCTGATGGCAATCGCCAGGATCGCAACGCCCAGACCGATCCGCAGGATGAGCACGGCGTCGCCGCCAAGCAGCGCGGCAAGCGGGGGCAGAAAAAGCGCAAATACAGCAGCCGGAAGGGCGGGGAGGGCGAGGGCGCGCGATGACGGGGTCATGATCGCACGCCAGAGTAATGCCAGGATAAAGATGAGCGTGAACGCTCCGGCGAGCCACCAATAGGCCGGATTCCCGGAGCCTGCGATCTCGACCCACCGGCTGCCCGCTTCGATTTCCGTATCCCGGCTCGACCAGTTTTCGTAACGATCAAGCGGAAATTGGACACAAAAGCCGGCCAGCAAGACAAGGCTGGTCCCCCAGTTTGTCAGTGTCCCCAACCCGAGCCAGTCACGATCTCGCAAGGCGGCAAACGTCATGGCTGTAGCGGCGCTGGCCAGTATGAAAGCAGAGGCGGTTTGTAGCTCGCTTAACCGGTCATCGCGGGCAAAGTCCCACAGCAGGAAACCGATCCATATGTAAAGGCCGATAGCGAGCAGATTGATGGAGGCGAGGGAACGCAGGCGTGATGCAGCAACCACAGTTGCCAGCCAGAGCGGCAGATATGCCCAGAGGATGCCGGGGGCGTAAGGGTTGAAGCTTTCCGCACACACCCACGCCGATCCCAGCATCGCTGTGAAAATCAGAACCGGGCGGGACGGGGTGAGGAGGGCGGTCAACAATGCGCCTGCTGCCCAGATGCCGAGAACCGTATAACGCCACGAGCTCATATTGAATATCTGTGCGACCAACACGATGCTGACACCGAACAAGGCCGCTCCGAGAAGAGCAAGAGCGTGCCCGATCGCTGGGTGATGGGTTGCGAAGGCGCGGGTGGCACCGAGATAGCTGCCCCAGATCGCGGCGAAAACCAGCGCCAGCCGGGCCCAGTTGCCCAGCTCCGCCCAGTTGGCTGCCACAAAACTGAGTGCGGCGAGGGCAAGCAAGACAGAGCCCAGAATGGCAAGCGCGCCGGAAGCAGACCATCCGCTGGAACGGCTCGAGACATCGTCAAGAATGGCCGCGCGGTTTTCGGACGCAATCAGGCCGCGCTTGATCCACCTGTCGAGGTCACCGCTTAGCCGTTTTTCATAGCGAGATTTTCCCATAACCCGGAGCCTCCATTAGAATCAGACTGTAGGAAAACGGAATCCCTGCGGCTATGAAAAACGGATTCACACGCAGCCGCCGCGCCAGATGCCGTACGAAAAACGGCTGTGAACGCCTTGTCTGACAGGAAAAAGCGGTGAGCACACAAAAATCGCGAAACCCTGTTGCGCGAGAAGGTAAAATACATATAATCGCGCCTCCTCCGCTGATCCGGAGACTTGCCCAACGGCGCTGATGCACATCGTGCGCCGACAGACATTCTTTGTGTCCGTCGGTTCATTTGTTTCGGTTGCTGCAAGTTTCTGGAAAACGCGGTTGACGTCATACAGCCGGGGGCATAGATAGCGCCTCCTCGCGTCAGACGGGACTTGATAAACGGCCTTTTTAAAGCCGCGCCGGCAGGCACTTAACGTGTTGACCGGAGTGGAAAAAGAGGCCGCTGCAAGTTTCTGGAAAACGCGGTTGACACTTGGGGGCGAGGCGAATAGACACCGCGCTCCTCGCCGGAACGGGCCGCAACAAACGGCCCTGAACGGTGAGCCGGATAGAAAAGCGGAAGCTAGTCTATCTGATTGTTTGAAATCGTGAATATTGGAAAGAGAGACGCAGGCGGCGGTGTCTAGCGGATGACTCAGGTCATCAACTGATACCGACTCGCGAAAGCGTTTTTCTTAGACAAGACATTGCCAATAGATACCGGCTTGCCGGTGTCGAATTGGTTCCTGTCTTTCTTTGATACTAAAATGCCAAGCGCAGTTGGAATCCAACTCAACCTGAGAGTTTGATTCTGGCTCAGAACGAACGCTGGCGGCAGGCTTAACACATGCAAGTCGAACGCACTCTTCGGAGTGAGTGGCAGACGGGTGAGTAACGCGTGGGAATGTGCCTATCGGTACGGAATAGCTCCGGGAAACTGGAATTAATGCCGTATACGCCCCCTGGGGGAAAGATTTATCGCCGATAGATCAGCCCGCGTTAGATTAGCTAGTTGGTAGGGTAAAGGCCTACCAAGGCTACGATCTATAGCTGGTCTGAGAGGATGATCAGCCACACTGGGACT
>WGNH01000007.1 GCA_016124665.1 Alphaproteobacteria bacterium | reverse complement strand
TGCTGTGCCGGAATTTATCCCCCCACCCCTACCCCTCCCCACCCGGGGGAGGGGAAGTGTTGGCCGCGTTGGGCGCTCTTCCCCTTCCCTTGATGAGCCGCTGCTCTTCCCCTCCCCTTGATGGGGAGGGTCGGCGATCCGTCTGGATCGGCGGGGTGGGGTGATGATGGCAAATGCTGTGCCGGAATTTATCCCCCCACCCCTACCCCTCCCCACCCGGGGGAGGGGAAGTGTTGGCCGCGTTGGGCGCTCTTCCCCTTCCCTTGATGAGCCGCTGCTCTTCCCCTCCCCTTGATGGGGAGGGTGGCCCGCAGGGCCGGGTGGGGTGATGACATCAGGAGGCATCATGCTCCTGCCTGCGTCGAAGCTCGCAGACCGCCGCATATATGCCGTCCATCACGCCATCCAGATTCTCCCGGACATCGACATTCCAGACCCGCAGGACTTCATAGCCTTCGCCCCGGAGCCAGGCATCGCGCCGGGCATCCTGTTCCCGGTTTCCGGCAAAATCATGCTGGCTGCCGTCGATCTCGATCACCAGGCGGTATCTGTGGCAGACAAAATCGACAATGAAGTTGCCGATTGGCGCTTGCCGCCGGAAATGGAAGCCCCGTTCACGCCAGCCGCGCAGCACATACCAGACCAACCGTTCGTGATCGGTCATGTTGTTTCGAAGCGATTGAGCACGGCTGGGCATGGGTCCAGCTTATCACGGCTTGCGATCGCCCCCACCCCTGCCCCTCCCCACGAGGGGGAGGGGAAGTGTTGGCCGCGTTGGGCGCTCTCTCCCCTTCCCACAGCGGGGGAGGGGAAAGGCCCCTACTCCAGCGCACAATCATGGGCGGCGGGGCGGCGGCGCCAGAGGCGCTGATCCGGCGAGACCAGGGTGAGCAGCGTATTGCCATCGCACAGGCCGCCGGCCGAGATGTGGAGCGGCGCATCGGCGGTGACGCGCCAGCCTTCGGGCAGGCCGGGAAAGGCGGCACTCATCTCCTCCGGGGCGATCTCCAGCGGGGTGGCGGCGAGCACGGCGCGGTAGCGCAGGCCGGTCATGCCGGTCTGCAGGGCGGACAGGGCGAGCCGGGCCTCGCGGCGTTCGAGGCTGTTGATCAAAGAGGGGACGGCGATGGTGCCGGCCAGCGCGATCAGGCTGACGGCGAGCAGGACTTCGAGCAGGGAATAGCCGGCGCGGTGCGGTTTGGTTCGCTGCAGCCCCCCACCCCTACCCCTCCCCACGAGGGGGAGGGGAAAGTTTTCGGCACCGGTCACGCTTTTCCCCTCCCCTTGATGGGGAGGGTGGTCCGAAGGACCGGGTGGGGTGATGATGGCAAACGCCATGCCGGAAACTATCCTTCGGGCGTGCCGTCCGGCTCGTGCCCGCGGGAATAGAGGTCGGCAGCCAGACCATCGCCGCCCGGCTCGCCATCATTGCCATAGCTGAAGACGATGCCGCGGCGCGACAGGGATTCGTTGGGTTGGTAGAGATAGGCTGCGCCCCAGGGGTCGGTGGGCAGGCCGCCATCAAGATAGGGGCCGTTCCAGCGGTCGACGAGATCGGGCGGCGGCGCGGCCAGCGCGGCGAGGCCTTCCTCCGGGGCCGGGTAGCGGCCGATATCGAGGCGGTAGGAATCCAGCGCCGTCTCGATCATGCGGATCTGGGTGCGGGCGGCGGTGATCTGCGAGGAGTCCAGCTGTCCGAACAGGCGCGGCGCGATGAGGGCGGCAAGCAGGGCGACGATCGCCACGGCGATCAGCACCTCGATCAGCGAATAGCCGGATCGCCGCGACCGGCGCGGGGCGGTGTGTATGGCCGTATCCGGTGTGGCGTGCATCATCTTACCCTTGTCCGCATCCTGAAATCATGGCGTCTGTATAACGTGTCCCGGCCCTGCGGCGCAAACCGGATGCCCGGTGCGGCGTGCCTCTGGCAGCGGCGGGCACGGCCCGGTTCTCTTGCACACGGCCTGCTTGACACTATCATGGGGGGTGAGGAGTTTTCCAGACCTGATGCGCAGCGGATTCACCCTTCTCGAAACGCTGATCGCGCTGGTCATTGCCGCGCTGATCACGCTGGTGCTGATGGATACGCTGTCAGCCGCGACCGGCCATGCCAGCCGGATCGAGGCGGCGACGCGCGCCCATACCGCGCGCACGCTGGCGCTGATCCCGGTGATGCGGGCGCTGGATGCCGCCGTGCCGGATTATCATGACGCCGAAAACGTGTTCACCGGCGATGCGGTGCGCGCCAGCGGGCTGACCGTGGCCGGGGTGGCGGGCACGGAGTCCCGCCCGGCCGCCTTCGCGCTGGAAATCGCCCGGGAAGCGGGAGCGGACGAGGCGCGCCTGATCTATCACGAGGCGGGTGAGGCGCTGATCTCGGTGGCGGTGCCGGCGGAAGCGCGCCTGGCCTATCGCGATGATGACGGTGTGACGCATGAGGTGTGGCCGCCGGAAGACGGGTTTGACCCCGATCCCCTGTATTACCGCCCGATCCCGTCGGCGATCCTGATCCTGGACGGGGAGCGCGCCGTGCTGGCCGCTGCGCCTGCGCGTACGTCCGGGCTGACGCTGCGGGTCCGGGATTTCGACCTGGTGCTATGAGCGCGCCCCTGCCCGGCAAGGACGGCCGTGAGGGCTATGTCTTCATCCTCGCCCTGGCGGCGATTGCGGCGCTGGCGCTGGTGCTGGCCGGGGCCTGGGCGGTGCAGCGGGCGAGCTCTGACGGGGCGGCGCAGCTATTGTCGCAGGCGCAGCTGGAAGGCGATTTGCGCGCCGCACAGGCCACTGCCCTCCACATGCTGCTGACCGCGCCGCGCGGCGAGACCACGGTCAATCCCGGCGGGGTGGCCAATCCGGATATTCTTGAAGGCGGGCTGATCGAGGAGGGCTATCCGATCCGTGCGGATGGCGAGCCAAGGCGGATCGAGATCAATGGCCGCACGATCATCATCCGGCTGATCTCGCTGCAGGGGCTGATCGGATTGAATCCGGGCGATCCACGGATGGCGCAGTTATTTCTGGAACAGGCCGGGCTGGACGCCGCCGAAGCCTCGCGGCTGGCGGCACGGCTGGCCGATTATACCGACGGCGATGATCTGCGGCGGCTGGGCGGGGCCGAGCGCGGCGATTATCCCGAGGGGCGCGCCCCGGCGAATGCCCCCTTGCGCGCCGCGCGCGAGCTGTGCGCCGTGCATGGCTGGGAGGTTCTGCCCCTGTGTGCGGAAGATCCGCGCCTCATGGACCTTTATTTCACTGTCACGCCGGGCGCCTCCAGCCATCCCGCCTTCCTGGCGGACCATGTCCAGGAGCTGTTATTCGCGGACGCGCCGCCCCTGACCCGGATGCGCCAGGCCTTTGCGCCGGCCATTACCAGCTTTGCCGATCTCGGGCTGGATGACTGGGATCCGGTGCACCAGGGCGAGTTCGGCTACGGGCCTTTGGGGTCTGAGTTTTTGATCTTGACCCATGAGCCGCAGGCAGGCTTAGTCTTGGCCGCCCAGGTCAGGCTCACGCCGGGGGATGTTGCGTCGCCCTATCAGACCACTTTCGATTTCGTGATAGGAGGAGACCGAGTTGAGCAGGAATTTGGCCTCACCGATGCCGGCGATGTTGAGCCATTTCCCGTCCCCGAACCGCCGCCGGATCGGCCCGGGCGGTCTTGAGCCGCGCTCGCGCGGGGCGTTCTGGCGGGCTCTGCTGTTTGGCGAAATGATCGTCATCAGCCGGGCGCTGTTGCATTTCGAACGCCTGGGGCGGCCGCCCGGCCCGGTCGATGCCCGCATGCGCGCGGCAATGATGATGATGGCCCGCACCCGTGCCCCGTTCGAGGATCCCGGCCTGCATATCGTCTGGCAGGGACGGCATGCCGCCGTCTGGTCGTGGGACAAGACCCGTCTGACCGGTCTTGGCGCGCCGGAGAGCGCCTGGTTCATGCCCGAACCGGCCCTGGCCGGCGGCAAGATCCTGTCCGATACCGGCGCACATGAAGACGGTTTTGTCCTCATCGAACGCCGCGATGGCTATGAAGGCCAGATCCGGAATGGCGCGGACTTGTCCGCCAGCCGGTTCTGGACCCGCTGGCCGGATGAGGAGGAGACCGCACGTTTCCGCCGCGCCGCGCACGGATCCAGCGCCAGCGAGACATCGGACGAGGCTTCCGGGCCGCGGCCGCTGCAGGACCGGATCAAGGAAATCACTGCGCGGCTGAAACCGGTGCATGCCGCCGCCCTCGCCCTGCTGCTGATCGGGACGCCGCTGCTGCACGCGGCCGGTTCGCAGGCGCGATTGTCGATGGAGCGGGCCGCCGCCCGGCAGGCGCTGGCCGCCTTTGCCGAAAACAGTGCCGGTGATTTCGGCGCGCTGGAGCGTTATCGCTCGCACAGCGCCCAGCTCGCCCTCTATCGCGAGGCGCTGGAGCGGATCAATCCGCTGACCCCGGCGGCCGATCTCGCCGAGGCCGCCGGCGCGCTGGAGACGCGGATCAGCATGCTGCGGATCGAGCCGGACCGGGTGCGCGCCCTCATTGATGCCGGCAGCGCGCTCGACCCTGCCGAGCTGGCGCAGGCGCTCGAAGCACAGCCCAGCCTCGTCAATGTGCGGCTCAACCGGACGGCCAACAGTGCCGCCTGGGAGGCGCAGGCCGATCTGATCTCGCCGGAACCGTCCGCCGAAGAGACCGGGGACACAGAATGAGTGGTGCCCTGACCTCCCTCATGACCCCGGTGCGCACGGCGCTGGGAACGCTCAGCGAGCGGGCGCAATACGGGCTGGTCGTGCTGGCCAGCCTCGCCGGACTCTATGCGCTGACCAGCCTCAATGACGCCAATGTGCAGGCACGCCTCGCCCTCGATGGCGCCCAGCGGCAGCTCAGCGCCCGCCAGGCAGCCCTCGAACAGCGTGACTGGGCCGCACTGGCAGCAGAGGCGGAGCAGCTGACAAGTGCTGCCGAAGCCCGGTTCTGGCGGGCACCGACCGCAGGCATTGCCGCGGCCCGGATCCAGGGCGCGCTGGAAGAGGCCGCGCGGACGGCCGGGCTGAATGATGCCCGGGTCCAGGTGATCGAGGCCGGCGAAATCGAACGCCGGGCTCCCGGTCCCGCCACCCGCCTGTTCGAGGCCGAAGTTACCGCCCGCGACAGTGGCGGCGCCTTCGCCCCCTTCATCGAGGCGGCCGCCGGCGCGCCGGGCGAATTGCGGGCCGTCAGGCTGGACTGGGATTCACGGACACGGCGGTTTACAGTGAACTTCATTGCCCCGGCTCTGATGGAGCCGGACTCATGATGCCGCTCAGCCTCGCCCGGCTTGCCGCTGCGGGCCTGATCGCCGCCGCCGCCGGACTGGCCGGGCTGGCCATGGCCCCGCGCACTGCCCCCGCCGCGACGCTGGCCAATTCCGCCTCAGCGGGCGGCCCCGCGCCGGTGCTGCAAAGCGACATCAGTGCGCTCAGCGCCCGTCTGCGGGCGTCGGGACTGTTTCCGGCCGCCATTCCGCTTCAGGAGGCGGAGGAAAGTGATGCTGAAACCGCTGCCGCCATTCTCGCCGCGCAAGGCAATGGCGAAGCGGCCAGAATCGTGGCACCGCCCATCACCGCGCTGGTACGTGAAGACAGGGTCTGGCGTCTGCATGCGGGCGGGGTTATCACTGAACGGGATCGCCTCATCGAGGGTGACGTGCTTTATGACGGCTGGCGCATCGAAGAGATCGGAGCCTCGCACGTTGTGCTGAGGCGCGGGGATGAGACGCACTCGATTTACGTGTTCGATCCGCCAGGGGAAGGTTGAGACCATGGTCACTTTTATCCGCGCTGCAAGCGTGCTGGCTGCCGCGGCCGGGCTGGCCGGATGTTCCAGCCTGGAAGATACCGGGCTTTTTCATGCCCGTCTGGGCACGCTGGAACGCCCGGCGCCGGAGACCGCATCCGAGGATGTGCCGGATACCGAAGCCGGTGCCGAACCCCTGCTGGAAAGTCCGAGAATTGACTCCTGGCGGGTTCCGACGCTGACAGCCCCCTCACGCGGGCCTGACGGTCCGGACACCGAGCGGCCCCGGCTTGATGGCCCGCCCATCAATGTGACACTCCCCGCCCAGACCATCGGCTCCTTTGTCAATTCCGTGCTCGGTGATGTGCTGGAGCTGCCCTACGCGCTGGGCCCCGGCGTTGCCGAACGCAACGATGTGGTGACGCTGCGCAGTGTCCGCGACATGGATCCGGAGACCTTTTTCCAGCTGTTCGAAGCGGCCATCAGCGAATACGGGCTGGCCCTGACCTATCGCGACGGATTGATCCAGGTCGTCGAGCGTCAGGAATTGATGGCGGAAACGCCGCAATTCATCCGCTCACGCGCCCGGACCAGCGCACCGGCATCGCTTCGGCCTGTGGCGCAATTTGTCCAGCTTGAAGCGATCGACGCTGCCGAAATGGAAGCCATTCTCAGAACAAGCTATCCTGACCGTCAACAACTCGGGATTCAGGCCCGGCGCGATATCGGCGCGCTGACACTCAGCGGCCTGTCTGATGATGTGGATGCCGCACTGGCGATCATCCACCAGATGGATGATTTGCGATTCTCCGGTGCCGAGGCTGTAACGCTGTCGCCGCGCAACTGGCAAGCCCAGGCACTGGCCAGCGCACTCCGGGACATCCTTCAGGTCGAAGGCTATCTGATCAGCCTCGGAGCCGGTTCACCCCGCCCGATCACGCTTTTGCCGATCGAGCATACCAACCAGATCCTGATCTTTGCCGACAGCGCAGCAGCAATGCGGCATGTCGTGGACACCGCGCGGCGCCTTGATGCGGCGGCCCAGGCCAGCGAAGCGCGGACCCCTCATGTCTATCAGGTGAGGTCACGGGATGCGCAAACCCTCTCCGAGATTGCCAGCGGCGTGCTGGGTGAACGCTCCGGCGACGTTCCGGACGGTGCACCCGCTCCCCCTCCGGGACGGCTGACCGTCGATGAAATGGGTAACCGGATCATTTTCAACGGTACACAGAGCGAGTTTCTGCCACTGGAAAGACTGTTAAGTCAGCTGGACACGCCTGCACCGGAAGTCCTGATCGAGGTGACGATTGCGGAGGTGACGCTCAGCGAGGACGAGCGTTTCGGCATGGAGTTTCTGCTCAATACTTTCGGCGGCGATCTGGAATTGCGGACGACAGATGGGCTGGGGCTGGAGTCCGGTGGTTTGAGCGCCGTGCTGCGCTCGGGCGATATCGATCTGACGGCCGCGGCGAGGGCCTCGCGTTCTCATATCAATATCCTGTCGACCCCGCGCATAGTGACCCGCTCGGGCTCTGAAGCATCAGTGCAGGTCGGAACCGACGTACCGATTATCACCAGCCAGCGGGCCGCCGACACGCAACAAACCGGTTCAACCGATATCCTGCAAACCATTCAGTTCCGTTCGACCGGCGTGCTCCTGAATGTTCAGCCGCGTGTGTTCAGCAATGACCGGATCGATCTGGTCATCAATCAGGAAGTCAGCGCCGCCCAACCCAACCCCAACCAGGCCATCGCCAGTCCCATCATCTCGAATCGCAGCCTGACATCGGAACTGACGCTTCAGGATGGGCAGACAGCGGTTCTGGGCGGGCTGATGGAGCGGCGGCTGAACCGCGGATCTACGGGCGTCCCGGGCCTGGAGCGGGTGCCGTTTCTGGGTACACTGTTCAGCACGGAATCGTTCAATTCCGATCAGACCGTTCTTTTGGTGCTGGTAACGCCTTACATATTGCGTGGCCGCGCGGACCGCCAACGCATGGTGGAACTTTACGGTGAAGAGGCCAACCGTGCGTTTGCAACGCCTCTGCGGACGGCGATTCCGGCCTTGCGAGACCAGCCTGCCGCCATGACGATCCTGCCGGCAGCCACCGGCCAGGACTAATGCGGCGCGAATGGCATCTGAAACCGCGCCTATTGCGCAAGGCATACAGATCGGACGGGCATGAAATGCCGGTCGAGTGATAACGCGCCTTGCGGCAAGATTGACCAACCGGGTCAGGGCAATGTCATGACCGGCAAAGACGGATTCAGCGTGATCGAGGCTCTGGCCGCGACGGCATTGCTGGCCATGACCATGATCCCGATTTACGACATGCTCTCGGCCCTGCATGCGGCCAGTGAAAGACTGGAGCGCGCCACGCAAACGCCCTTCATCGAAGCCACTGCGTTGACCCTGCTGGCGGGGCCCGGCACACGCGACACGCCGCCAGAGGAAAGCGGTGAGCTGGTTATCAATGGCTGGCGGGTCGAGTGGGAAAGACGCGCGCTGAGCGCTGTCGAACCGGCCGGTGCGGCTTATGGGGCCGAGATGATCGACATACAGCTGGAGGAGCTGGAGCTTGTTCTGATACAGGGCAATTACCGCCAGAGCCGGATTCACCGCCGCATTGCCTGGACGCCGCGCCATGACAGCCTCGAAGCCTATCTGGAAACACTGCAATGATCACCACAGGCCGCTGTGATCACTCACCCACGTCCGGAGCCCCTACATGATTCATAGGCCGCAAACCGCGCCCGCCCCGCCCTTCGCCATCGGTGGACTTGGCGGCAGCGGAACACGCGCGACGGCCATGCTGGTGCGCAATTGCGGCTGTTGGCTGGGTGAGGATCTGAATGACGCGCTGGACAATCTCTGGTTTACACTGCTATTTAAACGCGCTTCGGTGCTGACCGACACTGATGCGCGTCTGGAAGATCTCTTTACGCTGTTTCAAGCGCGAATGCAGGGGGAATCACCCCGCGTGGACCCGGCGGAAATGCTGGCCAGTTTTGCCAGCAGTGAGCGCGCCGGTCACACGGCTGAATGGCTAAAAGAGCGGCTTCAGAGCCTGCTGGCGGCTCCAGCCGGGCGGCCGGAGGGTATGCGTTGGGGCTGGAAAGAGCCCAATACACACATCATCATTGAGCGCCTCTTGAGACTCGCACCCGGTCTCAAATATGTGCATGTCGTCCGCAACCCTTTCTACATGGCGTCCAGCAAGAACCGGAACCAACTGATCAATTGGGGGCAGGTCTTTCTCGACCGGGATCTGTCAGGCAGTCTGCGGGATGCCCTCGCTTTCTGGGTGGCGATACACAAACGCATTGAGGCGCTCGATGCGCGCTATCCCGGCCGCATCCTGTTTTTCAGCCATGACCGCTTCATGGCGGATCCGGAACCGGAAGCAAAACGATTGCTCGGCTTCCTGGAGCTCGACCCGCCTGCCAATGAGAACCGGCTTTTCGAGGACATCCTTTTCCTGCCAAGTCCATCGCCGGACACGGCAGACGCGATGTCCGGGGCCGATGCTGACGATCTTGCCTATTGCAAAGCTTTCGCGGCACGGTTTGTGTAAAGCAGCACAGACAAATTTATAATAATCAGTTCAAATAGGTACATTGTTCTGCAAGCATAGAGGCTCTTATTAAAGAGTGAGCCAACAGGTTTATATCCTATTTCCGTTTATACCACGGTACCGATCCGCGGCCAGTGAATTGCAAATAAAGGATGTACCGGTCAATGGCCTCTTCTACGTGAATCACGCTCTGGCAATCAGGCTGTAAACCAGTTATCCAGCGGCCCAGCACAATTCCCGGGAGACCGCCTTAGATGAAAACCGCACTGATTACCGGCGTTACCGGCCAGGATGGAGCCTATCTGGCGGCGTTGCTGCTGAGCAAAGGTTACCGGGTTCATGGCGTCAAACGCCGCGCGTCCTCATTCAACACACAGCGCATTGACCCGCTTTATGTTGATCCGCACGAGGGCGAATCGCGTTTCCATCTTCACTATGGGGATATGACGGATTCCACCAATCTGATCCGCCTGGTGCAGGAAACACAACCCGACGAGATCTATAATCTGGCGGCCCAGTCCCATGTCCAGGTGAGCTTTGAAACGCCCGAATACACCGCCAATGCCGATGCCGTCGGTGCGCTGAGATTGCTCGAAGCCGTGCGTATTCTGGGTATTGAAAAAACCTGCCGCTTCTATCAGGCGTCCACATCTGAATTGTACGGTCTGGTCCAGGAAGTCCCGCAAAGCGAAACAACGCCCTTTTATCCGCGCAGCCCCTATGCGGCGGCCAAGCTCTACGCCTACTGGATCACGGTGAATTACCGCGAAGCCTACGGCATGCATGCGTCCAACGGCATTCTGTTCAACCATGAAAGCCCGATGCGGGGTGAGACTTTTGTCACCCGCAAGATCACGCGAGCCGCTGCCGCTATCAAGCTGGGATTCCAGAAAACGCTCTGGCTCGGAAATCTCGATGCACGGCGGGACTGGGGGCATGCGCGCGATTATGTCGAGGGCATGTGGCGCATCGTCCAGCATGATACGGCCGATGACTGGGTGCTGGCGACGGGCGAGACCCATTCCGTGCGGGAGTTCGTCGAACTGGCCTTTGCGGAAACCGGCAAGACGATCGAATGGGAAGGCAAGGGCGTCGATGAAGTCGGCAAGGATGCTGTGACCGGGGACCTGCTTGTCGGCATCGACCCGCGCTATTTCCGGCCGACCGAAGTTGATCTGCTCATCGGCGACCCGTCAAAGGCCCATGACAGGCTGGGCTGGTCACACACCACGGCCTTCCCGGAACTGGTCAAGGAAATGGTGGCCGAAGACCTCAAAATGGTGGCCGCGGAAGCGGATCGTAGAAATCGCCATGGCTGAGCCGGTCTATTCCCTGGAAGGCAAGCGCATCTGGGTCGCCGGGCATCGCGGCATGGTCGGCTCGGCGCTGGTGCGCCGTCTGGAAAAGGAAAACCCGGCCGTCCTTCTCAAGGTGACACGCAGTGAGGTTGATCTGACCGACCCGTCCGCAACGGCGCGCTGGATCGGACGCGAAAAGCCCGACGCGGTTTTCGTTCCCGCTGCGAAAGTCGGCGGTATACTCGCTAACGATACCTACCCGGCCGATTTCCTGTACGACAATCTGATGATTGCAGCGAATGTCATTCATGCCTGCCATATGGCCGGGGTGGAGAAGCTGCTGTTTCTGGGTTCATCCTGCATCTATCCGAAATTTGCCGATCAACCGATTGTCGAGGACGCCTTGCTGAACGGAGCGCTGGAGCCGACCAATGAATGGTATGCCATCGCCAAGATTGCCGGGATCAAGCTGTGCCAAGCTTATCGCAAACAACATGGTGACGATTTCATTTCGGCCATGCCCACCAATCTCTACGGGCCGGGCGATAATTATAATCTCGAGACGTCACATGTCATACCGGCGCTGATCCGGAAAGCGCACGAAGCGAAACTCGCCGGCGCGAAAAACATGGAAATCTGGGGCAGCGGCACGCCGCGCCGCGAATTCCTGCATGCCGATGACTGTGCGGATGCGCTAGTCCATCTCATGAAGGTCTATTCTGGTCCGGGGCACGTGAATGTGGGTTCCGGCGAAGACATCACGATCGAGGAGCTGGCCCGGCTGGTCATGGACGTGGTGGGCTTCGATGGCGAGTTGGTCCGGGACACGTCGAAGCCCGACGGCACGCCGCGCAAGCTGATGAGCGCGGACCGCATACGCGCGCTGGGCTGGGCTCCCAGCATCCCGCTTCGCGACGGGCTGGAGACGGCCTATCGCTGGTTCCTGGAAAATCAGAGCAAATTGGACACGCGCCGCGCCTGACAGGTGGACACCTGCCCTGAGCCCTGTGGCACCTGACCGGCTTTTCCGTCTTATGTGAGGGCGGCCCGTACCGCTTGGATAACGGTGTCCTGACGCTCACCCCCGAGATAGCCATCCATCGGCAAGGAGACGACGCGGGGGGCGGCGGCCTCTGTCACCGGCAGACCGCCGGGAACGACCGGGAAGCCGGCATAGGGCTCCTGCATGTGGATCGGGACCGGATAGTAGATGGCGGTTGGAACGCCTGCCTCATTGAGTTTTGCGCGGAACGCCTCGCGATCATCCACCTGGATCGTGTATTGCGCCCAGACAGACACGCCG
Source organism: Alphaproteobacteria bacterium (assembly GCA_016124665.1). Taxonomy (GTDB): domain Bacteria; phylum Pseudomonadota; class Alphaproteobacteria; order Caulobacterales; family Maricaulaceae; genus Hyphobacterium. The sequence goes on along the minus strand of WGNH01000007.1, from coordinate 91,985 downwards.
CCATCAATCACTTTCGGTGGCTTTACAACATCGCCGAAGCCGCGGGCATAGGCTTGAGCGGCCGTGTTGCGGTCGACGATCTCGTCAGCGAAAAGGTCAAGCTTCGCCAGCAATATGCCGGCTTGAAGCGTGTCCAGCCGCGAATTCAAACCAATCCGTTCGTAGGAATAGCGGGCCTCCCCCTCACCGTGATTGCGCAGCGATTTTATCAGCCCTGCCAGGTCCGCATCGCGGGTGACTACGGCACCGCCATCCCCATAGCAGCCAAGCGGTTTGGCCGGATAGAAACTGATCGAGCTGATATCCGCCCATGCGGCCGGATGTTTCCCGTTCAGAGTGCAGCCAAAACCCTGGGCACTGTCGGCGATCAGCTTCAACCCCTCCGCCTCGCAGATTGCGCTGATCGCCGGATAATCGGCGGGCTGGCCAAAGAGGTCGACGGCGATGACGGCCCGCGGTTTGAGGTCTGTCTGCGAATTCGTCCAGGCAATCGCTTTTGCAAGACTGTCCGGGCACATGCAGTAGGTATCCGGATCAATGTCCACAAAGACCGGCGTGGCTCCGAGCAGGGGGACGACTTCGGCGGTGGATGCGAAGGTAAAGCTCGGCACAAAAACCGCATCACCCGGCTGCAGCCCCCACGCCATCAGGGGCAGAGACAAGGCGTCGGTCCCGTTGGCGCAAGTCAATGCGTGATCCACCTGGCCAAACTCCGCAAGACGCTCCTCGAGTTCACCCACTTCCGGGCCGAGCACATAGCGCCCTTCGGAAATGATCTTGCTGATGATTGCGTCGAGCCTGTCCTGCAAATGTGCGCGTTGCGTTGCAAGGTCGATAAACGGCATCATGGCCAGCTCCTGTGATATGCGGTTCGCGCATCTTTATTGCGTGGGGGCTTATGGAATTCAAAGCCGGGATGTAAATCACATATCACTACAAATCGTGTCTACAGTCCCGGCCTCTTGCCGGCCCTGAGCAGGCCTTGATGTGCGGAGGGGATGCAAATCCGGGCAAGCGCCCCGGCGGATTTGAGAAAAGTCATCCCGGTTACGCCCTGTCCGGAGACCGGAGTCGATTCTGCCCGCTTCATATCCTGTGCTTGATTAGAGGGTTTCAAGCGGGCATTAGAGCGCCAACGCATTTTGACCTTCCAGACGCAAACGGGTGACATTGATGACAAAGATCCGGAAAGCCGTTCTGCCCGTAGCGGGTCTGGGCACACGTGTGCTGCCCGCCACAAAATCCGTCCCCAAGGAAATGCTTCCGGTCTTTGACCGTCCCGCCATTCAATATGTGGTCAATGAGGCCCTCGAAGCCGGAATCGAGCATTTCGTATTTGTGACCGGGCGGAACAAGGGCGCCATCGAGGATCATTTCGATCGTGCCTATGAGCTGGAAGCTTCGCTCCACGAAAAGAACAAGGCCAACATCCTGAAAGAGCTGGAAGCCGAGCGCCCGCCGGCCGGATCCATGAGCTTTGTCCGGCAACAGGCACCGCTGGGTCTGGGGCATGCCGTCTGGTGCGCACGGGATGTGATCGGCAATGAGCCTTTTGCAATCCTGCTTCCGGACGTCATCGTCAAGGCTGCGCCCAGCTGTCTGGCACAAATGACCGCCCTCCACGCAAAGCAAGGCGGAAACATCATCGCCGTCGAGGCCGTGCCCTGGGAGAGGGTCGACCAGTACGGCATTGTTGCGCCTGAAAGTCAGGACGGCCGGACCGTGCGCATGTCCGGAATGGTGGAAAAACCGCCGCGCGACACGGCACCGTCAAATCTGTCGATTACCGGACGCTACATACTGCAACCGGAAATTTTTGATCTGCTCGCCAACCAGGGAAAGGGAGCCGGTGGTGAAATCCAGCTTACCGACGCGATGGCGACGCTGATGAAACAACAGGACTTTTTTGCTCTGGAATATGAGGGGAAAAGCTATGATTGCGGCAGCAAGCAGGGATATTTGCGGGCCTTTCTGCAATTTGCGCTCGATCATGACGAGGAAGGCCAGGCATCGCTGGCCACACTGCGCCGGGTTCTGGAAGAAAATGATGCCTAGCCGGAATTCCTGACACAGCGCGGCGGGGCCATGGTGAAGGATTCAGAGCTGGCGGACCGCCATTTATATCATTACTGCTTTGACGGAACCGGGTTTGGAAAATGAATATCGTGCCGTCCCAATTGACCTTGTCCGGTGGTGACCGGCTGCTGAGCCAGCTCAGGACCGGGGCAATGGACGTTGCGCAGGGCTTTATGCGGTATGAGCTCTGGAGCTCGCTGGCGCAGGACGATCTGCGCCAACGCTATCGCCGGACCGTCTTCGGGCTGGCCTGGCTGACCCTGTCCTATCTCGTTTTCATCCTGGCGAAAATCTTCATTTTCGGCGCCCTGAATCCGGCACCGATGGCCTGGTTCGCCGCCTATGTAACGGTCGGATTTCTTGTCTGGCAGCTATTGAACTCATTTATCATCGATGGCTGCACCTCCCTGATCAATTCGGAAACATGGGTGAAGGGCGTGCAGCTGCCCTACTCGACCTATTTCTATGAAAGCATCAGCCGGGATTTGATCATATTTGCCTACAGTGCCGCGGTCGCAGCGGTGGTTCTGGTGCTGACGGGTCATCTTCCGGGATGGGCCGCACTGTCCGTCCCGCCGGCCCTGCTGCTTATCATTCTGAACGGGTTTTTCCTGCACATGCTGCTGGGCATTATCTGTTTGCGGTACCGAGATATCGTACAAATCGTGCAAACCGCAATGCGGGTCTTGTTTTTCCTGACCCCGCTTGTCTGGACAGCGGATCAGGTCGGATCGCTTGCCGGCTTTCTGGTCTGGAATCCCTTCACCTATCTGATCGACATCGTGCGGGCACCGCTCATTGATTACCGCATTCCCTATACAAGCTGGGCGGTGTGTCTGGGCATGACGGCCGGTCTGGGCGGTGTGTCTTTCCTGGTCTTCTCGGTTTTCCGGAACCGGCTGGCTTTCTGGTATTAGCGCAATGAGCTCGGTTGAAATCAAAGATCTGTGCGTCCGGTTTCGTGTCTATGACAAGGCTGCGGGTGTGGTGAGCCCCGATGGCGCGGGTGTTTTTTCACAGCGCGGCAATTCCCACCACTGGGTACAGGCGCTTTCGGATATCGATATCGAGCTGGCAGAGGGTCAGCGCCTGGGGATTATCGGCCGGAATGGTTCGGGAAAATCGACCCTGTTGAAAGTGATTGCAGGCCTTCTGCCGCCATCAGAAGGGGTTGTCAGGATTGACGGCCAGGTTTCCTCGCTTATCGACATCGCGCACGGCATGCGGATCGAGGCGACAGGTGAGCGCAACATATTGCTGCGCGGCATGATTGCCGGCCTGTCAAAACGCGAGGCGAAGGAACGCATAAGCCAGATCGCAGACTTTGCCGAATTGGGGGATTATATCAAATTGCCGGTCCGGACCTATTCCTCCGGCATGGCCATGCGGCTCAACTTTGCGATTGCCACGGCCTTCAGTCCGGACATCTTGATTGTCGACGAGTGGATCGGGGCCGGTGATTTGGCTTTTCAGAAAAAGGCGCGTGAGCGGATGCAGGAACTCATTGATGCATCAGGCGCGCTGATCCTTGCCAGTCATGATCTTGAACTTGTCGAACGGATGGCTGACCGCGTCCTCTGGCTTGATGCCGGGCGCATCAAGGCTCTGGGACCGGCCCGCGACGTTATCGAGCACTACCGCGACACTGTAGAGAGCTGAGGCCATTTGATGCCGGATTTTCTTTTCCGGGTATGTTACCGGAATGGTGGCGCAGACAGGTGCCGCTAACAGGCGTGCTGACCCAGGCATGCCGAGTTTGGTCCCGGAACAGGGTTGTCCCATGAAGAGCGTGTATATCTTTACCCCTATTTATGACGATGCGGATGGCGGTCTGCAGACGCTGAGGACCGCGCTCCAGACGGCTGGATTGTCGCCAATCATAATTGCGGAACGCTCAACCGCCGCAAACAAACCCAAGGACATTGTCATCCTGCGTGACCGGGCCATGGCTGTCCTGATGTTCGGAAGCCAGATCATCATGGCCGCCATTATCCTGGGTTATTTCACACGCTTCTTTCCGCCGGTCATGACGGTCCTGTTCTGGTCGCTGGTCCTGATTTCGATTTTCATCGCAAGCCGCTACGGAAAGGGGCTGCGGGATCAGCTTGCCAGCGCGATCGGAGCTTTTCTGGCCCGGATCATGATCGCACAGAAACGTCCCGGCGCGATCTGGCTGGTCAATCCGGAGCCGGTCCTTTCCAAGGCCGTCGCGGGACATCATCCGGAAACGGTTACTGTGGCCGATTTCCAGACGCTGCGGCACGCGAACCGGGAGCCGGGAGCACAGGACACGCGGGAGGCCTTTGACCCGCGCCTTGTTCAACAGGCCGGCCTGATCCTGGCCGATGCGGACACTCCCCCGTTTCCGGCGCGCGAAGACGCACCGGAATCATTGCAATATCACTCTGACTTGCAAGACGTTATTGATGACGTTGCGAGACGGGTGAAATAACTTGTCCCGGCATGCCGGCTTCCTTACGTCTTTCTCCCGGCTTTCCGATTGGAGCTTTCCTTGACCGATAAAATGGACACGCTCGCGCTGGAATTCGGGCGTATTTGCTCGCAAGCCGCTCTGCCGGTCATGGACATTTACCAGACAGACTTCACGCCCGAACAGAAAGCCGACCGGTCGCCTGTAACCGATGCTGACGCGATTGCTGAAAAAGTCATTCTTGCCGCTCTGAAAACATGCTGCCCCGGCATCCCCGTTCTGGCCGAAGAAGAATTCGCGGCAGGTATCCGCCCGGAAATCGATGATGTCTTCCTCCTGGTTGACCCGGTCGACGGCACCAAGGAATTCATCGCCAGGAATGGCGAATTCACGCTGAATATCGCGCTGATCAGGCAGGGCGTCCCGGTGGCGGGCTGTGTCTATGCCCCCGCCCTGGAACGGATCTATCTGGGCGGAGAGACAGCGCGTGCAGGAGCACTGAAACCCGGCGGCACTGTGAGCATTGAAACACTCAGCCAGATTGAAACCCGCAAATCACCGCCGGAAAGTGGTGCGGTCGCCGTTATGAGCCGGTCCCATGCCGATGAGCGCACAAGGGCCTTTGCCGATGCGTTCGGGGCAAGCGAGGCGGTGTCCGCGGGCTCCTCACTGAAATTCTGCCGGGTCGCGGAAGGGGCTGCCGATATCTATCCCCGCTTTGGCCCCACCATGGAATGGGATACCGGGGCTGGTCATGCCGTGCTGAATGGCGCGGGCGGGGCGGTGACACAGCCGGACCATTCGCCCTTCCTTTACGGAAAGGCTGCGGACGGTTACCGCAATGGCCATTTTATCGCCTGGGCCGTGCCGCCGCGCTGACAATCAGCCCAGCAAGCCCCGCTTCACGAGTTCGTCGATCACTTTTTCTGCCGCCTCATCCGCCGACATGTCTGCGGTCCGGATGTGCAATTCGGGCGCTTCCGGCGGCTCGTAAGGGCTGTCGAGCCCGGTGAAATTCCTGATCTTGCCGGCTCTGGCCTTGGCGTAGAGCCCTTTCGGGTCGCGCTGCATGCAGAGCTCGATCGGCGCATCGACGAAAACCTCGATGAACTCGCCCGCTTCAACCTGCTCCCGGACCATTTGCCGTTCCGACCGGAAAGGCGAGATGAAGGAGCACGTCACAATGAGGCCAGCATCAACAAAGAGCTTTGCGACATCCCCGATGCGGCGGATATTCTCCACCCGGTCCGCGTCCGTAAAGCCAAGATCCCGGTTGAGCCCCTGGCGGATATTGTCTCCATCCAGCGAATAGGTGTGGCGGCCATTGCCGGCGAGCTTGCGTTCCACCAGATTGGCGATCGTGGATTTGCCCGCACCCGACAGGCCGGTGAACCAGAGTATGGCGGGCTTCTGCCCCTTCAGCGCCGCACGGCGGCTCTTGTCCACATCCATGGCATAGGTGTGAATATTGCTAGCGCGGCGGAGCGAGAATTCGATCATCCCGGCCGCGACCGTCTGATTGGTAAAGCGGTCAATCAGAATGAAAGAACCGGTCTCGCGCTGATCTGCATAATGGTCGAACGCAATCAGCTTCGATGTCGAAAGCGTACACACGCCAATCTCGTTCAGATCCAGTGACTTGCCCGGCTCCTTCTCGAACGTGTTGACATTCAGCTTGTGCTTGAGCGTCGTCACCGAGGCCGGTGTGATCTGACAGCCGGCCTTGAGCAGATAGGACCGGCCCGGGTGCATTTTCTCGTCCGTCATCCAGAGGATTTCGGCCGCGAACTGGTCCGAGACTTCCGGCGGCGATTTGGGATCGACCAGCATGTCGCCCCGCGCAATGTCGATCTCGCGGTCGAGGACAAGGGTGACGGCCTCTCCCGCAACCGCCTCGTCGAGATCGCCATCCGCAGTGACAATACGGGACACGGCCGCTTCCTTGCCGGAATGCGCCACGCGGATCTGGCCGCCTTTTGCGAGACGCCCTGCGGTGACGGTTCCGGAGAAGCCGCGGAAATCCAGATTTGGCCGGTTGACCCATTGCACGGGAAAGCGGAATGGCAATTCCAGAATATCATCGGCAGCCGTGTCGACCCGCTCGAGATGCTCCATCAAGGTCGGCCCGTCATACCATTTCAGAGAGTCCGAGCGCTTGAAAATATTATCGCCATAGCGGGCGGAAATCGGGATCGCTGTTATGGACTTGAAACCCAGATCTTCCGCGACCTTCATATAATCGGAGACGATCTGGTGAAAAGTGGACCGGGAATTCCCGACCAGATCCATCTTGTTGACCGCGACGACGGCGTGGCGAATGCCCATCATGTTGGCGATATAGGTGTGCCGCCGCGTCTGGGTCAGAACCCCCTTGCGCGCATCCACCAGGATAATGGCCAGATCGGCGGTTGACGCGCCTGTCGCCATATTGCGGGTGTATTGTTCGTGCCCTGGCGTATCGGCGACGATGAATTTGCGCTTGTCGGTATTGAAAAACCGGTAGGCGACATCAATCGTGATGCCCTGTTCGCGTTCGGCTTCGAGGCCATCCAACAATAGTGCAAAGTCGATTTCTTCTCCGGTTGTGCCGTGTTTCCGGGAATCGCGTTCCAGCGTCTTGATCTGGTCCTCGAAGAGCAGTTTTGAATCATAGAGGAGGCGGCCGATCAGGGTTGACTTGCCATCATCGACAGATCCGCAGGTGATGAAGCGCAAGACACCGCCTTCACCCGCACGCGTCAGGCGTTCCCGGACCTCGCGGGAGACATCCCCGTCCGCCATCAGAAATACCCCTCCCGCTTTTTCTTCTCCATGGATCCGGCTTCATCGAAATCGATGAGCCGGCCGGCGCGTTCGGAGGTCCGCGCTGTCAACATCTCCAGCACAATATCTTCCAGAGATTCCGCCTCGCTCTCGACGGCACCGGTCAGGGGATAACAGCCCAGCGTGCGGAAGCGGATTTTTCTCAACTCCGGCACCTCCCCCTCTTTCATCGGCATGCGGTCATCATCGACCATGATCAGCGTGCCATCGCGCATCACAACCGGGCGTTCGCGCGCAAGGTATAATGGAACGATGGGAATTTGCTCTTCGAGTATGTATTGCCAGATATCGACCTCGGTCCAGTTGGACAATGGAAACACGCGGATCGATTCGCCCTCGCGGATGCGGGTATTGAAAATATGCCAGAGCTCGGGCCGCTGATTGCGGGGATCCCAAGCGTGTTTCGTATTCCGGAAAGAGAAAATGCGTTCCTTGGCGCGGGATTTTTCCTCGTCACGGCGGCCGCCGCCGAAAGCCGCGTCGTATCGGCCTGCATTGAGGGCCTGCAACAGGCCATCGGTCCGCATCATCTGGGTATGCAAGGCTGACCCGTCGGTGAAAGGATTTATATTCCGGCTGCGGCCCTCCTCATTGACATGGACAATCATCTCGATGCCCAGCGCGGCGGCGAGTTCATCCCGGAATACGCCCATCTCCCTGAATTCCCAGAGCGAGTCGATATGGAGAAAGGGAAAGGGCGGTCTGGACGGGAAAAAGGCCTTCATCGCCAGATGAAGCATGACGGTTGAGTCCTTGCCGATCGAATAGAGCATGACCGGCCGGTCAAACTCTGCGGCAACCTCCCGCATGATATGGATGGCTTCGGCTTCCAGCTCCCTCAGATGGGGAGACAATTCCCTGTGTGACCGCTCCGGTTTCCTGAACCGCGCCGCATATCGGGAGACAGTGTCTTTGATGTCAGTCATGCGGCGCTCTGAATCCGGAAAGGAATGTGTGTCCTACATACTGCCGGCCTGCACATCAACGCCAGAGGCAAAACAGGGGCATATCATTCACGCCGCACAGGGACTTGTCGTCTTGTTTTATCGCCAGCGGCTTTTCTCATAAATACTCAATACCTTCCGTCTATTCTGGCGCGTATTGAATGTGGGTGGATGCCGGAAGGGGCGGGTGTCTGCCAGGGTTTTGGCCCGGGCTTTACACCCTGCTGGTTCTGCGGCTTGATTCACGCTATGCGGTCAGCCATCACAAAGCCGGAGCGGCTTTTGGGGCAAGGGAGAAAGCCATGTGCGGTATCGTCGGAATCGTCGGCCTGAATCCCGTTACAGAGCGGCTCGTGGATGGTTTGCGGCGCCTCGAATACCGCGGCTATGATTCCGCCGGGATTGCCGTCATTCAGGACGGCATTGTTCAGCGCTGCCGTGCCGAAGGCAAGATCCGGAATCTTGACAATGCCTTGCGCGACAACCCGATCGACGGGGTGACCGGCATTGCGCATACCCGCTGGGCGACCCATGGCCGTCCGACAACGGATAATGCGCATCCGCATACTTCCGGAAATGTTGCCATTGTTCACAACGGGATCATCGAGAATTTCAAGGAATTGCGCGACGGCTTGTCCGCCAAGGGCCATGTTTTTGTGACGGAAACCGACTCCGAAGTCATTGCCCATCTGATTGATCACCACATCCAGGCCGGGCTCAGCCACGACAAGGCTTTCGCGAAAACCCTCTCCGAATTACGCGGTGCCTATGGTGTGGCCGCGATTTTTGCTGACAAGCCGGACACGATCATGGCCGCGCGTCAGGGCAGCCCGCTGGCCGTCGGTCTGGCCGAAGACGAGACCTTTATCGGTTCGGATTCCATGGCGCTGGCGCCCTTTACGCGCCAGGTCGTCTATCTCGAAGAGGGTGACTGGTGCATCGCAACGCCCGGCGATGTCAGGATATTCGATGCGTCCGACAGGCCGGCCAATCGCGAAGTTGTCATTTCGACCGCGGCCGCCGAGCTCGTCGATAAGGCCGGGCGCCGCCATTTCATGGAAAAGGAAATCCATGAACAGCCGGAATCCGTGGGCCGGACGCTGTCGCAATATATCTCCGCCGTCGATGAGAGCTTTGCCTTCCAGCCCGGCGAGCTGGGCCTTTCGAAGGCCGACCGCCTGGTCTCCGTCGCCTGCGGCACAGCCTTTTATGCCGGAGCCACTGCGAAATACTGGTTTGAACGCTATGCCGGTCTTGCAGTGGAAACAGATATTGCCTCCGAATTCCGCTATCGCCATCCGGTGATGCCGCAAAACGGGGCCGCTATTTTCATTTCGCAATCCGGCGAGACGGCCGACACGCTGGCAGCCCTGCGCCATTGCAAGCAGAACGGCGTGCGCACCATCGGCGTGGTCAATGTTCCCGAGAGTTCCATCGCCCGCGAATCCGATCTGCTCTTGCGGACTCTGGCCGGGCCAGAAATCGGGGTGGCCTCGACCAAAGCCTTCACGGCCCAGCTATCGGCGCTGGCCTGTATTGCGCTGGCAGCGGCTTCAAGCCGCGGCAGGATGAGCCAGAAGGAAACAGCGGCCAAAGTCCGCGCCCTTCTGGAAGTGCCGCGCCTGATCAATGAGGTCATGTCCGTCGAGCCGCAGGTCGAAGAGCTCGCGCGCGCTCTCACCCATCACAGTGATGTGCTCTATCTGGGCCGCGGCCAGTTCTTTCCGCTGGCCATGGAAGGGGCGCTCAAGCTCAAGGAAATCGCCTATATTCACGCCGAGGGTTATGCCGCTGGCGAACTCAAGCATGGACCGATCGCGCTGATCGAGGATGGCACTCCGGTCATCGTGATCGCGCCCTGGGACGAGTTGTTTGAAAAGACCATTTCCAATCTTCAGGAAGTCGCAGCACGGGGCGCTGACGTGACGCTGTTCACCGACCGCCGGGGGGCGAAAGAAGCCGGAGAGGATATCCACTCCATCGTCATGCCCGATTGCGATCCGGTCGCCCAGGCCATCGTCGCGGCCATTCCGATCCAGCTGCTTGCCTATCACACGGCGGTTCTGATGGGCACAGATGTCGATCAGCCACGCAATCTCGCAAAATCAGTGACCGTCGAATAAGCGTTCCAGTCCGTTTGCGGCCGGTCTGCCTGCGCCATCAATGCCATGCGGGCGGGTTGGCCGGATTCATTCCGATGCATTGGAAACGGCGGGCGCAATCCGTCTCAGAGTTCCTGATCGAAGGCTCCGATTTCAGGGTGTTTGGCGAGTTCGGTCTGAATGTCCCGGAAGATGGCCTTCATGTCTTCGGCAGAATTCGGGCTTTCGACCACAATCACCAGGTTGGGCGTGTTGGATGAGGCGCGCACCAGCCCCCAGGCCCCATCTTCCAGCGTGAAGCGGACGCCATTGACTGTCAGCACGTCGCGCACCTTGCGCCCGAGGATTTCTGTGCGGGCCTTATAGGCTTCCGCGATCTGATCGACGATCGCGTATTTCTCCTCGTCCGTGCAGGCGGGCGACATGGTGGGTGAGGAAAAACTCACCGGCAAGGCGCGGCGCATGTCCGCCATGGTCTGGCCGGGATTGCGGTCGAGCATGTCGAGGACAGCGCGGGCGGCAACGATGCCGTCATCATATCCGCGCCCGAGAGGCGGCTGGAAGAAGAAGTGGCCGGACTTTTCAAATCCGACCAGCGCACCGGTCTTCTTAGAGTAGCGCTTGATATAGGAGTGGCCGGTTTTCCAGTATTCAGTGGTGGCGTTGTTTCCTTTGAGGACCGGGTCGGTCAGGAACAGGCCGGTGGATTTCACATCGACCACGAATTTCGCATTGGCATGCCGCGCCGACAGATCGCGGGCCAGCATCAGGCCGACCTTGTCGGCGAAGATTTCCTCGCCCTCATTATCAACGACGCCGCACCGGTCACCATCACCGTCAAAGGCAAGCCCGACATCTGCCTTGTGCTCGAGCACCGCATCGCGCAGCGCATGCAGCATCTTCATGTCTTCCGGATTGGGATTATAGCGGGGGAAAGTGTGATCCAGCTCGCAATCCAGGGGGATAACCTCAACCCCCACGGCGGCCAGGGCTCTGGGCGCGAATGCGCCGGCCGTGCCATTGCCGCAGGCAGCGACAACTTTCAGCGGACGGGTGATGTTCACACCGTCTGAAAGGTCGGCGAGATAGCGTTCCGCCACGCCCTCTTCGCGGACATATCCGCCGCCGGCCCGGGTCACGCCCTCGCCTTTCAGCACGATCTCCTTCAGGCGGGCCATCTCGTCCGGACCAAAGGTCAGGGCTTTTTCAACGCCCATTTTCACACCGGTCCAGCCATTGGAATTATGGCTGGCAGTGACCATCGCCACACAATCGATATCCAGATCGAACTGCGCAAAATAGGCCGTGGGCGACAGGGCCAGACCGATGTCATGAACCCTGATGCCGGCTGACATCAGGCCGACCATGAGCGCCTGCTTCACGCCCAGCGAATAGCCGCGGAAATCATGACCGGTGACGATTTCCGGTTCAACGCCGAGCTCGTGGATCAGTGTGCCGAGGCCCAGGCCCAGCGCCTGAATGCCATAGAGATTGATTTCGGGAGTCTTGTCCGAGCCGGGATGGCCGAACCACCAGCGCGCATCATATTCCCGGAAACCGGTCGGCTTGATCTGAGCCGAGGTTTCGTAGTCCCAGCTGTTGGGCACAAGATCGGCGCGCGGGGGCTGGCTCATACTGACACTCCTCCGGGGATTGGCCTAGCGGCCGACACTGACATAGGTAAAGCCGCGATTTTTCATATCATCGGGGCTGTAGATATTGCGCAGGTCGACCACGACATCGCCGGCCATGATCCCTTTCAGGCGCTTGGTATCGAGGGCACGGAACTCATTCCACTCGGTGATGATGACCAGTGCGTCCGCCCCTTCGGCGCAAAGATACGGGCCGGAGGTGAACTCTACATCCTTCAGCAGTTTCTCCGCCTCCACGATGCCAGCCGGATCATAGGCGCGGACTTTCGCGCCCGCATCCTGCAAGGCCGGGATGATGTCGAGCGAGGGCGCTTCGCGCATATCATCCGTGCCGGGTTTGAAGGTCAGGCCCAGCACCGAAATCGTCTTGCCGCTGACATCACCGCCCATGGCCCTGATGATCTTCTTGGCCATGTCGTGCTTGCGGCGGTCATTGACCTCCACGGTTGTCTCGATCAGGCGCAAGGGTGTGCCGGCTTCCTGGGCGGTGCGGGTCAGGGCCAGCGTGTCCTTGGGAAAGCAGGAACCGCCATAACCCGGCCCGGCATGAAGGAATTTGCTGCCGATCCGGTTGTCCAGGCCGACGCCGCGGGCGACTTCCTGGACATTGGCCCCCACGCCCTCGCACAGATCCGCCATCTCGTTGATGAAGGTGATCTTCATGGCGAGGAAGGCATTGGCGGCGTATTTGATCAGCTCGGATGTCCGGCGGCTGGTAAACAGGATAGGCGTCTCGTTGAGATAGAGCGGGCGATAGACTTCGCTCATCACCTCGCGGGCGCGCGCATCATCCGTCCCGACCACCACCCGGTCCGGGCGTTTGAAATCGTCGATCGCGGCCCCCTCACGCAGGAATTCCGGATTGGAGACCACCGCAAAATCGCTGTCCGGACGGGTCTCGCGGATGATTTTCTCGACTTCATCGCCGGTGCCGACCGGCACGGTCGACTTGGTGACAACGACCGTATAGCCCTCCATCACGCTGGCAATTTCCTTAGCGGCCGCATGGACATAGGACAGATCGGCAAAGCCGTCACCGCGCCGAGACGGTGTGCCCACGGCGATAAAAACGGCATCCGCTTCCTTCACCGCCCGCGTCAGGTCGGAATCAAAGCCCAGGCGCTCCTCGCGCACATTGCGCTGGACCAGCTGGTCAAGGCCGGGCTCGTAAATGGGAATGCCGCCCGCGCGCAGCATGTCCACCTTTTCCTGATCCTTGTCGATACAGGTGACGTGGTGACCGAAATCGGCGAAACAGGCGCCGGAAACCAGTCCCACATATCCGGTCCCGATCATGGCTATTCGCATGGGGATTTCCTTCTTGTTCCGTGTTGCTGACCGTCTACCGATAAGGGGGCAGCGCGGTCAATGCGCAAGGCCTATTTAACACCGGCCCGCAAGAGGTCGTGAATGTGGAGCAGCCCGGCCGGCTTTTTGTCCTCGACCGCAAAAAGCTGGGTGATCTTGACCGGACCCGCGGTCATGATCCGCAATGCATCTGCGGCGAGCGTCCCGGGCTGAACGGTTTTCGGGCCGCGCGTCATGACTTCGGCAACGGGCTGGTCCAGAAGGTCAGGCCCCATATGGCGGCGCAGATCGCCATCCGTGACCATGCCGATCAGACAGCCCTGTGCGTCAATCACGCCGACACATCCCAGCCCCTTCGCGCTGATCTCGATCAGGGCCTCGCCCATGCGCGCCTCGAGCCCGATCAGCGGAATGGCGTCGCCGGAATGCATCAGATCCCCGACGGTCGCGAGCGCAGCGCCCAGCGCGCCGCCGGGGTGATACATCTTGAAATCCTGAGCCGTGAATCCGCGGGCTTCCAGAAGCGCGACGGCCAGCGCATCCCCCAGGGCAAGCATCAGGGTTGTGGAGGTGGTCGGCGCCCGGGTTTCCGCGCAGGCTTCCGGAGCATCTGGCACGAGCAGGAGATAATCGCTGGCCCTGGCAAGGCCCGACTCCGCTCCACAGGTCATGCAGATGAGCGGGGTCCCGAAGCGGCGGCAATAGGCCATCAGGTCCCCCAGCTCCCGGGTCTCACCGGATTTTGACAGGGCGAGCACGGCATCATCCGGCGTGATCATGCCGAGATCGCCATGACTGGCCTCGGTCGGGTGAACGAATTGCGCGGGCGCGCCCGTCGACGCCAGGGTCGCGGCGATCTTGCGGGCGACATGCCCGGATTTGCCTATGCCGGCGCAGATGATCCGGCCCTTGATGTTCTTCAGGCGCTCGACGATCGCATTGAAGCCGTCATCGAGACTGTCAGCCAATTGCCCCAGCCCGTCCTGTTCCAGACGGATTACACGGCGGGCCACTTCCAGCGAATTTATCTGTGTCATCTGCAATCTGCCTTGATCCTGTCCCGGCATAGCAGAAGGGCGCGCCTTGCGGAAAGGGCGTTTGCTGCCCTTTGGCTTGCTCCACCTCCGCCCCCGCGCTATCCGGAGCAGGACAGCCTCGGGAGTGTATATGGCAAAGCTGGTATTGATCCGTCACGGGCAGAGCGAATGGAATTTGCAGAACCGCTTCACCGGCTGGGTGGATGTGAAGCTGACCGCAGAAGGCGAAGCCCAGGCCCGGAAGGCCGGCACGCTGCTGGCGGAAACCGGATTTGCGCCGAAACGCGCCTTCACCTCGGTCCTGACGCGCGCCATCCGCACGCTCTGGCTGATGCTGGAAGAAATGGACCGTGTCTGGATTCCGGTGGAGAAGTCCTGGCGGCTGAACGAGCGGCATTATGGGGCTCTGACCGGGCTCAACAAGGATGAAACCCGCGAGCGTCATGGCGATGCTCAGGTCAAGATCTGGCGCCGCAGTTTTGATACACCGCCGCCGCCGCTGGATATCACTGACGAGCGCCACCCCTCGCATGATCCGCGCTATACGGACCTGCCAGCCGGCCAATTGCCCGCAACGGAATCCCTCAAGGTCACGCTGGATCGCGTGCAGCCCTATTGGGACAGCACGATTGCGCCCTTGCTCGAAGCCGGCGAGGACGTGCTGGTCGTGGCTCACGGCAATTCACTTCGTGCCATAGTGAAGCTGCTCTTCCAGCTGACCGGCGATGAAATCGTCCGCATCGAGATTCCGACCGGCAATCCGCTGGAGATCGGTATGGACGGAGAAGGCAAATTGCCGGTGACCGCCCGCTATCTCGATTCCGAGCGGGCCCAGCCGCTGCCCGATATTCCTTGAGCGGGCTGACCGATCTTCGCCTGATGGATACCGCGCTGGCTCTGGCGCAGTCAGGACTTGGCACGACCGCGCCCAATCCCAGCGTCGGCTGCGTCCTCTACAAGAATGGTGCCATCATCGGTGCCGGGGTGACCGCGCCCGGCGGGCGGCCCCATGCCGAGCGGCTGGCCCTTGATATGGCCGGTCAGACAGCCGGCGGGGCGACGGCCTATGTCACGCTGGAGCCCTGCGCTCATACCGGCCAGACTCCGCCCTGCGCAGACGCGCTGATCGAAGCGGACATCGCCCGTGTTGTGATCGCCTGTGCCGATCCGGACCCGCGCACCGCCGGTCAGGGGGCGGACAGGCTGAAAGCCGCAGGCATTATCGTGGACACAGGTCTGCGCAGGGCAGAGGCGGAAGCCTTGCATGCCGGTTTCTTTCACCGGATCCGGCGGGGCTGGCCGCTGGTTGCGATTGATGCCAATCCCGTCGGCTATGATTTGAGCCTCGAAAAATTCGATAATCCGGACATTCTTGCTGCGCTTCGAGCCCTCGGTGATGCCGGGATGACCCGGTTGCGGCTTGTGCCCGGGTCGCCGGCCGCAGAAGCGGCTCTTGCGGCAGAACTCGCCGATGTGACAGTGCCGGGGTTAAACACGCTGCGTTAACCCAATTTCGGGATAATTTTCCTTCGTATCAGGGAATTAGAGCCGCTCATGACGGATCGCGTTCAATACCGCACACTCAATCAGGCGCAGGTTGATGACATCTGCCGCCGTCATGAGCTGTTGTGGAGCGGCAAGCCCGGAGGGGCGCGCGCCTCCTTTACCTATTGTGTTCTCGACGGGCTGATCCTGTCCAACCGGGACCTGTCCGATGCCGATTTTACGGGCTCGACACTGGTCGGGGCGGACCTGTCCGGTGCAGTGCTCAATTCCAGTAGTCTTTACGGGTGTGATATGCGGCGCGCCAATCTGCAAGGCGCATCGCTTCGGCGCGCGGACATGCGCGGGGCCGCCCTGCGGGGGGCGAATCTGCAGGGCGCGGATCTGTCCGAATGCGATCTGCGCGAAGGCACGATCGCGCAGATGGACCGCGAGCGGGGCCTTTCCGTGCTGAAACACAAATCCCGGCCCGGCGAGATGACGATGGCAAACTTCCAGGGCGCCAATCTGTCGCGTTCGAAAATGTCCGGTTCGTCGGCACAGCGGGCGGATTTCACGGATGCTGTCCTTCTGGGCACACGGCTGGTACGCGCCAATCTGCGTTCAACCGTGTTTTCCGGAGCCAATCTTGAAGGCGCGGACCTTTCCGGGGCCGACCTCACCGATGCGGACATGACCGATGCCGTCCTGATCGGTACGACGATGACGATGGCGCGGCTGGATAATTGTGATCGCACCGGTGCCCTGACCGACGAGCCTGTAGGCCGGAACATGCGGGAGCTCGACCGCCCGGTCGAAGACATGATCGAGGATCATATCCGCTGGTGTGCGACCAACGGGAAGGAAGGGCAGCCCTCTTCCTTTGATGATACCGATCTGCGCCCGCTGGTTTCACTTGCCGGCAAAACGCTGACCGCTTTCCATGCGCGCGGTGCGACGCTGTACGGTCTGGATCTCGAGGGCGCGCAATTACAGGGGGCGCGGCTGGAGCGCGCCGACTTGCGGATGACCTGCCTGCGGGGAGCGGATCTGCGCGGTGCCGATCTGACCGGCGCGAAGCTGAATAATGCCGATCTGCGCGACTGCAAGCTGGGGCCCTTATTGCTGGAGGAGGACCGCATTCTGCCGGCCTCGCTTGCGGCGGCCAAGGTGCGCTATTCCGATCTTTCCGGCGCCGATCTCCGCCGCATCAAGGCGACGGGCGCGGATTTTTCCTATTCCACGCTGTACGGTGCGGATGTGCGCCATGCCCATTTCTCCGGCTCCTGTTTTACCGGAGCGCGCGTGAGCGAATCCTTTCTGACCGATATCGATGCCGCGGATGGCGTGGTCGATCTGGATGCTGCCTGACAACAAAAAGCGCGCGCCTGAAGGGAATAAGGCGCGCGCTGGCTGTGTCCGTAGCCGTATCAGGGTCTAGGCAGCTTTCGACTTGCCGCCTTCAATGACCTTGCGGCCTTTCACCGATGTGTTGCCGATGGAAATCCGGCGCGGTTTTGCGCTTTCCGGGATTTCGCGGCGGAGCGTTACGGCCAGCAGGCCATTCTTCAGCTCCGCATTGTCGACGACAACATGGTCCGCAAGATGGAAGCGGCGCTCGAAGGCGCGCTCGGCAATGCCTCGGTAGAGGTAATTCGGACCATCGTCTTCCGACCGTGCTTCCTTGCGTCCGGAAACCGTCAGCACGTTTTCCTGGACCTCAACGGTCAGATCGTCTTCGCCGAAACCGGCAACGGCCAGTTCGATGCGGTAATCATTCTCGCCAAGCTGTTCGATATTATAGGGCGGGAAACCGGCTGACGGATCAGCTTTCGAGGCTGAATCGATCATGTTCGCCAGACGGTCAAAACCGACGATCGAACGGTAGAGCGGTGTGTAATCAAGGCTTCTCATAGTCTTATCCTCCTTCAGAAGCGACAAGTATTGCGCCCGGCCCTTGCCTTGGACCGGACAGGTTCCGCACCGGGCTTGATCCGCCATTCAGGCCGGATTGTCCGATGCGCAGACCCCGTTTTGGCGGCCTGCACCAAACGAGGTAGGAATGCGGATCAGTGCTTGCAAGAGGAGCTGTGCTTCTTTAGTCGTAGGCGTTGAAAAATTCAGCAATTCCGGGAGTTTCCCATGCAACGCGCACTATGGATGGCCGGACTGGCTAGCCTTGTACTGACGGCCTGCAGTGGAGGTGAAGACGCAACCGGTGCTGATGTCGAGGCGGATGCCGGGACTGCTGCCGCTGAACAGGACTCCGGAACGGTTGCGGCCGAGGCACAAAGCGCGGCTGTGAGCGGCACGCTGGAATGGGCGCTGGCCGGCGACTGGCGCGGCGAAAACGGAGCACGTGATGAGTTCCGCCATCCAGCCGAAACGCTCGCCTTCTTCGGAATCGACCCGTCCGATACGGTGATCGAGATCTGGCCGGGCGGCGGCTGGTATACGGAAATCCTGGCTCCCTGGCTGAGCGCCAATGGCGGCACTTATATGGCGGCACATTTCCCGGCTGACAGCGAGAGCGAAGTCCGCCGACGGAGCCGGGCCAGCTTTGAAGACCGGTTTACCGGATCAGATCTTTTTGGCGATGTCGTGATCCTTGATTGGGGTCCGGATAATCAGGGGCTGGGTGCGCCCGGTTCCGCGGATGCCGTTCTGACATTCCGCAATGTCCATAACTGGATGCGTGGCGGATTTACCGAACGTGCCTTTTCCGATTTTTACGCGGTTCTGCGGCCGGGCGGCGTTCTGGGCGTGGTTGAACACCGCCTGCCGGATACACGCGAACAGGATCCGCTGGCCGGGTCGGGTTATGTCCAGGAAGCCTATATTATCGCCATCGCCCGCGAGGCAGGCTTCGAACTGGCCGGGAGCAGCGAGATCAATGCCAACCCGGCTGATACCGCCGATCATCCGAACGGGGTCTGGACACTGCCGCCCTCCCGCAGCGGCTGGGAAGCCGAAGGGTTTGATTCCACCCCGTA
Organism: Alphaproteobacteria bacterium; assembly: GCA_016124665.1. Taxonomy (GTDB): domain Bacteria; phylum Pseudomonadota; class Alphaproteobacteria; order Caulobacterales; family Maricaulaceae; genus Hyphobacterium. Next base: position 73,137 of record WGNH01000007.1, on the reverse strand, counting down.
TGAGGCGATTGGCGAAAGCGACCGGATGACGCTGTTATTCCGCAAGCCGGAAACCGATCCGGTCCCTGCGGAAGATGAGGGCTAGACCGAATTCAGCTTTTCGATCGCACGGGCATGGAGTTGCCGTGTCGCCGCGGCGACCAGCGACCCGGTGCTGAAATCGTCCTCGCCCTGCCAGTTGGTGATGAGTCCACCTGCGCCTTTCACGACGGGCACAAGCGCATGAATGTCATAGGCAGACAGGCCGGATTCGATTACCAGATCGACGCATCCGGCCGCCAGCAAGCCATAGCCATAGGCGTCCATTCCATAGCGTGTCAGACGGGCAGCCTCCCGGACGGCGGCGAACTGACCGGCTTCGCGGTCCTGAAACAGATAGGGATCGGTCGTTACAAGGATGGCCTCGCCGAGCTCTGTTACTCCGGATACTTGCATGGCATGGCGCGACTCCCGGGTTGCCAGCTCGGCACCGCCGGCATGGCCTGAAAACCGCTCCCCGGTATGCGGCTGATCAATCACGCCGAGCACGGGCCGGTTTTCATATGTCAGGGCAATCAGCACGGTCCAGGCCGGGGTGCCGGCGATGAAGCCGCGCGTGCCATCAATCGGATCCAGCGTCCAGGACCAGCCATTGCGGCTCTCGAGCGGTGGAAATTCTTCGCCGAGCACACCGTCGCCGGGGCGCTCGACATTGATGAGATCACGCATCGCCTGTTCGGATGACCGGTCCGCGATCGTGACCGGATCAAACCCTGCCGCTGCCTTGTTCTCCACCGGAGGGCGGCGGCGGAAATGTGGAAGAATGGCGGCACCGGCGGCATCTGCCAACCGGTGCGCAAACGCGAGGTCGTTTTCGAGATTACGGACTGTCATGCCGCTGACCTATCAGGGCGGTCAGCGATTGTCAGCTATCAAGATTTCAAGCGGCGTCGTTGGCCGGCTCTGCGGGTTCCAGCGACTTGGCGAGCTCGAGCAGCCGCTTGCGCGGGCGTTCCCCGAGCCGGTAATAGGCACGGACGAGATCCATGGTCTCTTTCTGTGACAGGATATCGGCCGCCATGACGTCCGGATCATCTTCTTTCGCATCATCCGGTATCAGGCCTTCATAGAAGTACTGGGCCGGCACATCGAGGGACTGTGACAGCTCGAACAGACGGCTGGCACTGACGCGGTTGGCGCCACATTCGTATTTCTGGATTTGCTGGAAACGGATTCCGACGGATTCTGCCAGCTGTTGCTGAGTCAGACCCAGGAGGCGGCGGCGGCGGCGCAACCGCTTGCCAATGTGGAAATCAATCTCGTTCGTCATTTTATCGGCTCCAGTAATCGCTTGTTGACCTACGTCCGCTCGACGCGTTCGCGCTAGAGGGGAGCAAAGGCCATGCCGCGCATGACGAGACGAAGTTTTAATGCATTATATCAGATATTTATGTGACAATTTATGACCATTTTTCCTGCACAAGCGCTCGGAGCACGGCTTCGACCTTCTCCCGTGTGGCGGGAAATGTGCCGGAACGGGTCACTGTTTCCTCGTTCAGATAGAGGCCGCGATTGATCTCGATCTGAATGGCATGCCGGTTCTGGCCGGGCTTGCCATAACACGCCGTTGTATAGCCGCCGGCGTAAGGCCGGTTACGGCGGACCAGAAAACCTTGCGCGAGGAATGCCGCCTCGACGCGGGTCATGATGGATGCGTCGCAGGCGCTGCCATGCCGGTCGCCCAGCACAATATCTGCGCCGCCGGCCGCAATGGCCGGCATGGAATGGAAGTCGAGCAATATCGCCTTGCCGAAAATATCACAGGCGGATTTCAGCTCGACATCAATGGCCCCATGATACGGCCGGTAGTAATCCGCTATGCGTTGCCGGGCCTCGGCAGTGGACAGCGGGCCATGGTAGAGGGCGCGACCGCCCGCGCTGACCCGCGGGATGATGCCCAGACCCGCCTGGACATGCGGGGTCGTTCCGGCGGATGTGGCGGCCATGTCCGGGAACAGCGCCGGATCGAGTTCCCTCGTCGAACGGTTGGGATCAATGAAGACCCGCGGAAAAGGCGCCATCACGCTGGTGATACCGAGTTGCGGTGCTGCTTCGATCAGTTTGTCGACATAGGCATCTTCGGACCGCCGCAACTGGTCCAGCGGCAAGGCTGACTGCGCCAGAAGATCCGGTGGGTAAGTACGCCCACTATGTGGTGAGGCGGCCAGCAGGGGGGAACGGCGCTCGGCCGGACGGTGCACGATTACAGGGTCCGTGATCCTGGCAATTACTGCCGGAGACGGATCCATGGCCTGAACCGCCTGTGGGGATGAGCGCTGTGGCATCAGAGCACAATGGCGAAGGGCGGGTGTGGCGGTCAAGCATTTCACACGCCACATTCCACGCGTTCAGCGGACTTTTACCTTAATGCGCTAGATAAGTGTCAGGAAACGGATTGGTGGAGATCCCGGAATGGCGAAAATCCTTTTGGCTGAAGATGATGGCTCCATGCGTGACTTTCTGGCCAAGGCCCTGAAACGGGCCGGTCATGATGTCGTGGCATGCGCTGATGGCGATGAGGGCCTGTCGGTCTTCGAAGCAAACAAGGACGCGTTTGATTTGCTTTTGACAGATATCGTCATGCCCGGCATTGACGGGATCGAGCTGGCACGGCGGGCCGCCGAGCTGACACCGGCGCTGAAGATCATGTTCATTACCGGATTTGCGGCGGTCGCCCTGAATCCGGGGTCGAGCGCGCCGAGCAATGCGAAAGTGCTGTCCAAGCCCTTCCATCTGCGGGAGCTGGTGGATGAAGTTGACCGGGTGATGGCGGCCTGATTTTCATCGTATCAGCAGAAACAAGAAAGGCCCGCTCCTTCGAGCGGGCCTTTCCCGTTGAGGCTGCGTATGCCTACCGCGCCGGATTTTGCGGTGTCGGCATGCCACACTCATTGGCCAGCCAGCTGGTCAGCTCTGTATATAGCGTCAGCTGGTTGTCGAAATTGAGCGTGTTCGAGAAGTGGTCCGCGTCCGGCAATTCAACATAGCGGTGCGGAATACCATTGCGTTCCAGCGCCCGGATCATGAACTGGCTCTGATATTGCGGCACACGCTGGTCAACTTCACCATGGATGATGAGTAGTGGAATGCGCATATCTTCAGCGAATTCACTGGGTGACATGCCGGCATAGCCTTCATCGATCAGCTCGCTCTGAATGCCGCCGCCCCCGAAGTCGCGCTGGATCACATCCAGATCGGAAACGCCGGCCCCGGCAATGGCGCAATTATAGACCGGCGGCTGACGGACAGCGGCTGCGAAAGCGGCATAGCCACCATAGCTCCAGCCGAACATGGCGACCTGATCCGGCTCTGTCAGCCCGGCATCAATGAGATAGCGGACGCCATCATCCTTGTCGTCCGACATGGTGATGCCCCACTGCCCCCAGCTACGCAGCCAGTGATCAATGCCGTAGCCGAGCGAGCCACGGTATTGCGGCTGCATGACCATATAGCCGCGATTGGCGAGGACGGTGGCCCACTCGTCAAATGCCCGGGCCTCGGACACCCAGGGCCCGCCGTGCGGCATCACAACCAGCGGATAGGGCGCTTCGCCGAAGGGCGGCAAGGTGAGAATGGCCGGAATTCGGAGGCCGTCGCGGGCTTCATAGGTGATGAATTCCTCGCGGCCGAAAGCGGCGTTCATCAGTTGCGGAAAGGCGCGGCCGATGACCACCGGCTGCCCGCCCTCGATATAATAATAGACGCCCGGCTCCTGCGCAGATTGCGAGAAGACGAGCATCTGGGCGCATTCATTCACACAGCTGAGAATGGTGTTGCGTGTGTCCGGGAAAGCATTGTCGACCACGGCCTGCAGGTCCGCCATTTCCTGACTGATCCATGCGTACTGCCGTTCGCCATCCGCATAGAAGCTGAAACCGGCCAGTTCCGGCTCACGGTCGATATGGGGTTCGAAACGCGGTCCCTGAATATCGACATCCTCGCGCTGATAGATGGTGCGGATATATTCGCCCGAGCGCAAATCCATGATGTGGGCGCCAACCGTATTCTCGCCATTATGCGCGAGCACATAAGCCCGGTAATCCCGATCGGGATCAAAACCCACAACATTGACGCCCGACTGGCCGTAGGTGTCGTATTCTGTCAGCGACCAGCGCATCACTTCGCGCCACTCCGGATCATCCGGATCGGGACGCCAGAAATAGATCACTTCCTCGCTGCCAACATCGAGCTCGGTTGCGAAACGCGGATTGCCTTCCTGGTCAAGCACGTAATTTCCGAACCGGCTGCTGCCGCGAAGGATGCGCGTCTGACGTCCGGTGCGGACATTGTAGCGGTAGAAGTCAGGCGTGCTGACCCGCCCGATCGACCGGCCGCGTAGGTCTTCGACCGTGGTGTCTGCATCCAGGCCTGCCGTGCGGATAATGATGTGATCCGGATCGTCTGCCATGCGGCGCACAATCTGGACGTCATCATTCAGGGTCCGGAAACCGCCCTCACCCGACCAGTGAACAATGGCCTGTCTGAATTCAAAAACGCCCTGATTGACGCCTTCGATCCGGTCACGGACCTGCTGGCGGAAATTCACGATCAGATATTCGGGTGACACCCAGCTGACGCTCAACACTTCCATGCGCTCGGCACCGAGGCGCACAGGGGCGGCGGAGAAATCGTCCGTCGAGTAAACCTCGACAATATAGTCACCATCGCGCGCGGTCAGGCGGCGCATGGCGATATGCTCGCCATCGGGCGACAGGGAGACATTTGCCACCGCCGGATAGGTTGCAAAATATTCCAGCGGCACGACTTCACCCTGAACGGCGTGGCCGCTGCCAGCGGCCAACAGGCACGCGGCCGCTCCCAAAACGAGTTTACGCATATTCACATCCCCTGAGGCTGTCTGATCCCGGTTCGAAGATAGAGTGCGCAAATTGACCGCCAAGGGCAAGACCCGGCAGGGCGCAAAGCGCAGCATGTTTCAAATTGTCCTGGCCAAGAAAAAAGCGGCCCCGGATATCTCCGGAGCCGCTCATTTTCAGTACTGTTGCCGTTTCTTAGAACGACTTGCGTACGCCGAGGAACCAGCGGCGGCCGCGGAGGTCGTGGCCGATACCGATCGGCACGTTGCCGATGGCGAACACACCCGCCGGGTCAACAACCGGCGGCTCTTCGTCGAGCACGTTCTGGATACCGAAGTTGATCACCCACGTATCCGGCGTCCAGGAGACGCCCAGAGTGTGCGTGTAGTATTCATCGGTCCAGTAAACCGGCGTACCGCAGTTGCTGAGGCCGGTGCCAGCCGCATTGACCTGACGGCAGGTCACACCGGTCGTGCCCGGATTAACCTCTTCACCGCCGCCAATGTACTGGGTCAACCAGGTGAAGCGCCAGTTATTGCGGTCCAGAGCAACGCGGACAGAACCTGTCCAATGCGGTGCTTCGGTCTCACCGGCGTTATCATCCGGAATACCCTGAACATTGAAGATCTGCTCGTTCAGGCGGGTGGCCCGAAGGTCTGTGGTCAGACCCCAGCCGCCAAACCACGGGATTTCATCCTCATAGAGAACGTTGAAATCCACACCCTTCGAGTTGATCGTACCAATGTTGATGAAGGAGGCATCGATGAAGTTCAGGAAGCCCTGTCCATCCCGCTGGATACGGTTACAGAAGGCGGACTGGAAGCCCGGAATGGTGTTGTAGCAATCACCGACAATGAAGGCTGCCGTCGGCTCGTTGACCGAGTCGGTGACAACAATGTCGTAATAGGTGACTGCGAGCCGCAGATCGAAGGCTTCAAACCATGGCTGTTCCGCAACGAGACCCCAAGTCTGGGAGGTCGAGGTTTCCGGATCCAGCAGGGTTGTCCCCCCCGAGGCCGTTTCCACCGAAGTATTCGGCAGCAGGTTGGCGGCCAGACCCAGTGACGTCGGATCAACACCGGCAGCCTGACAGTTGGCGATCGTGATCTGCGACCGTGTGTCGAGATTCGGATCATAAGTCGGTGGCGTGGCGGGATTGTTGTCAAGATCGACACGGGCAGCGGTCGGAACCACACACGGGTCGGAGACAGTGGCAAATCCGGTCTGACCCGCCAGGAACTGTTCGCGGGCATTCGGCGCGCGATAGGACGTGCCGTAGGAACCGCGGAAGTTCAGCCAGTTGGTCGGACGCCAGTTCCCCTTGATCGAGTAGGTGACGTCGGTGCCGTAATTGCTCTCATCCGTCCAGCGGCCCGAGAGGTTGATCGTCACCTCTTCAGCGAAGCGGCGGCCGAGAATCGGCTGGAATTCCGTTTCTGCGAAGACTTCCCACAGATAGCGGTTACCGGTTGCGCCCTGGTCAGCCGAGAGGAAGATAATGTCGCCGCGGCCGAAAGTATCGTCCGCCTGTGACTGAATGGTGTCGCGGCGATATTCGAAACCGAGAACAAGCGGAACATCAGAGCCATTGTTTAGCGTGAACAGATTGCCGGTCGTCGTACCGCCAACGAGCAGCTGCTCGTAAACGGTCCGGATGGTGGCCGGTGCCAGGAGGTAATCCATTTCGGCCTGTGAAAGGACACCGCCGCCTTCCTGATAGATGGACGGCTGGAACAGGTTGATCGGAACACACGGCGTATTGCTGAGGAATTCGCCGCCAAAGGCGCCGACTTCATTGTCCGGAAGACCATCGCCATCAATGTCGATACCACAGACCACATCGCCATTCGGCAGACGCTGTGATGTATTCAGCGACAATTGCAGACGGTCATTATCAACCCCGACGAAGCGGCTGAAACCTTCCGAACGGGCATAGCTCGTGAAGAGGTCATAGCTCCAGGAATTGAAGAAGGGCAGGTCGCCGCGGAAGCCGACAACAGAACTGATCTGCGTGATATCCGCTTCCTGACGGTCCCGCTCACCCAGAATCTGGATGATCGGAACGACATCCAGATTACCGAAGTTCACACCGAAAAGCGCGAGGCAGTTTACGCCATCCGGATTGGTGGTCTGATTACACGGGTTGAACGGGTTGTTGGCCGGAACGGTCGGGAAGAAACCCGGATCCAGCGAGTTGATCGTGGTCTGGCGGTTGGCGACCAGCAGCTCGTAATAGGCCGAAGTGTTGCTGCCCCAGCTGACATCATGCTCGCCATAGCTGTAGAAGCTCCAGCGTTGCTGCTCAGGAATGAAATCCTGATCGTTGTAGTTCGATGCCGTATTCTGGTTGTAGAGCGGCGAAGCAAAGTCGAAATCGGACGTATACGGCCCCGGCTGACCTTGCAGACGCGCCAGGCTCCAGACGTTCGAGCCCAGCGGACCGCCGACATTACCGCCAAGGTTGGATTCCGAGAAGTTCGGCACCAGCATGTTGGAGAAGCCCGGCGTGTAATAGACCGAACCGAAACCGATCGGAATGAAAAGGCGGTTGATCAGCGAGGTGTTACACGAGGCATTGGCACCGGTGAACAGGCCGACATTGCGGCCATTATTGATGTCGCCCGGATTGGCACCCGAGAAGTCCCAGGTCGAGACGTCGACGGAACGGATCACGCCGTCGTTGCCGATTTCGTGATTGCGCGGGCAGCCGCGGGTGAAATCACGGTCACCGAGGCGCTGGACCTCGGTTTGCGAATATTCAAAGGCAAAACCGGCAAAGCCACGGTCAGAGTTGATACCCCAGGCGGCTGCGAACTGGGTTTGCTCACCACCATCATCGAAGGGGGTGGTGCGGTTGTATTCAAACTCGACGCCTTCGAAGTCCTGACGGAGCACGACGTTGGCCACACCGGCCACAGCGTCCGAACCGTAGATCGAGGAGGCACCGTCAAGCAGCAGGTCGATGCGCTCGATGATCAGACCCGGGATCAGTGTGAGATCCGGGCTGGTCGGTGCGCCACCGATACCGGCCGGCGCCAGGCGGCGGCCATTGATCAGCGTCAGGGTGCGCTCGGCATTCAGGCCGCGCAGGTTCAGCTGAACCGAACCCGGGCCGTTGTCGAGAACGAAGCCGACGAATGTGGTGTCGATCTGCGTACCGGTTGCTTGCGACTGGGCCTGCAGAATGTCTGCGGCGTTCACAAGACCGACTTCGCGCGAAACTTCGCCCGAAATAACCTGCACCGGCGAAAGCGAGTTGAATTCAGAGCGCTGAATACGGGAACCGGTTACAACAACCGTATCCTCTTCTTCCTCTTCCTCAACAGCTTCCTCATCTTCTTCGACGTCCTGCGCATACGCAGTCGCCCCGGCCAGACCCGCTGCCGCGAAGCCCGCCAGAATGGTTGAGCGCAAGAGACGCTCGCGATCCCAGAAATTGCTCACTGTCATACCCCTTCATGACTTGTTTATTTTGGTTCACCGCGACAGAACAGACACCGAGGCAAACGCGCACAGCCGGAAAGTGGCTACTTTCCTGATCCCACTATCACCGCCGCGTTCCCGCTCGTAAAGCGTGCGCCCCATCTTCGCCGTATTTCCGCCGTGAATGTTGCATAAAAGTCATACGATCGTCAGACGCCTGTCATTTCAGCACAGAATGCAGCTTCGTCTTGCATCCGTGCCGCAGCGGGGCTAATAGCTCGCCTCCCTTGGTGGACGGGCGCGTAGCTCAGTGGGAGAGCACTACGTTGACATCGTAGGGGTCGCAAGTTCAATCCTTGCCGCGCCCACCATTTTCTTCCTGTTTACAACAAGATATCATCCCGAACGCGATTGCCGCATTGGCAGTCCCGCGGGCATGCCTATGTTGACCCTGATGGTTTTGGAGAATGACTGCCATGTCTGATGCATTGCTGGCCCGTCTCGACGCGATATCCGATCCGTCCAGTGGCAAGGGACTGGCCACAGCCGGGCGGCTGGATGGGGCCGTCATCGACAATGGCGTCGCCACAATTGTCCTCAAAGCTGCGGCAGACGAGGATGCGGCAGGCCTGAAAGCCGAGATCGAATCGGCCGCCCGCGAGATCAGCGGTGTCGAGCGCGTCCGTGTCATCACCACGATCCAGCGCGCGCCCGGCCAGCCGAAGGAGCGCCCGCGACAGGCTGCAGCAGTGGCAGACGGGCCCCGGCCGGCGAAACGGATCATCGCCGTGGCCGCCGGCAAGGGCGGGGTCGGAAAATCCACGGTTGCAGCGAATCTGGCCGCCGCCCTGACCAAGCAGGGTCACCGGGTCGGCATACTGGACGCGGATATTTACGGCCCGTCCATTCCGCGGCTGTTCGGCCTGCGCGATATCAAGGGGCTGAAGAAGACCGACAAGGGCATAGAGCCCGCCGAAGCGCATGGTGTCCGCGTCGTGTCCATGGGTTTCCTGACCAAGCCCGGCCAGCCGGTGGTCTGGCGCGGGCCCATGGTGCAGGGGGCGATCCAGCAATTCCTGAACGAGACCGATTGGGGCCAGCCCGATGTGCTGATCATCGACATGCCGCCCGGCACGGGCGATGCCCAACTGGCCATTGCCCAGACCATCGCCATTGACGGCGTGGTGATCGCCTGCACGCCGCAGGATCTGGCGCTGGATGATGCCCGGAAGGCGATTGCCATGTTTGAAAAGACGCATACGCCCATTCTCGGCCTGATCGAGAATATGAGCGTCTTTCTCTGCCCGCATTGCGGCGAAGCCAGCGAGATATTCGGTCATGGCGGCACACGCGCCGAAGCCGATGCGATGGGCGTGCCCTTCCTGGGCGAGATTCCCCTGACGATTGAATTGCGCGAGCGCTCGGATTCCGGCGAGCCGGTAGCTTTTGGCAACGGCCCCGTGGCAGAGGCTTTTGCCCGTGCCGCCCAGGCCATGCTGGTCTCGGCCGATGACGTGCGCAAACCGGCACCGGAGATCGTCTTCTCTGCCTAGCCCATGGCCCAGTCTGGCGGGGTGATCCCTTTCGGCGCATCAAGGCCGAAGACATCCGAAAGGATCGGTGGCGACAATGCCTCCCGAGGCGGGCCATCGGCGACAATGCGGCCCTGATCCATGACCAGGACGCGGTCCGCAAAGCGGCTGACAAGCTCCAGGCTATGGCCGGCAAAGACGGTGCAGACGCCCCTTCGCGCTTCGGCTTGCAGAACCTTCATCACGGCGAGCTGATGGCGCGGATCCAGTGCCGCGCCGGGCTCGTCGAGGAGCAAGGTGCCGGCATTTGTGGCCAGCGCCCTTGCCAGCAGGATGCGCGCTTTCTCGCCGGAGGACAGTTCGTCAAACCGCCGCGCCGTCAGCCCGGTTGCGCCCGCCCGCTGAATGGCATCGTCAAGGTATTCGCCATCCTCATCCGTGAAGCCGTGAAGCGGCTTCAGGAAGGGATAACGCCCCAATTCCACCACCCGGACCGCGATTAGCGGCCAGGCGAGACGCGAATCCGCGGGCAGATAGGCAATGCGGCGGGCGCGTTCGCGGTCGGCAAAGCGGTGCAGCGCGACACCGTCGAGACGGACCTCTCCCTGTACCGGCGTGATCAGTCCGGCCAGCGTCTTGACGAGCGTGGACTTGCCCGCCCCGTTCGGACCGACAATCGCGGTCAGCTCCCCTGACGCAATCGCCAGATGGCGGGTTTGAAACGCCGTGCGTTCGCCATAACGGCAATCGATCTGGTCCAGTTCAAAGCGGGCGGTCATGGCGCCAGCCTCCCCGTCTGCCGGATGAGGTGGAAGAAGAATGGCACGCCGAGGATCGCCGTCATCACGCCGAGATAGAGCGGAACGCCATCGCCGGAGACAAGGCGAGTGGCCGCATCCGCCGTCATCAGCAAGGCCCCGCCCCCCAGCGCCGACGGAAGCAGCAGGCGCGCGGGCTCGTGATGAACCAGAGGCCGGATCAGATGCGGCACGACCAGTCCGACAAAGCCGATGGCGCCCGCGACCGCGACCGCTGCGCCAACCGCCAGAGCCGTGCCGGCGATCAGGCGGATTTGCAGGCCGCGCAGATTGACGCCGAGCGCGCGGGCCCCGTCCTCGCCAATGGTGAGACTGTGGAGATCGCGTGCCGTGGTCAGCAATATTGCCGCCCCCGCTGCGATGAGCGGCAGGGCGATCCGGACTTCGGTCCAGCTGGTATTGCGCAGGGACCCCATCAGCCAGTAGGCGATTTCCGACAAGGCCCAGGGATTGGGAGAGAAATTCATGGCCAGTGCGACAAGCGCATTGGCCAGCGCTCCGACGGCAACGCCGGAGAGGATGAGGCTGGTCGCCGTGGCGCCGCGTCCGGCAATGAGGAGAAGCGCCGTGCCGCCCAGAGCCGCCCCGGCAATCGCCATTACGGGCAGGACCAGGGCCGAGAGGCTGACCAGTCCGAAATACAGCGCCGCGACCGCGCCCAGACCGGCACTGGCCGACACGCCGACAACACCGGGATCGGCAAGAGGATTGCGGAAATAGCCCTGCAAAGCCGCGCCGGACAGGCCCAGTGCCGCTCCGACCAGAAAGCCAAGCGCGATGCGCGGCAGCCGCAGCTCGGTCAGCAATAGCCATGCGGTTTCATCGCCCGCCCGTAATGCCGCCACCGGAAACCCGTCAACGAACAGGCCGGCCAGTCCCGACAGACCACAAATCCCCGACAAAATCAGTATCAGGCGGATATCCTTCATGTCCCCTGCCCTGCGTAATCGATTGCATCGGCGATCTGTTCGGCGGCGTCCATCAGGGCCGGTCCCGCGCAGGACCATGCGGAGGCCGGAATATCGATCCGGGGCGTGTCCTGCAGCAGGCGCTGGAATGCCGAATGGCGCGCGCCTGTATTGTTGCGCGTCGCATATCCGTCAACAAAATAGCTGGTAATGACGAGGTCCGGATCCACCCGGAACGCCCAGGCCGCATTCGCGGCCAGCCAGCCTCTGGCCCCTGCTTCCGCTGCGGCGTTGCGACCGCCCGCCATGCGGATGGCCTCATCCACCAGCGTGTCCGTACCAGCCGCGCCGCCGGTGACGCTGAGATAGAAAACGGACGGTGGACGCCCATGCTCCGCCGCCCGCATGGCCAGATGCTGACGCCGCGCCTCCAGTTCTGTCATCAGGGCCTCTGCGCGTTCGGCTTCGTCGATTGCCGCACCAATAAGGCGCAGATTGGCGGTCACCGTGTCCCAGTCCTCCCCCCATTGCAGGTTTACACGGGCAATGCCCGCGCGGTCCAGAAAGCGCGCCGTATCACCTGCGCCCGCGGGGCCGAAGACCACGAGATCCGGTTGCAGTGCGATCAGGCGCTCGGCGTCATCCGAGGCCCGTGGCAGGTCCAGCGCCCATTCCGGCGCGCCGGAGACCGTCTGCCCGGCCTGCCAGGAGACCGCCGCAACGGCCTCCCGGTCGGCGAGCGCGAAGACATAGGCATCCGCGCACAGATCCGCCGAAACGATGCGTGAGGGCCCGTCCGCCGCGCTAACGGCCGAGGCGCAGGCCCACAAACAGGCCGCGGCCTTCAGAGGCATATCCGAAGACATCCACTCTCTCCTCATCGCTCAGATTTGTGCCGCGCAGATAAATCTGCGCCGCGGGGGACAACTGCCAGGCGAGACGCGCTGACAGCCATGTATAGGCGGGCAAAGTCACGGTCGAGAAACTGCCGAAATCGGTGTCGAGCTGTTCGCCCGTATGATCCGCGGCAAAACCCGCCTGCCAGCGCCCGTCCACTGACTGCCAGTTCAGGGCCAGACTGCCGGTGAATTCCGGGCGGCGGAGCTCAGGCACGCCATTCTCTTCGGACTGCAGGAAAGTGGCCGATCCGGAGATCGAGAGCCGGGAGGTGATATCCGCCTCCCCGTCAAGTTCCAGACCGGACCTGCGGGACGCGGTCACCCGGTTGCGCGCCGTGGCTGGCGAAACGCTGAAATCGGTAAAAATCTCGTCTTCCAGATCCGCCTCGAACCATGTGACCGACAGGCGGGCAACTGATCCCAGCGCCTGATCCCAGCCGATCTCCCAGCCGCGGGAGCGTTCCGGTGTCAGACCGGGATTGCCGGTGAAAAATCCGGGGAAAAAGCCGAACAGCTCGTAGATGCCGGGATTCTTGACGCCCTCACCGGCGCTGGCGCGAACGCGGCCGCCAAGCCTTTCAAAATGCCAGGCCGTGCCCAGGCGCCAGGTGGCGGCATCGTCGAAGCGGTCATTCCAGTCCTGGCGGATAGAGGCCGACACGCGCAGCGGGCCGCGAACGAGCCGGTAGTCCAATGCGGCGGCCGTGTTTTCAGTCTGCCGCGACTGGTTGGAGCCCGCCCCGGCACCAGCAAAGCTCTCGAATTCCTCGCGCTCGAACTCGACGAGGCCGGTCAGCTGGTGGCCAATAGATCCCGTCTGCCAGTTGAACGTGGGCTGATAGAAGGCCTGCCAGCGGGACGCTGCGGTTTCGCCGGTAAAAGCGGCGTCTGTGAAGTTGGCCAGTTCATCGCGCGAGGCATTGAGCGCAAGATCATGGCGCAAACCGAAACGCCGGAGCATCAGCCGGGTCCCGGCAGAGAATTGCTGACCGGCGCTGTGCTGATTGGTGTTGTCCAGCAAGCCATTGAAATCAGAATCGGAATCAAATTCGCTTTCAAAATCTGCAAATCGCGCAGCCCATTGAATCGACTCGCCTTCCGCAAGCCTTGCCGTTCCTGTCCCGGAGACAAAAAAGCGCTGATACGCATCCTTTTCACCGCCCAGGCCCGAGACATCAATGCCATCGGTTTGCAGGTGTGAGGCACTGACGCCCGCGCTGAACCGGCCTTGCCGGCCCGAGGCGCTGACCCCTGCGAACAGCGTGCCAAAGGACCCGGTTTCAAGCCGCCCCTGCGCCCTCTCTTCTCCGGTCGAGCCCGCGGTGCGGATATTGATGACACCGCCAATTGCGTCCGACCCCCAGAGGGCGGATTGTTCCCCGCGTAGGACTTCCACACGCTCGACGCCAAAACCCGGCGCATGGGCAAAATCATAACCGCCTGTCAGTGGCACGGAGGCTTCAATGCCATCCATCAGGACCAGGACATGATTGGCTTCCGAACCCCGCACGCGGAGATCGGTCAGCCCGCCCGTTGCGCCAGACCGGGATACGGCCATGCCGGGCACCGACCGCAGGGTGTCGGCCAGCGTCAGCCCGCCGCGCAGGGCGATGTCATCTTCATCGACAAGGCTGGTGGCGGAGGTGACATCTTCTGCCAGGGCCGGGATGCGGCCGCCAATGACGATGATGGTGTCATCATCTACCGATTGCGCGAGCGCGGGAGGAGAGAGAAGGAAAATCGCGGCGCAGCTTCGCCGCAGGAGGGTTTTCAGGCGCATTTCAAACAACTCCGGCAACGGCCGCGCGAAATATCCCGCGGCCGGGTTTTCAGGAGTCGCTGCAAACGGACAGGCCGTGCCATTCCCACGTGATCCCGCACGGGTGGACGAGCGACGGCACAGGCAGGTCTTCCGGCTCACGGGTCAATGTGGCAGCTCACGTCTTCCCGGGTGTCCCCAGTGACTTGGTGTGAGACCACTCTCCGCTTACGGCTGCGGGCACAGCGGGGGACTTTCACCCCACTTCCCTATCAAGGCCTTGCGGCCACCTGTACGATGCCGTGATTAGCGCGGTAAGGAGCGTTTGCCTAGAGGCCGGCTTCCGCCAGGCGCTTTTCAAACGCGCGCAGCTTGGTGCGGGCCTTGCGCCATTCCCACCACAGGAAAGCGATTTTCGGCCCGTCCACCAGATAGCGTTTCCACATGCGCTGTGGTTCCTGCGCCAGACGGTGCAGCCATTCCAGGCGCGCTTTCTGCATCCAGACCGGCGCGCGTTCAGCCGCGCCGCCAAGGAAGTCCAGCGAGGCGCCGACACACAGGCCGATGCCCTTGCAATCGCCCCGGTCGAGGCAAGCTTCGGCGATCATTTCCTGCTGTGGCGAACCGACACACAGGAAGGTGAAGCGGGAAGGATTGTCGGCAACAAATTGGGCGCATTCGGCGATGGCTTGTGGATTGTTGCGCAAGCCCATGGGCGGTTCATGCCAGCGCACATCGCGCAGGCCATATCGCGCCTTGACGTTGTCGACTACCTCTTTGGTGCCGCCAATTATGGTCACCGGTTCGTGGCGCATGACGACATTGTCAAAGAGGGTTTTGGTCAGATCCGAGCCCGGCGTGACATCGACCTCCTCACCGGACAGGGCGGCAATAAGTTCGAGCACCCGGCTGTCACAGACGGTCAGCCAAGCCTGAGCATAGAGCGGGGCCAGAATACCGTCACGGCGCAGGCGCACCAGATGATCCACATTCGGCGTCACCACAAACTGGAAGGGCGCATCGGGATCGCGTTCCGCCAGACGCAGCACTGTGGTCGGAAAATCGATATTGTCGAAGGCCGAGTTCAGAAACCAGATATGACGTGCGCGGGCGCGCCGTTCTGAACCATCCCGATGTGTGTTTCGCCGTGACATTAACGCTACCGTCCCGTTTCGCGCCAGATTGCGCGGTTTCGGGATCTGTCACTGCAAGCCGTGCGCCGGGCCATGCCGGTCCGGACCGCACGTCACGCCTATGGTTTCTGCCAGGTTAACCGCCGCGTTTCAGACGCCTTATCGCGAAGCGCGCCGGGTGGAAGGCCTCGCGGCCAGCCCGCTCCAGCGGCGAGGGCTCGCCGCAGAGATCGGAGGCCAGCGCTTCGGCCAGCAGCGGCGCATGGGCAAAGCCGCGCGATCCGAAACCTGTGAGGCAAATGGCGGGACAGCCAGACGTCTCCGGTGACGTCCCGGGCAGGGGTCCGCCTTTGGCCCATGACCGCCAGTGCGCCTCGAAACCGGCCCCGGGAATAGCGCCATAGACGGGCAGGCGGTCCGGTGTTGTAGCCCGGATGCCGGACCAATGCTGCGGCGGACCGGACAGCCCCGATGCGATCTCCGGCTGGCGCTCCTTCAGATCGGCCAGCAATCGCCCGGCCGCCTCATCCGCATTGCCGGGATCGCGGCCTTTCTCATGGGTTGCGCCGATCAACACACGGCCGCCCGGGGCAGCTGAAACATATCCGCCCCAGACCATCGGGTGGGAGGGCGGCGTGCCGTCCCATGTGACCACGCGCCCGGCACTGTGCGCGAGCCCCGTCAGCGCCGCGTCCGCACCCCGGCAGTCAATGACAAGGGAAGCTTCCAGCATACGGCCTGTATCGGTGATCACCCGCGTATCCCCGGCGAGGGCGCGGACAGTCGCAGCCGGGTCAAACCGTCCGGCACGCGCCATCCACAGACCGTCCGGGCCCATGTCATAGCCCTCGCCCATGGCGTCTGCGATGGCGGCATAGCGGGTCTTGTCCTTGCCGTTTTCCAGCAGCCGCAGTGCGCCTTCCGGTTCGAACACGCCCAGTTCCGTATAGAGCTGCCGGGCATATTCGAACGCACCCAGCGTGGCCCGCACCTGCGGCCGGTCAGCATTTTCCAGCCGCGGTGTCAGCAGGCCCGACGGTGCGCCCGATGCGCCGCCCGCAAGGCCGCCCGGATCAAGGATGATGGCCTCCCGCCCGCGCTTTCGCAGGGCATGGGCGAGGCTCACCCCGGCAATCCCGCCGCCGCGGATCACCACAACGCCGTCTTGCGGCAGGAGACGGGGGAAAGGCGCCGGCAGGGCCGCAGGCTGGGCGTCCTTGAAGCGGGCTTCCAGACGTTCCCGTTTGCGGCCGAAACCGGGCTGTTTTTCGACCTCGAAACCGGCGGACTGCAGGCCGCGCCTGACCGCACCGGCGACGGTAAAGGTGGCGGCGCGGGCCTCTGGCCGCGACAGGCGCGCCAGTTCCGGCCAGAGGGTTTCAGCCCACATCTCGGTATTGCTGGCCGGGGCAAAGCCGTCGAGAAACCAGGCATCGACCCCGGCTTCGATCTGCGGCAGGGCGCTGGCGATATCGTCCTGGAACAGGGTCAGGGTGATCCGGTCCGCATCAAAGCGCAGGCGGTGCGCGCCTTTCAGGGGTTGTGGCCATCTGGCGATCAACTGTTCTGAAAATGGCGTCAGCTCCGGAAAGGCTGACAAGGCCCGGCGGAGGCTGCCGGCGGATAGCGGGAATTTCTCGACCGAAATGAAATGAAGCCAGCCTTGCGATGGCCTGGTCCGGTTCCAGAGCTGCCAGGCGGCGAGGAAGTTCAGCCCAGTGCCAAAGCCCAGCTCGGCAATGGTGAATCGGGCCCTGTCCTGCCAGCGCCCGGGCAGGCCGCAGCCGGTTAGGAAGACCGCGCGGGTCTCCTCCAGACCGCCCTCTGCCGAAAAATAGATGTCACCGAAATCCGTGGCGACCGGCCCCGACTCGCGCCAGTCCAGCGGGGGTGGGTCGCAATAGAGTTTCACAGGGCTTTCGCAAACTGGGCAAAGGCCATGAGGCCTTCCGGCCACGGTCCGAAGCCGTCGGATTCGTCAAAATGACCGGCATCTCCGGCCACCGCAAACCGCGCCTGCCAGCCGAGCGCCCAGCGCTCTGCCGTTGTGACATCGCAGGCCGGATCATTGGAGCTGGCCAGCACAAGGGCCGGACAGCCAAGCGGTTCACGCGGCACGGGCGCAAAGCCGTGCCCGGGAAATCTCTGTTCCATGTCCGGGCGCTCCCAATCGGATGGCCCGACCAGGAAAGCGCCCGCCACCCTGCCGGCCTCCCAATCCCGGGCTGCATGGGCCACGGTCAAAACGCCAACGGAATGGGCGATCAGGATGACGGGCCTGGACGCGGCGCGGATGTCCGCGTTCAGGCGTGCGGACCAGTCAGAACGGACCGGATGCCGCCAATTGTCCTGCTCGACGCGTCGGGCGGTGGCCATCTTGGCCTGCCAGCGGCTCTGCCAGTGCAGGGGTGAGGCATTGCCGAGCCCGGGAATGATGAGAATGTCTGCGTCACGGATTTTCATGGGATGCGCTTATAGCGCGGTCTCAGCGCCGGAAAAGGCTGCGTTCCTCCCGCGGCCCCAGAAACAGCCACAGGAGGAAACCGATGATCGGGGCGATCAGGATCAGGGCAATCCAGATGACCCGCACCAGAGACGATGCCGCCGAGCGCGCGACATTCAGGATCGCATAGATATCGAAAACCAGAATCAGCAGACCCAAGGGTCCGGCTATCTCGATGCCCAAAAGAAAACTCCCTCATCCACGCCGGGACAAGGGAGTCTATCAAAGGACGCCTGTAGCGTCAGCTTTCCATTTATCACGCTTCGGTCTGGATATTCCCCAGCGCTTCTTCCAGCTCCATGAAGGTCGGCTGCGCAGAGCTCGGGACGCTGCCGCGGCCGATCTCGACCGAGATCTGGGCGGCATTGCCGTGAAGATGAGCGACCAGAACCGCCTGGATGATCACGTAGAAGGTATGCTCTTCGTCATAGACTTCCTTCAGACGCGCGGCCATCGGGCCGACAAATCCATAGGCGAGGAACACGCCCAGAAAGGTACCAACCAGGGCTGAACCGATCTTGGCGCCCAGAACCTCGGGCGGGGAGTTGATCGCGCCCATGGTCTTGATGATGCCCAGCACCGCGGCGACAATTCCCAGGGCCGGAAGGGCATCCGCCATGTTCTGCATGGCGTGGGCCGGGCCGGCCACTTCATGGTGATGCTTTTCCAGCTGGGCTTCCATGGCATCCTCGACCTGATGCGGGTCTTCCAGATTCATGGTCATCATCCGCAGTGTGTCGCAGATGAAATCGGTCGCGAAGTGATCTTTCAGAATGCGGGGGTAGTTCTGGAAAATCGCCGAATCCTTCGGATTCTCGATATGCGCTTCCAGAGCAATCACACCCTTGGTTTTCATGGTCTTGGTCAGCTGGAAGAGCAGAGCCAGCAGATCGCGGTAATCCTGCGTCTTCCATTTCGGCCCGGCGATGATCTTGGCGAAATCGCCAAGGGTTTTCATCACCGTCTTGCCGGAATTGCCGATGAGAAAGGCCCCGACAGCCGCACCGCCAATCATCATCAGTTCGAACGGCATTGCCGCTATGATGATGTCGAAATGACCGCCGGCCAGGGCAAACCCGCCGAACACCATGGCCACAACGACCACTATCCCAATGATCTGAAACATCTTGCGTCCACCACCCGTTGTTTTTCCCGGTGTCCTCTTTTGGCGGGACTGTCCGGTTTCGGGACGCAATATGGCGCATTAAGTTTAATACCCGGTGTAACCGGCATTAGGAGGTGGTTTACGGAAACCGGCCGGAGCGCGCCATGCGGGCGGCCTGAAATACATCGTAACCGCAATTTATGGCCGCTTGCTTTACGGCTCTGAATAACAGGCCTAATGGATCGGCATGCCTCCGGTTTATGATCCTTCCAATCCGTCGAGCCCTGAAGAAAGACGGCGGTCCTTCCGCCTGCTTTTCCTGTGCCTGATGGCGACCGGAATCGGCAATTCCATGCTGTTCGCCATTCTGCCGCCGCTGGCCCGCGATCTGGGTGTGGCGGAAGCCTTTATCGGTGCGATCTATACGATATCGGCGCTTTTATTCCTGATCATGAGTCCGATCTGGGGGGCGTTGTCCGACCGCTATGGCCGCCGTCCGCTGATCATTTTCGGACTCGCGAGTTTTGCGGTCTCGACCCTGGTTTTTGCCGCTGCGGCGCTGGCCGGACAAATGGGCTGGGCGCCGCCTTTGATTGCCATTTTCGGCATGGCCGCGGCGCGGGCCCTGTTTGGCGGGCTGGGTTCGGCCACCAATCCGGCAGCGCAGGCCTATGTGGCCGACCGCACCTCGCCGGATGAACGCACCGAAGCCCTGGCCGGGCTGACGGCGGCCTTCGGACTCGGCGGTATTGTCGGTCCGGCGCTGGCGGCAGCCTTTGTGGAGCGGATCGGGATCGCGCCCTTCATGGTGGCGGTCGCCATTCTGGTGGGCGCAGCGGCCTTTTTTGTCCGCCTGCTTTTGCCGGAGAATACGCCGCCGCGTCAGCAATCAAGGCCGATCAACCCGATTACCCAGCTCGCCTTTGCCTTTGACAGGCGGATTGCGCCCTTCTTTGCCTATGGCTGCGGATTATGGCTGGTACAGGCGATCAGTCTGCAGGCCATCGGCTTCTATGTCATGGACCGGATGAATCTGACACCTGCCGAGGGTCTGCAACTGGCCGGTGTGGCCCTGACGGCCGGGGCGGGCGCGCTCATATTTGCCCAGCTCGTGGTCATCCCGGCATTGAAGGCGAGCCCGCGCGCCCTGATGACGACCGGAGCTGCGCTGATGATCGTGGCCAATATCGAGATGGTCTTCGCCGCAAATTATGCGTCGATCGTTTTCGGCTATATGCTGACCTCTTTCGCCTTCGGCCTGGCGCGGTCGGGCTTTGTCGGCGGCGCATCGATATCGGTTGCGCCGGAAGAACAGGGGCGCGCGGCCGGAACGATCACCGCGACCGCCGGGCTCGGCTTTCTGATCGCACCTGTGGCCGGGCTCTGGCTGTATCAGACCTACGGGCCGGAAACGCCCTATATTCTCAGCGCCGGAATTGCTGCGGCCTCTGCCATTCTGGCTTTCCTGCACCCGCAGATCCGTTCGGTCACCCGGATTGCCAAACCCGTTCCGGAACCGCGCGGACCGATCTAGAAAATCACTTCCGGATCAGGGGCCAGGCGAGCTCACCCGCTGCGCTGCGGTCCTCGAGATTCTCGATGCCGTATTTTTCCGGGAAGCGCCGTGTGATGTGGGCCGTGCCGAACAGGACATCCCAGAAGAAAAGCAGATTGCCGTAATTGCCCTTGTAGTGGGTGACGCCGTCATCCTTGTGCATGCCATGATGGGCAAAATGGGTGGCCGGTGTGGAGATGGTGCGCTCGATCACCCACATCACAGGCGACAGCCATTTGACCTTGTAGAGGGGCGCGTCCCAGCGCAGCGAGGAATGCGCGCCGAAAATCACCGTCATCTTGATCAGCAGATAGACCGCATAGACCGGCCCGAAACCGAGATGAACGAGCATGGCGGCGATCCACAGGCCGGGCATGAAAATGTAATAGGCAATCGCATTTCTGTAGACGATGCGGATGCTCATATATTCGCCGGAATGATGGGCGCGGTGCAGGTTGTAAAGCCAGGGGTGAGCGTGCGAAGCGCGATGCCACCAGTACTGGGTCATGTCATCGCCGATCAGCAGGATCAGCACCATCGCCCACCAGGGCAGGCCCGCCCAGGCATTGGCGCTTCCCGGGAAGACCGCCTCCATCAGCACCGGTGCGGCGTAGAAAATGGCAGGCACGGTGATCAGGATGAAAACCGGGGTGCCGATGGCCTCGATCCAGACATCCCGGGGCTTGCCCTTGCCGCTCTGGAAAAACCGCCGCGTGGCAATCTCCAGCAATGCGAATCCCGCAAAGATCAGCGGAACCAGCAGCTTGGTATCAAACGCCATTGTCAGTCAGTTGACGGACCAGAAGCCGCCAGCGTGGCGACGACCTGGTCATACATGATGCGCCCGGCATAGCCGTCGACGGGATAGCCATGATCGCGCTGGAAGCCCATCAGGGCGCGGCGTGTATTGGGGCCGAACATGCCGTCCGGCGTGCCCGGATCATAGCCGAGTGCCGCCAGCCCTTCCTGCAAGGCCAAAGTCTGGGACCGTGTGATCGGTGGATCATTTTCCGGCCACTCGCCACGAATGCTGAAATCGCCGTTGAAGCGCTGTGACAGCAGCCAGACACCTATGCCGTAGGAGGTGGAATTATTGTACCGCATCAGGGCACGGAAATTGGGGAAGGTGAGGAAGGCCGGCCCTCTGAGACCCGCCGGCAGGTTCAGGCGGGAGGCATACATCAGCGTATCGGCTGTCCAGCTCCCGCCATCGGCGCGGGTGACGCCGCGCATCGACCATTCCGCGGTCATGCGTGACGCGCCCGGATCCCAGCTGGTCAGATCGAAACCGTCCGGCAGGACCACTTCGATTATGACCGGCGCATTGCGTGTCCAACCCGCCTCGCTCAGCAGATTGGCCGACGAGGAAAGCGCGTCGCCGACATTGTTCCAGATGTCGATATGACCATCGCCGTCATAGTCCGCGCCGCGGGCCAGATAGGTTTCGGGGATGAACTGGGTCTGCCCCATCGCCCCGGCCCATGAACCATAGAGCTCGTCGCGGCGGGCCAGCCCGCGATCAATCATCCGGGACACGGCAATCAGCTGGGCCTCGGCCCAGGACCGGCGGCGGCCTTCCCAGGCCAGCGTCGCCAGGGACCGGACCACATCGCGGTCGCCCTGGATGGCACCATAGGAGCTTTCCAGCCCCCACACCGCGACAAGAATCTCGTAATCCACGCCAAACCGGTTCTCGATGCTGGTGAGCATGGCGCGGCGGCCGGCAATTTCATCGGCACCGTTGCGGACGCGCAGATCAGAGGCCGCAATATCGAGATATTCCCACAAGGGGCGGACAAATTCCGGCTGGGTCCGGTCGCGCTCGATCGCCGTCAGATCGGGTTCAAGACCGTCGAGCATGGCCGATACCGTTGCGGCACTGGCACCGCTGGCCTCCAGCCTGGGCCGGAAATCGGCCAGCCAGTCTGAAAAACTCCCGTCCTGCGCGTGTGCCGCAAACGGCCAGACCGCAAGCCATATCAGTATGATAAACCGTGTCATCCCTTATCCGTCATTTCTTCCGGAAACAGTCCGGCAATCTCAATGATAAGCTTTCTGCGCAAAGCTTCCACGAAATCTTCATGGGTCCGGCTGGGAAGCACGAAGGATCGTGGCCCCGCTATGACATGGTTCTCGAAATAGCGCGCCACATCAATATTGACAGGCGGGCGGAAAGGATGCTGCCGCTCGCTCTGCATGGAGATGCCATTAATGGTGATTTCAGCCGCTTCTGCCGCGGCCCGGGCATCGGGAAGGCTGGGGCCGGCATTCTGCGGCCCGTCACCGGACAGATCGATCACCCGGCGGATGCCGTGATAGGGGTTGGATTCAATGAGCTGAACCGAATTGGACACGGCGGCCCCGATGGCCGTCCGCCGCCCGGACACAAAATCGGCCTCCGCCAGAATCGCGGCGAAAGCAAGCGCATCGGCCTCTGTCTCGATCACCGTCCAGGGCGCGACCACACGCTGGAAATCGGCATCGGCCCATTCCAGATACAGGACCGCAATCCGGCCATGCCCCCCGGCCTGGATTGACGAAATGACGTCGGGATCGGCCAGCGCCTGCACATGCCCGCGCCTCTGTTGCAGCGCTTCCATCTCGTCAATCGAGGCTGAAACATCGACAGCGAAGACCAGTTCGAGATCGACGATCAGGCGGCCATCCTGTGTATATTGACGCTCGCGGGTCATGAGGTCATCGCCGGCATAGACAGACGGGTCCGCAAAATGCTGCGCAAAAGCCGGCGGCATCGCCAACAGGCACGCAAATACGAGGACGGCGAGGCACCTCACGGTGCGGCACCAACCAGTTCGGAGGGCATGGGCGCGGCACCGGCGATTTCCAGTGTCATCTTGCGAAGGATGGCGGTGCGGAACTCGTCCGCGGTGCGGGCGGGCAGGACAAAGGCCCCCGGCCCGGTGACCACATTCTCCCGGAAATAGGCGTCCAGATTGACCTCGACCGGGCGCACCCAGCGGCCCGGCTGATCAGAGATAACCGGCAAGCCATTGACGATGATGCGGGCCTCGTCCGCCATGGCGCGGGCTTCATCGAGGTCCATGCCCTGGTTCTGCGGCCCGTCGCCGGAAATATCGATCAGACGGCGATAGCCCTGATACTGATTGGTTTCGATGCGGCGCACCGAATCCGCGATCGCGGCGCCGATGGCGGTATAATGACCGCGCTCCAGCGGGGCTGCCGCCACAATGGCAGCGAAATTCAGTGCATCGTCTTCCGAGCCGATCACGGTCCAGTCGGCAGCGGCGCGCTGGAAACGCGAATCGGCCCATTCGACATAGGTCACGGCAATCCGGCCCAGCGGACCGCCCTCGATTGCGGAAATGACATCGGGATGGGCCAGTGCGGCGACATAGCCCTCGCGCTGGCGCCGGGCCTCGTCCTCATCCACGGAATAGGAAATATCGACCGCGAGCACGAGCTCGAGATCGACCTCGATCATGTCCTGAGCTGCCGCCTCGACAGAAGCGGCCAGTCCGATCAGAAGAGCTGTGATCATACGCATGGCGCGGGAAGCTAGGGGCGGTTGATGGCAAGGGCAACTAACGGGTTTGTAAGGCGCTGATTTTTGCCGAAGCCTCCGGTTGACATTCCCTCGCCTGCCCCGTAGATACCGCGCCTCTCCGGCGGCTTGCGCCGGGTTTTTATTGAATACACGGGGCCGGTCCGATGAAAGTGCGCAGCTCGATCAAATCGCTGAAAAACCGCCACGCCGCCTGCCAGGTGGTGCGCCGCCGCGGCCGTGTCTTCGTGATCAACAAGAAAGACCCGCGTTTCAAGGCCCGCGCTGGTTAGTCCGGCTGCTGACATTGAACTGCGATGCGCCCCGGTCTTGCCGGGGCGTTTTTGATTCCGCCCGCATCACGCCGCCCGCGTTAAACTTCCGTCAGACACGGCGTGCGCGGCTGGACCTTGGCGCAAAGCCGCTTATCTTCTGCCGCCATGAAAACCCTGATCCTTGCCCTTCTCCTCCAGGCCCTGCCCTTCCAGACGCCGCAGGAACGTCTGACCGAAAGGCTGGACCATCTGCAAACCGCCACACCGGAAGAGGCTGCGCCGCTGGTGGACGAGATTCTTGCGCTGTGGGCGACCTCCGGCAGCGACACGATCGATCTTCTGATGGATCGCGGGGAAACCGCCATGGCGGCCGATAATGCCGATATTGCCGCGCGCATGTTCGATCATGTCACCCGGCTGGAACCCGATTATGCCGAAGGCTGGTTGCGGGCCGCGCAGGTGGCTTTCGAACAGCAGGATTACACTTACGCGCTGGAAGCCCTGAACCGGACGCTGGCGCTGGAGCCGCGCCGTTTTGATGCCTATTATCTTCTGGGCTCGACGCTGGAAGCGGCCGAGCGGCCGGAAGCGGCGCTGGAAGCCTATCAGGAAGCGCTGACCATCTATCCTGCCTATGAGCTTGCCGGGCGCGGTGCGGCCCGCATGCGCGCTCAATTGACGGGCCGGTCGCTTTGATTTTCCGCGCGTCCCTTTTTCTGGCCCTGTGCCTGCTGTTTACTCCTCTAGCCCTGGCTGACGATATGCCTCCTGCCGGACACTTCATCGAGATCGACAATGCCCGTATCCGCTATGTCGAGGAGGGCACCGGCCCGGCCGTGCTGATCCTGCATGGCGCGTCCTCCAATGCCGAGGACATGCGGCTGGCGCTTGGCGGCCACCTGGACGGATTCCGTGCCGTTTATGTCGACCGTCCCGGGCTTGGCTGGAGCGAGCGGCCGGACGGGCGCTGGACGCCGGAGCGGGAAGCGGCGCTGCTCGCCGAACTGGCCGCGCGGCTGGACATGGAGCGCCCCGTCGTCATCGGCCATTCCTGGGGCGGGGCGATCACCATGCGCATGGCGATTGATCATGGCGAGGTCTTGTCGGGCGTCGTGCTGATCGGCGCCCCTCTGCATTCCGGTGTCGGCGATGCGGCCTGGTATAATCGCGCCTCGCGGCTTTTCGGTATCGGTCCGGTTATCACCCGCCTGATCATTCCACTGGTGGGGCCACGGCGGATTGATGCGGGTCTGGAAGACACCTTCCATCCGCAACCGGTGCCGGACGGTTATGCCGAAGCCGTGCAGGTCAACCGTCTCTTCCGCGCGGACATCTTCAAGGCCAATGCCGAAGACATGGCACAGGTGAATGACCATCTCGCGCGGCAGGAAGCGCTTTACGCCGGCGTGAGCCTCCCGGTGGTTTTTCTGGCCGGCGAAGCCGATCAGGTGGTGTTCACAAGCCGCCATTCGGTTCCGGTCGCGGCGAGCCTGCCGGATGCCGAGCTGATTGTCCGCGAGGACTGGGGCCATATGCTGCATCATACGGCACCGGATGTGGTCGCCAATGCCGTGCGCCGCCTGCACCGGGCCGGGGATAACTGATCTTACAGCTGATCGCGTGCTTGAGGAATCGGTTGACGGCCCCTAGCTTGCGCCCTTCAATTCAACCTGACTGACCAGAGGCCGCGCCATGGATGATGCATCCCCATCTGCCGTTTCCGACAACACCCACACGATCGGCCAGGCCGCGCGCGAGCAATTGAAGGCCTTCGTCGCCCGTATCGAGCGTCTGGAGGAAGACAAGAAGCAGGTGATGGACGACATGAAGGAAGTCTATGCCGAGGCGAAATCCATGGGCTATGACACCAAAATCCTCCGCCGCGTCATCGCCCTGCGCAAGATCGACCGCAATGAGCGGCAGGAAACCGAAGCCCTGCTCGAGCTCTATCTGGGCGCGGTCGAGGGCTGAGCCCGGCTTGCCGCGCGAGGTCGACCCCAAAAAGACCCGCAAGGCGCTGCGCCGCCTCGAACGCACACGCCGCAAGATCGCCGAAAAGCAGGGCGAGGACACGCTGTCCGAATGGGAAGACGACTTCATCAATTCGGTTGGCGACCGGCTGGAAACCTATGGCTCGGCCTTCAATGATCCCGACAAGGGCAAGCTGGACGAGGCCCTCTCCGGCCTGCAGGCGGTTAAATTGCGTGAAATCGAGAAGAAGGCGGACGGCAAGGGCCGCAAGCCGATGTCACGCGGCAAGGGGTTCAAGCAATCGTCCTTCAAGCCGAAGGCGAAAACGCCCGGACCGCGGGTGCGGGACATCAATGAGGATCTGGAAAGCGGTGAGGCGGCGGAACCGCTTTCACCGCCCCGCCCGACCGGCCCGCCGAATCTGCGGGTGATCAAGGGTGGCGATGAGTAGAGGAACAGCCTTGTTCGTCTCGCGGAGGCGCTCAAAAGAAAACCCCCGGACGGAGCCCGGGGGTCAAGTCGCACCAAATTTGTATCTTACGCCGTCCGCGCCTGATCGACGTCGAGATCGTATTCCCGCACCTTGCGATAGAGTGTCGATCGGCCGAGGCCGAGACGGCGGGCCACTTCCGCCATGCGGCCGGCATAGGTCTCGATGGCAAACTCGATGAGGTCCCGTTCGATGGATTCCAGCGGCCGCAAATGCCCGCCCTCATCCATGATCGGCACGGGTGGCAGGCCGGAGGTTTCACCGCCATGCTCGAAGGCCATCGTATTCCCGGTCAGGGGCGGCGGCGGCAGGTCTGCAAGATCGGGCATGACGCCGGAGATCTGGGGGAAATCGCCGGGGCTGAGATAATCGCCTTCGCACAACACCACGGCGCGGAAGACCGTGTTTTCCAGCTGGCGGACATTGCCCGGCCAGTCGAATGCGGTGAGCATGGCCATGGTTTCCGGTGCGGCATCGACAACCGACCGGTTCTCCTGTGCATTGAAGCGGGTGATGAAGTGGCGGACGAGCGCCGGCACGTCTTCCTTGCGCGAGCGCAGAGAGGGCACTTCGATGGGGAAGACATTGAGCCGGTAAAACAGGTCCTCACGGAAACGGCCGGCCGCGACTTCCTGTGTCAGATCGCGATTGGTTGCGGAAATGATGCGGACATCGACCTTGACCGGACGGTTGGAGCCGACCGGGTCCACTTCGCCTTCCTGAAGGGCGCGCAGCAGCTTGACCTGCATGTCGAGCGGCAGTTCGCCGATTTCGTCGAGGAAAAGCGTGCCGCCATCGGCCTCCTGGAATTTGCCCATATGCTTGCCGGTGGCGCCGGTGAAGGAGCCCTTCTCGTGACCGAAAAGGGTGGATTCCACCAGATTGGCCGGAATGGCCCCGCAATTGACCGCCACAAAGGGCTTGTCGGCCCGTTCGGAGGCGGCGCGGATCGCGCCGGCTACCAACTCCTTGCCGACACCGCTTTCCCCGGTAATCAGGATCGGAATGGAGGAGGCTGCGGCGCGCTGGCCCAGCCGCACCACCTGGCGCATGGCCGGGGCCCCGGCAATCATGTCTTCAAAGCCGAGCGAGCCGCCGGCGGTTTTTTTCAGCCGTTTCACCTCGCCGGTGAGGGTCTGCATCTTCAGCGCATTGCGCACCGAGACCGTGATCCGTTCCGGGCTGGCGGGCTTGATGAAGAAATCGGCAGCGCCGGAGCGCATGGCCGCGACGACGGTCTCGATTCCGCCATGCGCGGTCAGCACTATGACCGGCGTTTCAATGCCCTTGCGCTGGACCGCTTCGAGCACCTCCATCCCGTCCATGCCCGGCATGACGAGATCGAGGAGCATGACGTCCACGCCCCCGCGCGCCAGCATGTCCATCGCGGCTTCGCCACTGTCGGCGGAGGCGACTTCAAAACCCTGCTTTTCAAGAACCGCCTGCAACAGGCGGCGTTGCGTCGGATCGTCATCGACGATCAGCACCGTCTTAGCCATCTCACCCAAGCCCTTTCGGCTACCCAATAATTCAATTGCCGGGCCTTTGGCCTCGCCCTCCCCGGAGTTTTCTCCGGTCGAGGGGGCAATCCATCCGGGTGCCGTTATGGGACACGGGTAGTAAAATTCACGTGTATACGCCGGTGACCAAGCGTTAAGCATAAACGCCACTTGACCCGGGTGCACCGGGCCGGAATTGTCCGGCGATGAGCACGCCGCCTCCGCCCGGATACCGCAAGGTGCCCTCACCCATATGGCCGTTTGAGCCGCATGATGTGATGTTTGACGTCGCGCCGGAGGCGCTGCGGGACTCGCGGTTGTTCTGGGTGTTTTTCTGGCCCGCACTGTCTCTCTTGACCGGCATGACGGCGCTGTATTTCGCCACGACGCTGAATGCGTTCGGTCTGGCGCCGGAAGAGATCAATCATGACGCCGTCTTCCGGTCCTATTATGCGCTGCTGATGGCGAGCGAGATCGGATTTCTCTGGTGGTTTGCCAGCTGGCTGAAATCCCGGCAGCTGGCGGCCGCCGTCTTCGATATCCGCCCGGCCCGTTTCGGCATCGAGACCGGATACGGGCTGGTGCTCTTCGGTATGAGCTTCATTTTTGCGATTGCCGCCGTGGATATGCTGCTTCCCCTGCTGCCGGTTCCCGACGTGCCAACGCCTGACCGGTTCAATGGCGGCGGATTGACCGGCACATTGCTGGTGGCCGCCTCAGTGATCATTTTCGCGCCACTGGTGGAAGAAATCATCATGCGCGGATGGTTGCTGCCCAAGCTGGCGGCGCGGATGGGCGGGTGGATCTGGCCGATCCTCCTGTCGGCCGGCGGGTTCGGGCTGATGCACATTCTGGTTGATGTCCCGACGATGATCTACGCCACGGTTCTGGGCGTATTCGCCGGGCTGGCGCGGCGGCTGACCGGCCGGTTATGGGCTCCGATTGTCCTGCATTTCGTCAATAATCTCGTTGCCTCACTGTCTTTTTGACGTTTACGTCAAGGGCAAAAGCGAATTGACGCACTGCACAATCGGGGCTAGCCGATGAGCATGAGTACTGCCTCCAATGCCCTCCGCGATATCCGCCCGCCGCTTGAAAACTTCGAGGGAAAAGCGCCGCCTCACCCTGCCTGGTTTGCAAAAGCCCTGGCGGCCCCCACCGAGAGCGGCCGGGTCGCCGTGGAAAGCGTTGACATTGTCTGGAAAGCCTGGGGGCAGCGCGGTCAGCCGGGCGTCATTCTCGTTCACGGCGGGGTCGCGCACAAGCAATGGTGGGATGCCATTGCGCCCTTCATCAGCGCGGGGCGGCGTGTGGCCGCCATCGACCTGTCCGGCATGGGAGATAGCGGCCATCGCGAGGTCTATCGCATGCCGCTCTATGCCGACGAGGTCCGGGCGGTTGCGGAGGATGCCGGTCTTTTCGAGGCCGGAAAGCCCTTTGTCGCCGGCCATTCCTTTGGCGGCTTTGTGACCATGATGTCGGCCATGGCTTTCGGTGAGACTCTCGCCGGAGCCATCATTCTTGATTCGCCCGTGCGTCCGGCCGAGGAACAGCGCTCCTCGTCCCCTCCGCAGCGGGGCGGCAAGACCTATGAGAAGCTGGAAACCGCGGTCGCGCGCTTCCGCCTGCTGCCACCGCAAACCTGCGAGACCGTCCATGTCGTGGACCATATTGCCCGCAATTCGCTGAAACAGGTGGAGGGCGGGTGGAGCTGGAAGTTCGATCCCAATCTCTGGGCAAAGCTGGAATATCAGCGCCGTGATCCGGAAGTCCTGCGTGACAAGGCCCGGTGTCCGCTGGCCTTTTTCCGTGGTGCGGACACGTCTCTGGTCACCGACGAGATCTGGGCCTTCATGGCGGAGACGTTCGGACCGGAGACGCCGATGATCTCGATTCCCGACGCCCAGCACCATCTGATTCTGGATCAACCGCTGGCCGTCGCGGCGGCTCTGGAAACGCTGATGCAGTCGGGCTGGGGCCAGCGCTGACACGCCGCATCGCTTAAGACTTGGCGGACGCGAATCTGCGTGATAATCCGCACATCAATCCGGTTCCGACCTGCAGGGGGTTTTAAGAATGGCTGAGTATCAACGCGGCTCGATGGAAGTCACAGAACAGGCCCGTACCTTTTCGAGCTTTATCAGCCTGTCGGTCTGGTTTGGCGGGCTGACGGTTCTGACCATCCTTTTCCTGAGCCTGACCTTTGCGGCTCATGTCAGCTGGATGGTGTCGCTGATCATCACAACCGTTGTGGGTCTTGTTCTCGGCCTTGCCCTCGGGCTCAAGGCCAACTGGTATGCCACCGTCATCGGATTTGCAGCGGTCAGCTTCTTTGCCGCCATCATTGCCGGGCTCGTCGGCAGCCTGCTTTAGGGTCCTGACCCTAGCAGGTTTATTGCCCTTTTAATTTCTGCGGGAATCCGACAAGGTGGCGTCAGCCAATTGTGACAGGTATTCCTGACCCGATGAAAATTGCCATTCTGAAAGAGCGCCGTGACGGGGAAACCCGGGTTGCCGCTACGCCTGAGTCCGTCAAGAAGCTGATTGCGGCCGGGCATGATATCCAGATCGAGAAAGACGCGGGCGCTTCGGCCAGCATGCCCGACAGCCAGTATGAGGCGGTGGGCGCGAAGATAGGCACGCTTGCCGCAACGCTGAAAGGCGCCGATGCCGTGTTTGCTGTGCGGGCACCGGACGCAGAAACGCTGGCCAAACTGCCGAAGGGCTGCCTGCTGGTCGGGCAGCTGGAACCGCATGGTGACAAGGCCCGGGCGAAGGCTTTCGCCGAAGCCGGGGTCAATGCGCTGGCGATGGAATTCACGCCCCGGATCACGCGGGCGCAAGCGATGGACGCGCTGTCCTCGCAATCCAATCTTGCCGGCTATCGCGCCGTGATCGAGGCGTCGCAAATCTATCGCCGGGCCTTTCCGATGATGATGACGGCCGCCGGCACGATTGCCGCTGCAAAAGTCTTCGTCATGGGGGCCGGTGTCGCCGGTCTGCAGGCGATTGCCACGGCCCGCCGTCTGGGCGCGGTTGTGACCGCAACCGATGTGCGTCCCGCGGCCAAGGAACAGGTGGCCTCGCTGGGCGCGAAATTCGTTGCGGTCGAGGATGAGGAATTCAAGGCGGCGGAAACCGCCGGCGGCTATGCCAAGGAAATGAGCAAGGAATACCAGGCCAAGCAGGCCGAGCTCGTCGCCAGCCATATCGCCAAGCAGGACGTAGTAGTGACGACGGCGCTCATCCCCGGACGCCCGGCGCCGAAACTGATCACAAAAGCCATGGTCGAGGCGATGAAGCCGGGCTCGGTGATTGTCGATCTGGCCGCCCCGATGGGGGGAAATTGCGAACTGACGAAAGCCGACGAAATCGTCGAGCACAAGGGTGTGTCGATCGCCGGTTTCTCGAATCTGCCGGGACGGCTCGCAGCCGATGCTTCCAGCCTCTATGCGCGCAATCTCGTCAATCTGACGCCGCTCCTCGTGGGCGAGGATGGCGCGCTGGCCCCGCACTGGGATGATGAAATCATTATCGGCATGACACTAACGCGCGACGGCAAGGTCGTGCACGAAACGCTGAAATAGGACGGGACGCTCTCATGGACGCTGTTGATCCGATTACCCTCCGCCTCGCCATTTTCGTGATGGCGATATTCGTCGGCTATTATGTGGTCTGGTCGGTGACCCCGGCCCTGCATACCCCGCTGATGGCGGTGACCAATGCCATTTCCTCGGTGATCATTGTCGGCGCATTGCTGGCGGCAGCGGCCCCGGCGCTGACGGGCGAGACCTCCGGTGCCTCCAGCTTTGCCAATGTGTCCGGTGCGATCGCGGTGATCCTCGCCAGTGTGAATATCTTCGGCGGCTTCCTCGTCACCCAGCGCATGCTGGCCATGTACAAGAAGAAAGAAAAGCCGGCTGCACCTGAGGCAAAATCATGAACGCTGATCTTGCGGCCCTCCTCTATCTTGTCTCCGGTGTTTTGTTCCTTCTGGCCCTGC
This sequence comes from Alphaproteobacteria bacterium, assembly GCA_016124665.1. GTDB lineage: Bacteria > Pseudomonadota > Alphaproteobacteria > Caulobacterales > Maricaulaceae > Hyphobacterium. The sequence goes on along the minus strand of WGNH01000007.1, from coordinate 40,885 downwards.
GCGGCCTGTAGCATCAGGAAACCGCCCGGCGGGGCAATTATTTCGGCATGGCCGGCATGGCGGTGGCGATCATCACCTCGCTGCTGGCCGCCGGTGTGGGTTTCGGCAGCTTCCTGGTCATTGCCGGCCTGATGGCCCTCGGGGGTGGTGCCGGTGCCATCGTGGCCAAGCGCATCCCGATGACGGCGATGCCGCAGCTGGTCGCGGCCTTTCACTCCCTGGTCGGCATGTCGGCCGTGCTGGTGGCGCTGGCGGCCTTTTACCGGCCGGATGTCTTTCACATCGGTGTCGCCGGGGACATCAAGCAGATCAGCCTGGTTGAATTGTCGCTGGGCTCGGCCATCGGGGCCATCACCTTTTCCGGCTCCGTTATCGCATTCATGAAACTGCAGGGCCTCGTCTCCGGCGCGCCGGTCATCTTCAGGGGCCAGCACTGGGTGAATCTGGCGATGGGCGGGTTTATTGCCCTGATGATCATCTTCCTGGTCGCTTCAGGCGGTCAGCTGACCTTCGCCTTCTGGGCGCTGACGATTGTTGCCTTCGTCCTCGGCGTGACCCTGATCATCCCGATTGGCGGCGCGGACATGCCGGTCGTCGTGTCGATGCTCAACTCCTATTCCGGCTGGGCGGCCGCAGCGCTCGGCTTCACACTGGAAAATACCGCATTGATCGTGACCGGTGCGCTGGTCGGCTCGTCGGGGGCCATACTGTCCTACATCATGTGCAAGGGCATGAACCGCTCCTTCATCTCGGTCATTCTGGGCGGATTTGGCGGCGAAACGTCCGGTCCGGCCGGTGAAGGTCCGGGCGGTACGGTCAAGCAGGGCTCGGCCGATGATGCTGCCTTTGTGCTGAAGAATGCCCGCAAGGTCATCATTGTGCCGGGCTATGGCATGGCCGTCGCACAGGCGCAGCACGCGCTGAAGGAAATGGCGGACACGCTGAAGCATGAGGGCGTTGACGTTGCCTATGCCATCCACCCCGTCGCAGGCCGCATGCCGGGGCATATGAATGTGCTGCTGGCGGAAGCCAATGTGCCCTATGACGAGGTGTTCGAGCTGGAAGACATCAATTCGGAGTTTTCCAATGCCGATGTGGCCTTCGTGATCGGTGCCAATGATGTCACCAATCCGGCGGCAGAAGATGATCCGTCCTCGCCAATCTATGGCATGCCGGTACTGCAGGTGTGGAAGGCGGGCACCGTCTTCTTCATCAAGCGCTCGCTCGGCTCGGGCTATGCCGGGGTGGAAAACCCGCTCTTCTTCCGTGACAACACGATGATGCTGCTGGGCGATGCCAAGAAGATGACGGAGTCCATCGTCAAGGCGATGGACTGACCGGTGGTGCGATGGATGCCGCGGTCCTCATAGACCTTCTGGTTCGCGGGTCCATTTTCGGGCTGCTGGGTCTCTACATTCTGATTTTCGGGCTTTCCGGAAAAGGATTTGATGCGGCCCGGCGTGGCGCGCTTCTGGCTTTCGGCATTGCCTGTTATGCGCTGAATGCCTCTCCGGTGCTGGGCCCCGAACTGCCGGAATGGGTGCGGCATGTGATTATCCCCTTCTCCGTCATCAATCCGGTTTTCCTATGGTGGTTTGCGGGTGCCCTGTTCAGGGACCGCTTTCCGGTAATAGGCTGGCGGTTGGTGCCGCCAGGCCTGCTGCTTTTCAATTACGCGATCTGGCCGGGGGCTGCCGGGCAAGGCATTGTCCATATGATCCTGTCTGTGGGTGTTTTCGCCCTCGTCATCTGGTTGCCCCTGAGGGACCGCGCCGGGGATCTGATCGAACGCCGCAGGGCGATACGGGGGCTCTTTGCCATTGTTGCGGGTCTGCTCGGCATATTCCTGATCATCAATGAAGTGGTCAGCGGACAGGTCGCCCAGCAGGCCGGAGCCTTGCTGCTTGTGAACATCCTGTTTGGCGCAGCTTTCCTTGCAAGCCGACGGGACTTGCTGACACCGCGTCCGGTTCTGCCGATGAAGGAAGCGCGGCGCCGCATGCCCCCCGAGGATACATATTTCCTCGACAAGCTGACAGCGCTTATGGACAAGGGTGTCTATCGCGAAGACGGGCTCACAGTGGGCCGGTTGGCGGAACGGGTCGGCATTCCGGAACACAGGCTGCGCCGCATTATCAATCAGGGCCTTGGCTATCGGAATTTCTCCTCATTCCTGAATGAGCGCCGGATTGGCGAAGCCAGGGCGTGGCTGGAGAATCCGGAAAACGGCCTCACGCCCGTCTCGGGGCTGGCCTATGATCTCGGTTACGCCTCTCTCGGCCCGTTCAACCGCGCTTTCAAGGAGGTGACGGGTCAGACGCCAACCGAATACCGCCGCGCGGTGCTGACTGATTCCGGAAAAGACTAGCCGAAGTCTGAAATCCACTGCCGATCTTCAAACCCGGCGAGCGCGCCGGCTTGAGCGCTGGCAGGACAGCCCATCAATTTCGATGAGGCTGTTATGTCCGAGTTTTTCGCCAACCTGCCGCAAATCTGGTCCGCCATACTGGTGTCGGATGTCATCCGATACCTTGTGGGGGCCCTTGGTGTTTTTCTCCTGATCAATCTGACGCTGTCCGGTGTTCTTGCCGGCCGCAAGATCCGGCCTGACTCCCCGCCCCGGACGCAGTTGGTGACCGAATTTTTCGTCTCCCTGAGGACAGCTGCCATTTTCGCCACGACAGGCGGATTGCTGATCGCGGCCGGGGCCTATTCCGGCTGTATCGATCTCTATATGGACCCAGCGGAACGTGGATGGCTGTATTTCTGGGCGAGCGTGGTCATTCTGATCGTCGCGCATGATGCCTGGTTCTACTGGACGCACCGGCTGATCCATCATCCGCGCCTGTTCCGGCGCGTGCATCGCCGCCATCATCGCTCGAACAATCCCTCGCCTTTCACATCCTATTCCTTCGATGTGGCCGAGGCGGTGGTGAATGCGGCCTATCTGCCGCTGATCGTGCTGATCCTGCCGGTTTCGCCACTGGCGATGCTGATTTTCACCAGCCACATGATGCTGCGTAATGCGGTCGGCCATTGCGGGTACGAATTGTTCCCCGCGTGGCGCGGCAAACCGCTTTTCGGCTGGCTGACCACGGTGACGCATCACGACCTGCATCACGCGCAGGCGGGCTGGAATTTCGGGCTCTACTTCACTTTCTGGGATCGGGTGATGGGGACGGAGCATCCGGACTATGCGGAACGGTTTGCGAAGGCGGTGCGCTATGTGCCCGTGAAAGAGGCGGGCTACCAGCAGCCTTCATAGACAATGACCTGGATGCCCAGCGGGTCGCGCAAGTAGAGATAGCGCGCGCCCCAGGGCCGGTCTTTGAGGTCTTCCGGTTTGATATCGGCTGGCAGGGATTTGATGAAATCGTCCAGCGACTCGGCCCTGTATTGCAGGCTGAGACCGGAAAAGTCGTGCTCGACGTCCGTGTCGTAGATTTCCAACAGGGCCTCGTTGTGGCCGTCCTTGAAGGCGAGAATCACGCCCTTGTCGCCCGCGTCGTCCCATTCCTCGACCACGACCATTCCGAAGAGCCGCTGATACCAAGCCTGCACTTCGGTCATGCGCGGAGTGGAAATTTTGATTTTCTGGGAGAGTTTCATCGGGTTTCCTTGGTCCCCTCCCCTTGATGGGGAGGATCGACGTATCGTCCTGTTTCCAATTGGATCCGGCTCCCTCCGGGCTCCACCGGAGGCCTCCAGGACATCGAGATCCTCCGATCAGGTCGGAGGAAGGCGATTGAAAAAGCCGAAGAGTTTCACCTCCCCGCCCGGACCAGCCGTCCCGGCTTCTCGCCGGTGAATGTGTCGTCCAGAACAACCGGCACACCGCTGACGAGGGTGGCGCGATAGCCGCGTGCGCCCTGCAGGAGGCGCTGACCGCCCGCGGGCAGATCCTTCACCATGTGCGGGGGTTCCAGCTGCAGTCCGTCATAATCAATGATGTTGAGATCGGCCTTCAGACCTTCGCGGATAAGCCCACGATCCTTCAGGGACAGGAAATCGGCGATATCGCCCGTCATCATCTGGACGGCGCGTTCCACCGGGAGTTTCGGCCCGCGCGTCCGATCCCTTGTCCAGTGCGAGAGCAGATAGGTCGGCATGGAGGCATCGCAGATCGTGCCGACATGCGCCCCGCCATCGCCCAATCCCTGCAGCGCCTGGGGATGGGTCATCATCTTCATGACGTTGGCATAATCACCCTCGGTATAATTGTAGATCGGGAAGTAGATCAGCTCCTTGCCATCGCGCTCCAGCACGGTGTCGTAGAGTTTTTCCATGAGCGGAATGCCCTCGGCCTGTGCCTTCGCGGCCAAAGCATTTTCCGGCGGCTGTTCATAGTCGGGCGGATCGCCGAGCTGGAACAGCTTGGTGGCGACAAAATCGATATGTTCCATCAGCATGTCGGCCAGGGGCGGAATGGAGGAGCCCGGACCGGACAGCTTGTCGGTTTTTTCCGAGAGTATCTGCGCGCGGAAGTCCGGCGTTTTCATGATCGCCACGCGCTCCTCGAAGGGCAGATGGGCAATCTTCTTGTAGCTGGGATACCCCATGAAGAAGTGGAAGGTGCATTGCAGGCCGAGAAAAACGCCAATGCCGCGCGGGGCGGTCTGGACCCGCATGTCCACGCCTTCCGCCTTCATCTTTTCGGCTTTTTCCAGAATGCGGGTCCACTGGTCCGGCGCGAAATCGCGCTGCATCAGGGACATGGAGAAGGGCCGTCCGCCAGCGGCTTTGGCATAGGCCTCCAGCACGGCCCATTCGGCTTCAAAGCGGTCACCTTCGCGCTCGAGGTCAAAATCGGACACGGCCTGGACGACACCATAATCCAGACCTTCGAAAGCCTTTGCGATGCCCGCGAGCTCGCGGGATGTGGCCTCGGAGGAGGGTGTCCAGTCACCATCGGCGGTTTTGTGAACATCCGAGCGTCCGGTCGAAAAGCCGATGGCCCCGGCCTCCATCGCCTCACGCACGATAGTGCGCATGGCGGCAATGTCGCCGTCGCTGGCTTCCTCATCGGCGATGGCGCGGTCGCCCATGACATAGACCCGCAGGGGATCATGACCGATATGCACGGCGATATCGATGGTCCGGTTCTGCGCCTCCAGTGCGTTCATATAGTCCGGGAAACTCTCCCAATTCCATTTCAGACCTTCGGCAAGCGCCGTGCCCGGTATATCCTCGACCCCCTCCATCAACTTGATCAGGCGCTCATGATCTGTGGATTTCACAGGAGCAAAACCGACACCGCAATTGCCCATAATGGTGGTGGTCACACCGTGGCGGGAGGAGGGTTCGAGCGTGTCATCCCATGTCGCCTGGCCATCATAATGGGAGTGCAAATCGAGAAAGCCCGGTGTGACGATGCAGCCGGAGGCGTCAATCTCGCGTGCCGCCGCACCCGGACACTCGCCCACGGCGGCGATGCGGCCCGCAGAAATGGCGATGTCTGCCTTGCGGCCGGGCGCGCCGGATCCGTCATAAACGGTGCCGCCCGTGATCCTGATATCATAGCTCATAATGTCTCCCCCGGTGACGTGTTTCAGGAGAGTGTGGCGCGAAACTGCTTCGGCGTTAAGCCGGTGGCTGCCTTGAATGCGCGGCTGAGAGCACTGTGTTCGGAATAACCACACTCATGCGCTATGCCGGTCAGGCTCCGGCCCTTGCGGATACCATCCATGGCGCGCTGGATCCGCAGGCGCGACCGGTATTGCTTCGGGCTTTCCTGAAGGACGCGGGCAAAATCGCGCTCGATCTGCGCGACAGAACATCCAGCGCGGTCTGCCAGCTCCGGCAGGCTGATCGGTTCATCAAGCGAGGCGGCGATCACATCAGTTGCCAGCGCCAGCCTGCGGTAAACGCGGCCGGAATGGGTATAGACCGGCAATGGATAAGAGATGCCCCTGACGCAAGGCCGGGCGGGATCGTGATGGCGGCTGCGGGAATACAGATACCAACGCGCTTGTCCGGAATGGTCATAGGTGAAATCGAAGCGATCAATCAGGGTTGCGCCGCTGGAAATCGCCTGGTCCAGCTGGTCATAGCGCTCGACAATCGCTTCATCGAAAAAGTCCGATGTCCGAGCGCCGATGACGTCCTGTGTGCTCTGTGCACCGAAAAAGGCAGCAAGCCGCTGATTGGCTGCCACATAGCGCCGGTCAGCATCCTTGACGAAGTGGATGCAGGCATCGCTGCGGCGGAAATTCGCCGACAGGGCCAGAGGGTCGAAAGCGGTTGCAGTCATCTTGCCGGCACCTTCTGCAGCCTGCGCAGTCGGGTCAAGACGCTGGTGCGTGTGCCGTTCTAACTTCTGCGTGAATGACACTGTTGGAGGACAACGGTTATGACATTGAACACTTTCATGATTCTGGCTGCATCAGTGGCCGGGACCAGCTTGAGCGCGGCAGCCTACAGCCAAAGCACCACGCCGGCGCCCCCAACGCCGTGCTCAAGCGAGGAATACCGCCAGCTCGATTTCTGGGTCGGTGACTGGCACGCGGAATGGGATAATCCCGACGGCACGACCGGGACTGGCGAAAACCATATCACCCGCGATGAATTCGGCGATTGCGTGATCTATGAGCGTTTTTCCGGTGCCGGGCTGAATGGCATGTCGGTCTCGACCTATTTTGCCCCGCTGGGCATCTGGCGCCAGACCTGGGTCGATGACCAGGGCAGCTATTTTGCCCTGACCGGCGGACCGGGCGGAGAGGCTGATCCCTTTGCGTTTGCCCTCATCAATTCGCGGCTTTCAGATAATGCGCCGCATCTCCGCATGATCTGGCAGGACGTGACCGAAGACAGCTTTACATGGCGCTGGCAAGGCCGGTCGTCCGAGGAGGAAGCGTGGTCGGACCGCTGGGTGATCCGCTATACCCGCATGGAGGAATAGCGGTCCCAGAGCCGGAAGCCGGCGGCCAGACCCAGGCCGGCAAACAGATGCCAGAGCGACCAGAAACCCGTGACCGCGGCCGCACCGCCGAGCGCGGGAAACTGGGTCAGGAGTATGACGAGACCCAGACCGGCATTCTGAATGCCGATTTCAAATGTCAGAGCCCTTCGTGAGGCCGCCGCGATCTGCAGAATCCGCCCCATCAGCGCGCCCAGCGCAAAGGCGGCCGCATTGTGGATGATTGCCACTGGCGCGATGATAAAGCCGCTGGAAAATATGATCTCCCAATTACTGGCAATGCCCGCCACGACCAGCAAGATCAGGATGCCGATTGCCATGGCGTAGACGACCGGCTGGATGCGCTGTGCGATCCGCGGCTGGAACGTCGCCAGCAACATGCCGATGGCCAGCGGCACGCCCAATGCGAAGGCCGTCTGGAGGATGAAGGAAAGCGTGTCTATCTCGATGGACCGGATGAGCTCGGCGGTCGGCGGATAGAGCCCGGCCCAGAAGAGAATGGCCACAGGCGTGATGATGAAAGCCAGCGCGCTTGATGCGGCCGTGAGCGAGACGGAATAGGCGGCATTCCCGCGGGCCATCAGCACCATCAGATTGGACACATTGCCCCCGGGACAACAGGCCACGACGATCATGCCGAAGGCGAGCGAGGGCGTCGGGGCGATCAGATGCGCCAGGCCGACCGACATTAGCGGCAGCAGCAGGATCTGGGTTGCAACGCCGCCGAAGAACATTTTCGGATTGCGTCCGAGAAAGATGAAATCCTGCGGCTTCAGCGTCAGCGCCACGGAAAACATCATGATCGCCAGGCTGAGGGTCAGCCCGATGCGGGTTTCCTCATTGACGGAGACGCGAATAGCGTCGAGCGCAACCGCGTCCATGTTCAATCCCCCGGCAATCCCGAAGCAGGATCATCCAGCTATTCTGCTGTGTTGCAACCCGGCTTGAACGTCTCGCCGCCGCCCACCACTTCCTGTATACCAAGCTGAACGCACAGGAGATATGCATGTCACACGGTCCGCAGAAGACGCTCTGGGTCGCAGCAATAGATGGCTCGAAAGGCCTGATCTACCAGAATGCCGGTGATGCCGAATATCCGGTCCTCAAGCCTGTGGAGATCGACAAGCAGGAGGTGCCGCAAAGCCGTGACATCATGACCGACCGGCCCGGCCGCAAGTTTGACGGACAGGGCGGCCAGCGCAGCGCGCTTGATGAAGGTGACGCGCACGACGAGCAGGAAAAGCGCTTTGCCGAGGACATTGCCGGCTTTCTGAACAAGGCCGCCTTGAATCACGAATTTGACGAAATCCTGATCTATGCCGCCAGCCGGTCCCTGGGCTTCATCCGGCCGAAATATCACGAGGCGCTGCAGAAGCGGATTCGCGGCGAATTCAATCTGGATGTGGTCAATGAACCCGTCGATGCGCTCGAAAAGCGCGTCAGCGCGGCTCTGTCATCGTCCTAAATGGCTCGACATCGACGTATCAGGCATCCTAGTGTTGCGGCAGTGAACAGCGTTCATCCGGGGATACAGGAGGGGATGCCATGCGTCTTTTGGCCATCGGAAGCAGTCTTGCACTTTTACTGACACTCGCCGCATGTGGTGGCGGCAATGACGGCCGCGATCTGTCCGGCGCGGACACCGACTTCCAGACCACGCTCATGGAGCAATTGATCGACGCGCAGCCGGGCGATGTGATCGAAATTCCGGCCGGCGTCTTTTCCTTCGACCGGTCGCTGTCCCTGACCGTGGATGGTGTCACGATCCGCGGGGCCGGCATGGACGAAACCATTCTGTCCTTTGCCAACCAGACCTCCGGCGCGGAAGGCCTGCTGGTCACGGCCAGCGATTTCACCATCGAGGACCTGGCCATCGAGGATACGCGCGGCGATGCTCTGAAGGTGAATGAGGGCGAAAACATCATCATCCGCCGGGTGCGCACCGAATGGACCAATGGCCCCGATACGGACAATGGCGCTTATGGCATTTACCCCGTACAGACCGCGAACACGCTGGTTGAAGGCGTGGTGGCCATCGGCGCATCGGATGCCGGCATCTATGTCGGCCAGTCGCGTAATGTGATTGTGCGGGACAGCCGGGCGGAATTCAATGTCGCCGGAATCGAGATCGAGAATACGATCGGCGCGGACGTCTACAACAATGTGGCGACCAACAATACGGGCGGCATACTGGTCTTCAACATGCCCAACCTGCCCCAGCCCGGCTATGGCACGCGCGTCTATGACAACCAGGTTTTCGAGAACAATACCCGCAATTTCGGTCATCCCGGCACGCCCGTCGCGAGCGTTCCGGCCGGGTCCGGAATCGTGATCAATTCGAATGACCAGGTCGAGATTTTCGAAAATGAGATCCGCGATCACCGCACCGCCAATATCATCATTTCCTCGGTCTATTCGACCGGCTTCTCGGATATCGGCGCGCAGGAAAATTTCGATCCCTATCCCGAGAGCATCTGGATTTCCGGCAATACGCTGGGTGAGGGCGGCGGCAATCCGGACAATGTCGAACTGCAGGCCTTGCGGGTGATGATGTTCGGACTGACCGGAAATATCCCGGATGTGCTGTGGGACGGTTTTGCCAACCCGGATCTTCTGACCGGAGGGGAAATGCCGGATCAATACCGGATCTGCCTCGATAACGGGGATGCGCAAATGCTGAATGCCGACGGGCCGAACGGATATGCCGATCCGCATATTGTCGAGGATACGGCCTGCCTGCATGAGCGCCTGCCGGAGATCGTCCTGCCCTTCTGATGCGTGCCCTGCTTCCTGCCCTCGCCCTGATAATCGCCGCCTGTGGCAGCGAGACCGCGACACCTGTCTTTCATGCGGAGGGCCGGCCGGCGATGCTGTCCGAATGGGGTATGGTGACGGTTTCAGACGGGCATCTGGTGCTGTCGGACGGCGTCGAGCCCTATGATCTCAACACGGCGCTGTTTACCGATCATGCTGGAAAGCTGCGGACGATCTGGATGCCGGAGGGTGTTTCGGCAGCCTATCGTGAAGGCGAAGTGCTCGATTTTCCGGTCGGCACCGTCATCACCAAGACCTTTTACTATCCGGTCGATGATGCGGGGAATGTCCTGCGCGGTGATGCCGGGCTGCAGGTTTCCACCACCCCGGAGACGCTGGACCTCGACCGCGTCCGCCTGATTGAAACCCGTCTGCTGATCCGCCGTGAGGCCGGCTGGGTGGCTCTGCCCTATGTCTGGGATGAAGATGAAAGCGATGCCCGGCTGATGCGGGCAGGCTATTCCGAGGCGCTCACGCTTGCGGAGGCGGATGGCCGATTGCGGGCCATCAATTATCTGGTGCCGAATGTGAATCAGTGTGCCGGCTGCCACGCCACCAATAATACGACCCGTGAATTACAGCCTATCGGACCGGCCGCCCGCCATCTCAATCGCGATTTCGCCTATGCGGAAGGCCCGCAAAACCAGCTCGCCCATTTCATTGCCGAAGGCTATCTGTCCGGCGCTCCGTCACCGGAGCGGGCGCCGCGGGCCCCGGTCTGGAATGATCCCGATACGCCGCTTGCGGCCCGGGCGCGCGCCTATCTCGATATCAATTGCGCCCATTGCCATAATCCGGTGGGGGCGGCCGACACATCCGGCCTGCACCTCAATTTCGACGCACCCGATGGCCCCAATCTCGGTGTCTGCAAGCCCCCGATTGCGGCCGGTCCCGGGTCGGGCGGGCATCGCTTCGATATTGTTCCCGGTGTGCCGGAGGAGTCGATTTTCATCTACCGCATGGATTCCAGGCAGGGTGATATCATGATGCCGGAACTGGGCCGCTCGCTGATCCACGAGGACGGCGTCGAGCTTGTCCGGGCCTGGATCGCGGAAATGGATGGCAGCTGTTTCTAGGGCCTGTACCCATAAAGGGTTTGGAGCGTGATATGCGCGAAACCTTTAGGAGTACAGGCCCTAGCTACTGTCAGCGAGCGCACGGTAGCAGGAACAAGATGCCAGCTCTGTCTCGGCGAGGTGTTTGAGCAGATTATCGACCGCTTCCGACAATAATTGTCCGCGCGTTGTATCGAGTTTCGCCGCGGCGAGCCGCAGGCGCCGGTCCTGCTGATCAGTCAGTTCGAAACCGGACTCCTCATCCTGCGCGGCAGCGGCATGGTGCGCGTCGCAGGGCCCCGGATGCGGCTGGGGTGGAGGGGGAGTGTCCGCATCCGAGGCATCGCGGCGGGCGATTGAAAAAGGGTCAAAGACAGGTTCCGGTGCCGTTCGTGTTCCTGCGGGGGATGGCACAGCGGCCCCCTTGCGGACGAGCAGGCCGGAATGCAGCGACGCAAATGGCGATGTATTCATTCTCAGCCCTCCCCCGCAATACGGTGGACAAAGGCCGTGCGGCGGCCAAACACCGCCCTCGGGGGCTGGCGGCGGTCCGGAACGCCCCTCGGAGGACCATTGTCGCCCTTGCGGCGGTCCACGCCATCCCATCCGGACTGAGTGCCGGCTTCCGGGCGGGGAAGCTCGTCTTCATTCCATCCCGGCAGCACGAGTTCGCCGAGGCCGGGGACATTGTCGTCCTCGTCATCGTCGCCGAAAATATCCGCACTGCCGCCACCCGGCGTCAACGCCGCAATGGCGAGATCGCCGACTGCATCCTGACCATTGAGCGGTATGCCATTGCGCACGAAGCGGGCGCGCAGATAACGCCAGAGCTTTGAAACCTCATCGGCGGATTTCGAGCCCTCATTGATTTCACCCACTGTGCGGCCATCAATCATGGAGGCCGCAAAATCCGTGCGGTGATGAATGGTCACCGGAGCGACAACGCCATGCTGTGACAGCGCAACTGCGGTTTCACCGGTAATGCGGGCCCGCGCCGTGGCCGAGTTGACGACAAAGACGAGCGGCTTGGAAAAGCTCTCGACAATATCGACCGTCGGTCCGACGGCACGCAGATCATGCGGGCTTGGCCGGGTCGGCACGACGACCAGGTCCGCATGGCGGACCACGCCGGCAATCGACTCGGTCACGGCCGGAGGGGTATCAATGACAATCAGTTTGAAGCCGGATTTTTCGAGATGCCGGATACCGGCTTCCAGTTCACCGATGGAAACCCTTGCATAGGCCGGTGTTGCGCTGGTGCGGGCATTCCACCATTTGGCGAGCGAGCCCTGTGGGTCTGTGTCGATCAGCGCCACCGGACCATCTCCGGCCCGTTCGGCCTCGACCGCAATATGTCCGGAGAGGGTGGTCTTGCCTGACCCGCCCTTTTGCGACGCGAAAACGACGACATTCGCCCGGTTCGCCATACTCACCCTCATACCATCCACGCCGGTTTTCCGGCTGTCTGGAGGAAATCCACCACATCTCCTCATAAGGGCCGTTTAAACGCATTGTTCAAATTTGACGGATCGGCTGTCCTGTCGCGGCAGGGTTACCCGCAGCACAACGGAATGCTTCGAATTATCCGCCCGCTGATCTCTTTACAGCGGCTGAAAGTCTGGCCATCATGCTGCAGCGCAACATGATGGGGGAGAAAATGTTCGCACTGGCGGCACAAGTCGCGGGGGCGATCACTGCTCCTTCCGAGCCGGACGTCATGGCCTTTGTGGCCGACACGATGTTGTTGATGATCTCCGGCATGGTCGTCGTCTTCATGGCTGCCGGATTCTGCATGCTGGAAACCGGGCTGGTGCGGGCGAAGAATGCCGCCACCATATCGCTCAAGAATATCACGCTCTTTTCCATTGCCGGGCTGACCTATTATCTCGTCGGCTACAGGCTGATGTATGACGGGGTCGACGGCGGTCTGATCGGTACACTGGGGGTCTGGTCACCCGATGCACTGGATGAGCCATCCGGGTCCATAGCCTCATCAGCCGACTGGTTTTTCCAGATGGCCTTTGTGGCCACGGCGGCCTCGATTGTCTCGGGCACGCTCGCCGAGCGGATCAAGCTGGGCCCCTTCCTCCTTTTCATAGTGGTGTTGACGGCGCTGATCTATCCCGTTGCCGGGGCCTGGAAGTGGGGCGAGGGCTGGCTGCATGTGATGGGCTTTCAGGATTTCGCGGGATCAACGCTGGTCCATTCCGTCGGTGGCTGGGCAGCGCTGACAGGCGCTCTCATCCTCGGGCCCCGATATGGAAAATATGCGCCGGACGGGCGGATTCAGAAACCGATGCCGGGCTCCAACCTGCCGCTCGCAGCGCTGGGGACATTTATCCTGTGGTTCGGCTGGTTCGGCTTCAATGGCGGCTCTCAGCTGGCGGCGGGCACGATCGAGGATGTCAGCGCGGTCGGGAAAATTCTTGCCAACACGAATACGGCTGCGGCGGCCGGCGTGCTGGGGGCGTTCGCCACGGCCTATCTCGTGTTCAAGAAGCCGGACCTGACACTGGTGCTCAATGGTGCGATTGGCGGGCTGGTCGCGATCACCGCCGGTCCGCTGGACCCGGCCCTGTGGCAGGCCATGATCATCGGGGCCGTAGGCGGGATCCTCGTCGTTGTGACCGTTCCCCTGCTCGACAAGCTCAGGATTGATGACGTCGTCGGCGCCATACCGGCACACCTGGTCTGCGGCATCTGGGGGACGCTGGCCGCGGCCCTCACGACACAGGCTGAAGGACTGAATGTGGTGATCCAGCTGGGCGTCCAGACTGTGGGAATTCTCGCCATCGGTGCGTTCGTTGCGGCATTGAGTGCGGGCACATGGCTGGCACTCAAGCACACGATCGGCTTGCGTCCGACGCTGGATGAGGAAGTGGCCGGGCTGGATAAATCCGAACTGGGCATGGAAGCCTATCCGGATTTCTACACCGGATAAAAAAAGTGGCGCGGCAGACCCGGATTGCAAGGGGTCTGCCGCGCCTGCCTCCCGGTCCCGCCGGTGGGCATTCCGGTGCGATCTAGTCGAATTCGGTCAGCCGCATAGAGACCTGCAGACCTTTTGTCAGTTGGTCATAGGCTTTCAGCGTCAGGAATTCGTCGAAATCGTCTGACAGAACGAGCTCGCGCAGCAGACTTGCTGCGGCTTTCACCTCATTCGGCCCGGACAGGCGATAGCCCGCATCCTCGAGGATTTCGGCCTCGGCGATATGGATGGCTTCTTCCATCCAGCCGGCGTCCAGAAGCGTCCCGTTTTCAGCCTTTGCGCCGGACACCCGCCATTGCCAGAGCTGGGCGCGGGCGATTTCGGCGGTGGCCGCATCTTCCATCATATTGCGGATCGGTGCGGCGCCCCGCCCGGCCAGCCAGCCCGCGATATAGCGAATGGCGACATCGACATTCTCGCGAGCCCCGGCCTCGGTGATCGTGCCTTCCGGGGCGGCCACCAGATCGGCCGCCGAGCCGGTGATGGCGAATTTCCGGTCGATCTGATTGGGGCCGGGCATGACATCGTCAAAAGCCGCCTTGGCGACGGGGACGAGATCGGGATGCGCCACCCAGCAGCCGTCATGTCCGTCTGTGGCTTCGCGCGTCTTGTCAGCCTTGACCTGCTCGAAAGCGAGGGCATTGGCCGCTTCATCGCCCTTGACCGGGATGAAGGCCGACATGCCCCCCATGGCATGGGCGCCACGCCGGTGACAGATGGCAATCACGCGTTTCGAATAGGCGTGCATGAAGGGCGTCGCCATGGTGATTTGCGAGCGGTCCGGCAGAACGCGGTCCGCATGACCACGCAGGCGCTTGATGTAGGAGAAAATATAGTCCCAGCGGCCGCAATTGAGGCCGACACAATAATCGCGCAATTCGTAGAGGATTTCGTCGAGCTCGAACGTTGCCGGCAGGGTCTCGATCAGGACCGTACAGCGGATCGTGCCGCGTTCGAGCCCCAAGACTTCTTCCGCATGGCTGAACACGAGCGCCCAGAAGCGCGCTTCAAACCGGCTTTCGAGCTTCGGCAGGTAAAAATATGGCCCCGTGCCGCGCACATTCAGCGCATCATGGTTGTGATAGAGATAGAGGCCGAAATCGAAGATCGAGGCGGAGATGGCCTGCCCGTTGACCTGCATGTGACGTTCATCGAGATGCAGGCCGCGCGGGCGGACGATCAGCGTCGCGGCATCCGATGAGACCCGGTAGCGCTTTCCATTCTTCTCGTCGGTGAAATCGATCTGCCGGCGGATGGCTTCGCGCAGATTGATCTGGCCATCGACCATATTGGTCCATTTCGGCGAGGAGGCATCCTCGAAATCCGCCATGAAGCACCGCGCGCCGGAATTGAGGGCATTGACCACCATCTTGCGGTCGACCGGGCCGGTGATCTCGACACGGCGGTCCTTGAGATCGGCCGGGGCGGGCCGCACGGTCCATTCAGAGGCCCGGATATCGGCGGTCTCTTCCGGGAAATCTGGCAGACTGCCGGCGTCGAATTCGGCCTGGCGTTTCTGACGGTCGTCGAGCAGGGCCTTGCGGCGGCCATCAAAGCGGCGATGCAGGCCGATCAGGAATGACAGGGCATGCGGGGCGAGGATGGCGCGGTAGCCGGGCTCCATCGGCCCGAGCAGATCGACGCCATTGGGGGTGGCCTTGTTCATGGTCTTGCTCCCGATGGCCACTTATTCCGCCGCGAACTGGGCGGATTCCGTTGATTCGCCCATGGCGGTGGTGGAGGACTGACCGCCCGACAGGGTCTGGTTGACGAGATCGAAATAGCCGGTGCCGACTTCGCGCTGGTGACGGGTGGCGGTGTAACCGTCCTTCTCGGCCGCGAACTCGGCCTGCTGCAGCTCGGAATAGGCGCCCATGCCGCGATCGCGATAGCCGCTGGCGAGGCTGAACATGCCGTAATTGAGCTGGTGGAAGCCGGCGAGCGTGACGAACTGGAATTTATAACCCATCGCGCCGAGTTCGCGCTGATAGGTCTCGATCGTCGCCTTGTCGAGATTGGCTTCCCAGTTGAAAGAGGGCGAGCAATTATAGGCCATCATCTTGCCGGGGAATTCCTTCTGGATGGCCTCCGCAAATCGGCGGGCCTCGTCGAGATTGGGCTTGGAAGTCTCCCACCAGAGGAGGTCTGCATATCTTGCGTAGGCGAGGCCCCGCTTGATGCAGTGATCGACGCCCCTGCCCTTTTTCAGGCGATAGAAGCCTTCCGCCGTCCGGCCCGCATCATAGTCGATGAATTCATGATCGCGCTCGTCGATATCCGAATTGATCAGGGTGGCGGATTCGGCATCGGTGCGCGCGACGGTCAGCGTGGGAACGCCCAGTACATCGGCGGCCAGGCGTGCGGCATTGAGATTGCGCTGATGCGCCTTGGTCGGGATCAGCACCTTGCCGCCCAGATGGCCGCATTTCTTTTCAGCGGCGACCTGGTCCTCGAAATGCACGCCGGCGGCACCGGCCTCGATATAGGCGCGCATGATTTCATAACAGTTGAGCGGGCCGCCAAAGCCGGCTTCGGCATCCGCCACGATCGGCGCAAACCAGTCACGCGTCAGATTGCCCTCGGAGACCTCGATCTGGTCGGCGCGCTGAAGCGTGCGATTGATCTTCTTTGCCAGTTCGGGACCGGAATCGGCCGGATAGAGCGACTGGTCCGGATACATGGCCCCGGCTTCATTGGCGTCGGCCGCGACCTGCCAGCCTGACAGATAGATGGCTTTCAGACCGGCGCGGACCATCTGCATGGCCTGCCCTCCGGTGAGCGCCCCCAGCGCATTGATATAGGGTTCGGTTTTCAGCAGCGTCCAGAGCTTCACCGCGCCGCGCTCGGCCAGCGTGTGCTGGACATGGACGGAGCCGCGAAGCTTCAGCACGTCTTCGGCAGAATAATCCCGGTCAATGCCGGCAAAGCGGTCCGGCGTGGCGGCGGGCACAAGGTCATTGAATGTCGTCATTTTGCAATCCCCAATTTGAAAGCCGGACAAGCGGCGGTTCTGGAGGCAAACCTGACGGCGATGAGTTTTCCTGTCTACACAACAGAAAGCTGAAAGAAGCCATGATGTATTCAATAGTGACTTGTCATTTTGTGTTTTTGTGTATTATTGACAATATGGATTTGCAGAACGAGAAGATTTTTGCCGGCGCACGGCTGCGGCGCTTGCGCCGGGAGCGGAGCCTGACCCAGGCCGATGCGGCTGACATGCTGGGCCTGTCGCCCAGTTATCTCAATCTTCTGGAACGCAATCAGCGCCCGCTGACCGCGCGTGTGCTGCTCGCCGTCGCCGCGGCCTTCGACATTGATGTCCGCAGTCTCGCCGAAGGCTCGGACCGGCAATTGGTGACCGATCTGGAGGCGGCTGCAGCTGACCCGGCCCTGGCCGTTCTCGGACTCGACCGCACCGAGCTGACCGAGCTTGCCGAAAGCCAGCCGCGCGCCGCCGAGGCCCTCACCCTGTTGCATCAGGCCTACCGCAATGCGGCTGACTCTTCAGCGGATCTGGCCGCCCAGCTCGAGGGCGGCGACCGGGCCGGGCAGCTGAGCCCGACCGAGGCCGTCCGCAATGCGATCGACAAGCGGCACAACTACTTCCCGAAGCTGGAAGCCGCGGCCGAAGCTTTTGGCAGTGAGCTGAAACTGACGCCGGACAATCGCAGTACGGCGCTAGAGGAGCGGTTGAAAGACGCGCACGGCATCATCGTCCGTACATTCGAGGATGATGTGATGGGCGGGGCCCGTCAGCGGATGGATTTTCATACACGCCGGCTGATGTTGTCGGACCGGCTGTCGGCCAATGCGCGTCCGATGCAGATGGCGACGACGCTGGCGCTGCTGGAATTCGGCGACCTTCTGGATGCCGAAGTGGCTGCTGCCAGGCTGGGTGCAAAAACGGAAGATGCACTCTACCGGTCCGGTCTGGCACGCTATTTCGCCGGCGCCTTGCTGGCCCCCTATGAAGCGTTCCTGACACTGGCGGAAAAGAGCCGCTATGACATTGACCGGCTGCAAAGGCGGTTCGGACTCGGCTTCGAAGCGGTCTGTCACCGCCTGACGACGCTGCACAGGCGGGAGGCCAGCGGCATCCCCTTCTTCATGGTGCGGATGGATCCGGCGGGAAATGTCTCCAAAAGATTCGGCGGCGCTGTCCTGCCCTTTGCCCGCTCGGGCGGTTCGTGCCCGAAATGGACGCTTTCGGATGCATTCCGGGCCCCGGAGAGATTGATCACACAGCGCTTCGCCTTGCCTGACGGGTCGGAATACCTGTCGATTGCGCGCGCGGTTTTCCGGCCGGGCGCGGCTCATGAACCGCCGGTCCGGCATGTCGTCGCGGTCGGGTGTGAGTGGCCGCGGGCCAGCGAAACCGTCTATGCGGACGCCTTATCGCATGTGCCGCCGACCCCGGTCGGCCTGACCTGCCGGCTGTGTGAACGCGAGGCCTGCGCCCACCGGGCTTTTCCGTCCATGCAAAAGGAAATGAATATCAATCCCTGGCGGCAAGCGGCCGGTCCCTATGCCAGCGACGAGCATATCTAGGGGCAATCCAGGGGCGGACCTGTGGCCCGCCCCCTGATCGTGGATGTTTGACCGCTACCGGCGCAAATCGAACCGGTCGAGTTCCATCACTTTTGTCCAGGCCGCAACAAAGTCGGTGACGAATTTTTCGCCGGCATCGGCGGCACCATAGACTTCACAGATCGCGCGGAGCTGTGAGTTCGAGCCGAAAACCAGATCGGCCCGCGTGGCGGTCCAGACCATCTTTCCGGTCGCCCGGTCACGGCCCTCGAACAACT
The DNA here is from genome assembly GCA_016124665.1 of Alphaproteobacteria bacterium. Lineage (GTDB taxonomy): Bacteria > Pseudomonadota > Alphaproteobacteria > Caulobacterales > Maricaulaceae > Hyphobacterium. The sequence goes on along the minus strand of WGNH01000007.1, from coordinate 22,306 downwards.
CCCCATCCTCGCCGGCCGGCGTCCATTCGGTTTTCATATCGAGCAGGTTGACGAAGAAGTCATTCGTCAGCGTGCCGGCCCTTGATGTGAACACGCCATGACGCGCCCCTCCGACCGTGTTGCCGAGGACGCGCAAGCCACCGACCAGCACGGTCATTTCCGGCGCGCTCAGGCCAAGAAGCTGTGCCCGGTCCACGAGCATTTCCTCCGTCGGGACGGTAAACGTCCCGCGCGTCCAGTTGCGGAAGCCGTCGGCCTCCGGCTCCAGCGGTTCAAAGCTTTCAGCGTCGGTCTGGTCTTCGGTGGCATCGCCGCGGCCGGTCGATACCGGCACAGAGACATCAAAGCCCGCATCCTGCGCCGCCTTTTCAACCGCCGCCGCACCGCCGAGCACGATCAGGTCGCCCAGCGAGACATCGAAACCGGCTTTGGTGCGAATGTCTTCGAAGACGCCGAGAACCTTTGCCAGCTGGTCCGGCTGGTTGACGGCCCAGTCCTTCTGAGGCGCAAGCCGGATGCGCGCGCCATTGGCACCGCCGCGCTTGTCGGACTGGCGGAAGGTCGAGGCCGAAGCCCAGGCGGTCTGAACCAGTTCCGCCACGGTCAGGCCGGAGCCAAGAATTGTTTCCTTGAGCTGGCTGACCTGTGCTCGGGTCAGCGGTGTGCCGGCCGGGACCGGGTCTTGCCAGATCAGATCCTCGTCCGGCACTTCCGTCCCGAGATAGCGGGCCTTCGGGCCCATATCGCGGTGGGTCAGCTTGAACCAGGCGCGGGCATAAGCATCAGCGAATTCCCCGGGATTTTCGTGGAATCGCTTTGAGATCGGGCCATAGACCGGGTCCATCCGCATCGCCATATCAGCCGTCGTCATGATGATCGGGCGGTTCCGCTCGCCGGTTTCCGGGTCGGGGGCGTGATCCTCGGGCTTCAGGTCTTTCGGAGTCCATTGCCAGGCACCGGCCGGCGATTTCACCAGCTCCCATTCATAACCGAAGAGGACATCGAAATAGCCCGTATCCCAGGCCGTCGGGTTCGGTGTCCAGGCGCCCTCAATGCCCGAAGTGATCGTGTCGCGGCCCTTGCCTGTGCCATGCGACGATTTCCAGCCAAAGCCCATCTCCTCCATCGGGGCGGCTTCGGGCTCGGGACCGAGGCGTGCAGCATCACCGGCACCATGGGTTTTGCCGAACGTATGGCCGCCCGCTGTGAGCGCGACGGTTTCCTCGTCATTCATCGCCATGCGGGCAAAGGTCTCGCGGATATCGCGCCCGGAGGCGATCGGATCGGGTTGGCCGTCCGGGCCTTCCGGATTGACATAGATCAGGCCCATCTGCACGGCGGCCAGCGGGTTTTCCAGATCACGTTCGCCGGAATAGCGGCTGTTTTCGGCTTTGGAGTCGGCCAGCCACTCGGTCTCGGCGCCCCAGTAAATATCTTCCTCGGGTGCGTAGATGTCCTCGCGGCCACCGGCAAAGCCGAACGTCCTGAAGCCCATCGATTCCATCGCGACATTGCCCGCCAGGATCATCAGATCGGCCCAGGACAGGCTAGCGCCGTATTTCTGCTTGATCGGCCAGAGCAGGCGGCGCGCCTTGTCGAGATTGGCATTGTCAGGCCAGGAGTTGAGCGGCGCAAAGCGCTGATTGCCGGTCGACGCCCCGCCGCGGCCATCCGCCGTGCGGTAGGTGCCGGCCGAGTGCCAGGCCATGCGGATGAACAGGCCGCCATAATGACCATAGTCCGCCGGCCACCAGTCCTGGCTGTCGGTCATCAGCGCGGTGAGATCGGCCTTCACCGCCTGGAGATCGAGGCTTTCGAACGCCCTGGCATAGTCAAAGCCTTCGCCCATCGGGTTCGAGGCCGGTGCATTCTGATGCAGAATCTTGAGGTTCAGCTGGTTGGGCCACCAGCTGGCATTTGACAGCGCCCCGCTCGCCGTGTGGCGATGCGGCGGGGCTGCAAACGGGCATGTTCCGGATTTGTCGTCCATTGATTTCTCTCCCTGACGCGGGCACGCGAAGACGCGCGCCGAAGTCCATGGAAACCAGATTGGACCCGGTATGATTATTTAGCCAATCAATTCTATCCGATTCAATTATAGAATTTATTGATAGAATATGCCGGCCCGGCTCCGCAGGCAGAATGTGGCGCGCTCAACAACGTGTCAGCGGGCGCAATTCGCGCCTGTCATCGAAATAGCGGCCCTCCATGGAAGCCACGAGCTCGCATCTCCGGTTTTCCTCAAGGCGGTCATCCGAGCGGATATCGCGGGCCAGCCCTTCGATCGTCAGTTCACCCGCGAGCATGCCCGACCCGCCATCGGCCGCGGTATCAAAGCGCATACGCGCCGGGCCCTCACTCCAGCTTGTCCATTCGCCGCCGGGATCCCCCTGGCGGGCAAAACGCGCCCAATAGCTGCCCATTTCGCGGGCGAGCGCGATGCGGCCGGCTTCATTGCTGTCATTGAAGACGATTGGATCGAGCCGCGACCCGAAGAATTCGAACCGGTTGAAGACAAAAGGAATTTCCATGGAGTGCATGGCCCCGAATATTGCCGCGGAATCGAGGAATATGTTGGCGCCGCCCTCGTCCCAGTCAAAGCGGTAAGCCCAGACCGCGTCATGGCCGCCGGCCGTCATGGTGGCCGCAATCTCGTCCACCGCATTGATAGCCCAGATCCGGCTTTGATATTCGGACACTGCCTCATACAGGGCTTCATCGCGGATGCGGAAAAAAACCCCCAGGCGGCGCGCCACCAGCTCGTCATTGAGGCCGTTATAAAGCTTCACCTCGTCGCGATTTGTGCCGGTAATGAGCGGAACGGCATTGAAGGTGTCCGGGCTGGCAAAGGCCTGCATGACGCCCCCGGCCGGGAGGGAGACGCCGTCGGCGATGACGGTCGGCAGCTCGACGCGGCCGCCACCGGCCGAATAGGCGGCATATATGTCTGCGAGCGGGACCTCCCGCAGCGCATCGGCCGTCACCTCACCCGCCACAAAACGGCGGGCGGTTTCGATGGAGGGGTTGGCCTCTTCGCCTTCCGTGCCTTCGGCCTCGGCTAGCGGCACCGAGCTGGCGGAACCGGATTGCATGATGGCGCGGTGAAACAGCCCCCCGGCCAGGGGAGAGGCCATCAGCGCCGCGACATTCGTGCCGCCCGCGCTTTCCCCGAAAATCGTGACCGTGTCCGGATCGCCGCCATAGCTGATGATATTGTCCTTCACCCAGTTGAGCGCCGCGAGATGATCGGTCAGCGCAAAATTGGCAATGCCCGAACCAGCCTCCCGCAATGCCGGGTGGGAGAAGAAGCCGAGCGGCCCCAGACGGTACTGGAGCACGACGACAATCACATTCTGGTCCATGGCCAGCTGTGTGCCATCATACTGATCGGCCCAGCCCCAGGTATTGCTGCCGCCATGGATCCAGACCATGACCGGCAGGTTTTCCGCATTCGGCGGCGCATAGACGTCGAGATAGAGGCAGTCTTCGGCGCCGGCGAGCTGCCCGGCCTCCACGCCCAGCAGATCGGCGCTGAGGCCATTGGCCATTTGCGGACAGGGCACGGGCGCGGTGATGGCTTCGCGTTCGCCGTCCCAGACTCCTACCGGCACAGCCGGTTGCCAGCGCAATTCGCCAACCGGCGGCAGCGCAAACGGGATCGCCCGCCAGACATGGGCACCGCTCTCCGCGATATAGCCGACGATATTGCCTTGCGGCGTGGACAGGCGCGTTTCCGGGTCGGATTCAATGACCGGTTCGCGCGATGAACAGGCCGCCAGAATCATGGCCAGTCCGAGAATGGCTACTCGCATGGAATTCTCCCCCGCTCCATTACCTTGCCAGATGTGGCACGAATCTACCGCGCGTCAAATTCCGGCGAGCGTTTGCCGGACAGCGGTCTGCCAGCCGGCGCGATGCGCGTCCCGGACAGCCGGCCGGATTTGCGGTTCAAATTTCTGATCCGCGTGCCAGAGCTTGCGCCCTTCCTCGAGCCCGCCAAATAGGCCTGCGCCCATGCCGGCGAGGAAGGCCGCGCCCCAGGCGGTGGTTTCGGTATTGACCGGGCGGACCACCGGCACGTCGCAGAAATCAGCCAGCCGGGAGAGAAAACGGTTATTGTTTGCCATGCCGCCATCGACCTTCAGCCTGGCCGTAGGGACACCGTCACGCGCCATGGCTTCGAGGAGATCGGCGGTCTGATGCGCGGCGGCATCCAGCGCCGCCTGCGCGATTTCCGCCCTTCCGGCCCCGCGTGTCAGCCCGACAATGGTCCCGCGCGCATCGGCGGCCCAGTGGGGTGCGCCCAGCCCGGCAAAGGCCGGGACCAGATAGACGCCGCTACCGGGATCGGCCGAGGCGGCCAGCGCCTCGATCTCGGAAGCTTTTGAAAACAGGCCCAGCCCGTCGCGCAGCCATTGAACGGTGGCGCCGGCGGACAGGATGGAGCCTTCCAGCGCGAAAGTGGTCTGACCATCGATCCGCCAGCCAATCGTGGAGAGCAGGCGGTTTTGCGAGACCGCCATTTCGGGGCCCGTATTCATGATCAGGAAGGCCCCTGTGCCATAGGTCGATTTGACTTCGCCGGGTTTGAAACAGGCTTGGCCAATGGCGGCGGCCTGCTGGTCCCCGGCCATGCCGGTCACAGGCAAGGCCTCGCCAATCGCGGCCGTCAGACTGGTGCCAAAGTCCGCAGCATTGTCGCAGACCTCCGGCAGGCCGGACACCGGCACGTTGAAGAGCTCGCACAGGCCGTCATCCCACCGGCCCGCCTTGAGGTCAAAGAGCGAGGTGCGGCTGGCATTGCTGGCATCGGTCTTGTGGGAGGCCCCGCCCGTCAGCCGCCAGAGCAGGAAGCTATCCACCGTTCCAAAGGCCAGCTCACCCCTCGCCGCTCGCTCACGCGCCCCGTCCACGGCATCGAGGATCCAGGCGAATTTGGTGGCCGAGAAATACGGATCGAGGACGAGGCCGGTTTTTTCCCTTATGACGTCCTCATGGCCGTCAGCGGCCAGTTGCTGGCAGGTTTTCGCGGTGCGGCGGTCCTGCCAGACTATGGCGTTATGAATGGGGTTGCCCGTCTTCCGGTCCCAGATGATGGCCGTTTCGCGCTGATTGGTGATGCCCAGACAGGCGGTCTTCCAGCCTTTGGCCTTCGCCTCTTTCAGGGCCTTGCGCGCGGTGCCTATCACCGTGGCCCAGATCACTTCGGGGTCATGTTCGACCTCGCCGGGCCGGGGATAGATCTGCGCAAATTCCTGCTGGGCGAGGGCGATCACCTCGCCTTTTTTCGAGAACACAATGGCCCGCGACGAGGTCGTGCCCTGATCAATGGCCAGAATGGCCGTCTTGTCCCTGAACATCACCCCTCCCCGAATCCTGCCTGAGACGACTATAACTTGGCTGGCGCGCGCGAACAGGGCACGTTAGCGTGGCGCACAAGGAGAGACGGATCATGGCCTTCACCCGGCGGATACTGGAAAGCCCAACCGGCGCCCAGCTGGCGCTCTATGAATCGGCCGCCGAAGGCGAAACCCGCGGCGTTTTGCATATCAATCATGGCCTGGCCGAACATGCCGCCCGCTATGAGCGGTTTGCCGTAGCGCTGGCGCAGAAAGGCTGGGCGGTGATCGCGCAGGATCACCGCGGCCACGGGCTGACGGTGGCTCCGGATGGTGCGCCGCGCCTGTTCGCCTATGAGCATGGCTGGGACCAGCTGATGGAAGACGCCGCCGCGGTGAATACAGAGGCGCGGGAAAAACATCCCGGCGTGCCGGTCGTGGTGTTCGGGCATTCCATGGGCGGGGTGGTCTCGCTCAATTATGCCATGCGCTATCCGGAGACAGTTGCCGGCTGTGCGGTCTGGAATGCCAATATCGACAAGGGCGCAGCAGGGCTGATCAGATTTGTCACCGGGCTGGGCCTGATGTTTTCCAGGCCTGAAAACCCGGCCGGGCTGATCGATGCCCTGACCTTCAAGGCCTGGGACAAGCGCTTCAAGGCGGACCGGCCGGAATCGGGCTGGTTGTCCCGCGATCTTGACGAGGTGGACAAATATGTTGCCGACCCCTTGTGCGGCTGGACGGCGAGCTGGTCCTTGTGGCGGGATTTCGCCGGCGGCATTGCCTATGCGGCGGATGATAAAAATCTGAGGGCCATCCCCAAATCCCTGCCCTTCCACCTTGTGGGCGGAACGGATGATCCGGCAACGAATAATGCCAAGGCCGTCGCGCAACTCGGCGTGCGCCTTCGCAAGGCCGGTTATGGCGCCACCCAGGAGATCCTCGAGGGCTTCCGGCACGAAACGCTCAATGAAAAAGGCCGCGAAGCGGTGATGGAGCGCTTCGCGGCCTGGCTTTCAAGGATCGGCTAGTACAAGGGACTTACTCCCAGAAGTACGCCCCCCGGACTCGATCGCCGGTAACGGTCTCGTTCATGGTGTCCGCCTCATAGAGACGGCCATTGAGCATGATCATGCCGATCTCGTCGGAATTCTCGATGTCGGCGAGGATATCGCCCTCGAGAATGACGAGGTCGGCCAGCTTGCCGGTTTCGATGGAACCCAGATCCGCGTCGAAGCCAAGATGGATCGCCGGATCAATGGTCGCCGCCCGCAAGGCCTGGACCGGGGTGGCCCCGCCACGGCCGAGTGACCACATTTCCCAGTGTGCGGCGAGGCCTTCCTGCTGACCATGCGCGCCGATGGCCATGGTGACACCACGATCGGCCAGCATCAGGGCCGTGACCGCGCTGTCATCATCGACATAGTCGTGTTCCGGCGCATAGGTGTTGCGGATGGAGCCGCGCAGATAGTTCGGCGGCGCATGACGCGACAGGATGGGATGCTCCCAGATATTGGTGCGGGAGCGCCAGTAGGGATCGCCGGCCAGACCGCCATAGGTGACGACAATGGTCGGATTGTAAGCGACTTCAGTCTGCGAGAACATCTGGAGGACGTCCTCATAGACCATCTCGACCGGCAGGTTGTGCTCCAGCGAGGTATTGCCGTCCGCGACGAGCGACATGTCCATGTGATAATTGGACCCGCCCTCGGCGACGACGATCACACCGGCTTCGTGCGAGGCGGCCACAACCTGCTGCCGCTGATCGCGGCGGGGCTGGTTGTAGTTCTTGATGCCATGCGCGCCCTGTGCCGCGAGGCGGAAGACGTGCTCATCGGCGTCCGAGGCATCGTCAATGCGGGCAAAGAAGCCCGGCGCACGCGCGCCATAGACGACTTCTCCCGTGGAATAGGTGCGCGGCTGCAATTGCAGGCCGGCGCGCTGATATTCCCCGGCCACGAAGATGTGGCTGGCAGAGCTGGACGGATCGAAGATCGTGGTTACGCCGAAAGCAAGATGAGCGAGTGTCGACCAGTTTTCCTCCGGAATGATGCCGTCCGTGCCCTGCGGGCCATGTGCGTGCGCATCGATCAGGCCCGGAATGATGGTGCGGCCGGTCACATCGACCGTTTGCGCGCCGGCCGGGATTTCGACTTCATCGGCCGCGCCAACGGCTGCGATGCGGTTGCCCTGAACGACAATGACACCATTTTCGATGATGCCGCCGTCTTCCGCTGCCATGGTGACGATACGGGCGCCAGTGAGAGCGAGCGTCGTGGCGGGCACGTCGGAATTGACCGTAATGGCCAGCGAGCGTCCCGTTTCAGGCGGAGAGAAGGGCTCGCGCTCTTCGTCTTCCCCTGCCGGCCGGTGCGGAATCACCTCATTGATGTTCGCGGAATAGAGTACCGGCCCCATGGTCCAGTGCAGGCTGTCGCTGCCACCCGACCAGGACAGATAGGTGGCTCCGTTGAGGGACACCTCGACCACCGGAAGCGCCGAGGCCGACATGCCGGCCGAGACTTCCTGCGGACCCGGCGGCATGGGCATGACATAGGCGTCATAGTTTTCGCGGAAAGCGAGATAGCGGCCATCCGGCGAGACGCGGTAATCGGCAATCATGTCAGACTGGGCATGAACACGGCGGTCCTGCCCGTTCATGTCGACGCTGACCAGACGGTTCTGCTGGCTTTCCGAAACCGACAGGAAGAGGCGGTCATTTGACGCGCCGAAATGAGGTTCGGAGCCGGTAGCCGTGATGCGGCGCATCTCTCCTCCGGAAGCGGGAACGGCAAAGATGCCGGTGGTTTCCGACCATTCGCGGGCCGTCAGGAAGCCGCCCGAGCCTTTTTCGAAGACGATGGTGCGGCCATCCGGCGAAAACACCGGGCGGCGGTAATGTCCGGGTTCGGGCGTTACCGTCCGTTCGCCGCGGCCATTGGCGTTAACGACGCGGATCGAGCCGAGGTCTTCATCATCCCATGTCGCAAATACGATGGAGCGGCCATCGCGCGACCAGGACGGAAAGAGCTCACGATAGCTGCCATCATTGCGGGTCAGCGGACGCGGATCACCGCTGGCGGTGCTGGCGATATAGAGGCGGCCCAGCGATTCGAAGACGACCTGCGAGCCATCCGGTGAAACCGTCGCAAAGCGCGGCATCTGGGTTTCAAACGTAGCTGGAGCCACTTCGGTTTGCGGCCGCGGGGGATCGATGATTTCGCGGCTGTCATCGACCTGGAAGGGGATGATCTGTGTTTCGCCGCTGGCAACATTGATCCGGTTAATATTGCCCCCAGACCAGAAGACGATGGAATTGCCGTCCGGCGTCCAGTCCATGTTGGGATACATGCCGTAGACGCCCCAGGTTTCCTGATTGTCCCGGTCGAGATCATCATAGATCATACGCTCTTCGCCGGAGCGGAGATCCTTGATCCAGAGTTGCGACTGGAGACGGTCACGGCGGACAAAGGCCATGAAATTTCCGTCCGGGGACGGGGCCGGGCGGACCGAGCCACCGGCACCGGAGACGGCGGTGGTGATTTCCCCGGTCTCGAGCTCGTAGCGGAGAATGTTGAACAGGTCGGTATTGGAGTCCTGCGCATAGATGAAGGTGTTACCGGAGGTGATGTTCTGCGTGTAATACACATACCGGCCATCGGGCGAGAAGATCGGTTCGCCGAGCTCTTTCTGGAAAGCTTCATTGGGACGTTCGACGAGCTGAACGCCACTGCCGCCGGAAAGGTGGTACATCCAGATTTCACCGGCCCCGGCAGAGCGCGACGTCGTGTAGTGCTTGCGGGCGGCAATGAAGTCGCCGGAGGGGTGCCAGGTCGGATTGTTCAGCAGGCGGAAGCTCTCATCGGTGACCTGGCGGCGGTCCGAACCATCGGGATTCATGATCCAGATATTGTCGCCGCCGGCGCGGTCAGAGGTGAAGGCGATCAGCGAGCCGTCCGGGGAAAAGCGCGGCTGGATTTCCCAGGGCAGGCCCGCGCTGATATTGGTCGCCAGCCCGCCGGAGATCGGCAGGGTGTAAATGTCGCCAAGAAGATCGAAAGCAATGGTCTGTCCGTCCGGGCTGACATCAAGGCTCATCCATGTGCCTTCCTCGACCCGTATCGGGATGAAGCGCGTCGGCAGGGGCGGCGCGGCCACATCCCACGGGCCCTCCTCATCGGCGCCGGTCTCTGTGCTGGTGGCAGCGTCTTGCGCATAGGCAAGGGAAAATGCGAGCGCGCTGGCGGTCAGCGCTGCGATCGTACGGAACATGATGCCTCCCCGGGTCATCTTCTGGATTGATGCCGCGGACAGTAGTGCGCGCCCGGATGACCGGCAAGTGACAGGACTGTCAGGTTCGGAAGGCTTGCGCCAGATCTGCCAGAATATCCTCCACGTCCTCCAGACCGACCGACAGGCGGATGAGTCCGGGGGTGATGCCATGCGCGGCCTGTTCCTCGGGCGTATAGGTCGAGTGGGTCATGCTGGCGGGATGCTGGATCAGGCTTTCCGCATCGCCGAGGCTGACAGCACGCTGGATCAGATTCAGCCGGTTCATGAATGCGATAGCGGCAGCTTTCCCACCCTCGAGCTCAAACGCGATCATGCCGCCGGGCAACCGCATCTGGCGGGCCGCAAGGGCGGCTTGCGGAAAGCTCTGCAATCCTGGCCAAGCAATGCTGCTGACTTCGGGACGGCGCTCCAGAAAGCGGGCCACTTCGCCCGCGCTGGCGGAATGTTCGCGCATGCGCAGGCCCAGCGTTTTCAAACCGCGAAGGATCAGCATGGCATTGAAGGGGGCCAGCGCGGCGCCGGTCATGTCCTTCAGCCCGCAACCGCGAACCTCGTCCATGACCTCCTGCGTGCCGCAAGCAATGCCGCCAATCAGATCTCCATGCCCGCCAAGGTATTTCGTCGCCGAATGCACGGTGATATCTGCGCCCAGTTCGAGCGGGCGGGTCAGACAGGGGCTGGCATAGGTGTTGTCGACGATTACGCGCGCGCCAGCCGCATGGGCCTTTATTGCGGTGGCCTCGATGTCGATCAGGCGCATGTTCGGATTGGCCGGCGTCTCGAAATAGACGATTCCGGGCCTTGATTTCAGCGCAGCCTCGAAGGCATCCGGGTCGGTCATGTCGACATGGCTGACGCGAACGCCGAATTTGGCGAGGCCGTGATTGAAGAAGGCGTAGGTACAGCCATAAAGCGTCTTGTCGACCAGTATCTCGTCCCCGGGCGCCACCAGGCTCCAGAAAACCGCTGTAATGGCCCCCATGCCCGAGCCGAATGCAACAGCGGCTTCTGCGCCCTCGAGCGAGGCCATGCGGCGTTCGAGCAGGTCCACAGTCGGGTTCGAGATGCGCGAATAGATGTGCGCGGGCTGCTCTCCGGAAAACGCAGCCCCCGCGGATTCCACATCCGGGAAGGTGAAGGTCGAGGTGAAATGCACGGGCGGTGTAAGGGCACCGCCCGCATCCGCCGGGTGATAGCCCTCGTGAATCGCACGGGTGGAAAACCCTTTCGGGCACTCGATCTGACCTGAACCGTCCATACTGACCTCCCGTTTGAAGTCAGATTACCGCTTTCATTATGATATGTGCTGCCGTATTCTGTTTCCATAATGCCTGAATGGAGCATTTTCTGCCATGAAAGCCCTTGACCGGATCGACAGGAAAATCCTGATGGCATTGCAGGCCGATGGCCGCCTGACCAATCAGGCGCTGGCCGATCTGGTCGGGCTGTCCCCCTCGCCCTGCCTGAAACGGGTACGGGCACTGGAAGAGGCTGGGTATATCCGCGCCTATACAGCCGAACTGGACCGCAAGGCATGCGGCCTGTCTGTCACCGCCTTTGTCCGGATCCGCCTGAAAGATCATTCAACGGCCACCGTCGCCCTGTTCGAGCAGAAAATTGCCGCCATAGATGAGGTGATTGAATGCCATCTCATGTCCGGCGGGGAGGATTATCTCCTGGAAGTCGTGGTCGCCGGTCATGACGGCTATGAACGCTTCATGCGCGAGCAGCTTCATGGCGTGCCGGGCATTGGCGCGATCGAGACCAATTTCTCGATCAGCGCCATCAAGCATCGCTCACCCTGCCCTATTCCATAAGCAGGGCAGTGTCTTCCGGATCGGCCGCATCCTCCAGCGGAATGAAATCCGGCGTGATCAGATTGTCGTCGGTATCGCGGTCAATCAGCTTGCTGTAGGGGTCGATGCCGACCCAGATCGGCCGCTCACCAGTGATGAAGGTAAAGCTCATCTGTGTTTCATTGATCCGCTCCCGGCCGAAATGCAGGATGTGATCATTGCCCTCCAGCGCCTGATCAAGACTGCGGGTGAAAAGTCCGATATCAATCAGATAGTCAATCGGCTCTTCGGTCTCATTACCCTCGCCATCGGCCGCGAATTTGCGCGCCTCGATCTGCAGCGTGGTTTCGAACCGGCCATCTTCCAGCTCGCGGGTTTCGGCCTCGGTGACTGACAGATCGAACAGGACGATCCGCTCGAAGAAATCGTGGATGATCTGTTCGTATTCCGGTCCGGCTTCCTCGCGCAGGATGCGGAGGAAATCGGCCGAGCGGGCATAGGGCGTGCTGGCATACTGGAACTCGTCAATGAGGCGCGCCAGTGCGCGGTTGACGACGTCCTCACCGAGATAATCCTGCAGCGCATACATGATGAGCGCACCCTTGCGGTAATGGATGTATTGCTGGTTCTCGACGCGGTAGAGCGGCAATTCCTCGCGTGATTCCGTGCTGCGGGCGGACAGGTAATTGTCCAGTTCGTATTTGAGGAAGCGGCGCATATGGTCTTCGCCATATTCCTGCTCCATCACCATTAGCGCAGAATACTGGGCAAAGGTCTCCACCAGCATGGTGCCGCCCTGGACATTGGCGCTCATCACCTGGTGCGCCCACCACTGGTGCGCGGCCTCGTGTGCCGTGACGTAATAGACATAGTCGATATTGTCCGGATCACGGAGGTCGGCGGTAAATCCGATGGATTCCGAATAGGCAATCGTGTTCGGGAAGGACTGTGCAAAGGAGGCATAGGCCGGAAATTCGAACATCCGGTATTGCCGGTACTGATAGGGGCTGAAGGCGTCCGAGAAATAGGCGATCGAATCCTGGGCTGCCTCCATCATGCGCGCGACATTCCAGTCGTGATCCGCGTGATAGAAGACCTGGTAGAGAATGCCGTCCTGCTCTTCTTCCAGCAGCGCATAGTCGGCCGACATGAAGTTGAAGAAATTCAGGATCGGCACATCCATCACATATTCGAAATAGCGGCGGCCATTTTCCGTCCATTCGCGTTCGAGATAGCCCGGCGCGACAGCGATCTGGTCCCCGCTGGTCGAGACAATCGTGCGGAAATCGACAAAGTCGGCATCCTGGCGAATGGAATTTTCATTCCAGCGGCTCTCGTCCTCCAACGCAAAGGCGCGCTCCAGCTCGGGCAGGTCCTGCCGCCGGCGGACGGCCGGATTCTGGATCAGCATCGCCCTGGAGAAGCCGATGGCTGGGGCAAATTCGCCATTATTGAAGAAGCTGCCATTGTAGATGACGGACGAGACATTGCCCGAATTGCGAAAACCCGGATTGGTCACCGCGACGTCGAATGACAGGGTCCGGCGCTCACCCGGCTGCATCGGGCGGTCCAGCTCGAAGGCATAGAGATTGGCATAGTCATCGCGGAGCTCTGCCGTCTGGCCATCAATGTCCTGAGCATTGATTTCATCGGTGCCATAGAACACCCAGACCACAGGAATGTCCGTGCCGGTCTGGTTCTCGATTTCGTATGTGCCAGTGACCGTGTAGCGGCGGTCCCGGGGAAAGATGTCGACATTGAATTCCACGGCGGTGATCGTGGGCTGGGGCAGCCCCTCCAGCTGATCCCGCCATTCACGTTCGAAGGCGGCCTGCCGCCGCTCGGCCTCGGTGTTGGGCGTGTAATCATTCAACACGGTGGTGTTGTAGAAAATCCAGCCTCCGGCACCGATGGCGGTGAGAAGAGACACGCCCGCAAGTCCTGCGGCCGCCGGCGTGAAGGCCCGCGGCAGGCGGATCAGGCGTTGCCGGATGGGCATCAGCGCGCCGCGATTCCAGAGCAGGCTGGCCAGCAAGAAGAGAAACAGCGTCACGCCGCCCCAATAGAGGTGATACCAGGCCTGAATGCCCATGAAATGGCCATAACCGTTCATGTCGGAATAGGGTGTGAGGGACACGAAGGGGAATTGGTAGAGGTTGTGCGACAAGCCGATATTGTCGAGCACGAAGGCGGTGATGATGAACACTGCGCCGATGGCGATAATGCCGAGCCATTTATTGTTGGCCAGCACCTGCAGGAAGATGGCAAGCATGGACAGCATGGTCAGCGGAATGATCAGGTCAAAGACCGTCCGCACGGCATATTGCCCGAGCTCGAAATTGAAATAGCCGCGGATGGCCTGCGACGCGATGGTGATCAGCACGGCGACGGACAACAGCCCTGTGACCACCACAATCATTCCCGCCAGCTTGGCGGTGAGAAACACCCAGCTCGGGGCAGGCGTGGCGTCGACAATGTCGGAGAAATTCACATTGCGTTCGCGCCAGATCAGCTCGGACGCGTAATAGATCACGACAACCAGCGGCACGAGGATGAAGCCGCCGATCATGGAATTGATCATGATCTGCGTCAGCGGATAATTCGGTGTGCCGTAGAAGGGCTGGATCAGGAAGACCGCGAATCCGGTCAGAAGCATGCCGAAGACGAGCAATATCCAGAAGGCAATATTGAAGACGATGCCTTTCACCTCGAAGCCGACGCGGGCCCGGAATTGCTGCCAGATGGCGCGCGCGGGCGTTGGCGTGGAAATCGGCAATTCAATGCTGGCCGGTATGAAAGGGGGTTCGGCGCGCTGCGCTTTTTTGCGGCTCCCGGCCGAATTGCTCAGCCGGAAGGAAAATACGACGAGGTTGAAAATGAACAGGCCGGCCGCAATGCCCAGCCAGATCAGGCGATTCTGAAGGAAAAGACCTTCCAGCGGGATGAGCTGGCTGTTCTGTTCTGCCGGCGTCCAGTTACGCACAACTTCGCTGAAGGCGTTGCCGCCGAACGGATCGGTGAGGGCGGCAAAATCGCGCCATTCCGGCTGCGTCGTCAGGAAGCCGCCTGCCGTGTTGAAAATGAACAGGCCGACCAGCGTCACCCAGGTCACCATCAGGGAGCGGCTGAGATTGGCGGCGGTAAACACGATCATGCCGATGATCAGCATGTTGGCGACGCCCAGCAGCAGGAAGGGCTGGGCATAGTATTCAAAGCGGAAGGGCCCCAGCGTTTCCGGGTCCACCCATGGCATCAGCGCCCCCACGAGATTGCCCAGCGGCACACTCAGAAAAACGAGGCAGGTTATCGCAAAGCCGCCAATGAAGCGGCCGAGCAGATAATCGCGCTCTTTTACCGGTGTGGTGTAGAATAGTTCCTGGGTCTTGTAGCTGCGGTCGCGGAGAATGCCGCTGGCCAGAAACACCGTCGGAATAACCATGCCGAAGAAAGAAAAAATCAGCATGGCAAAGCTGATCGCAAAGGGCGAATTGACATGAACCTGATTGGTGTCACCCAGCGACACCTGATCGGACGCAGCCGCCCCGAAAACAAACAGAAAGAAGATCGAGAAAATGGCAATCGCGGCAGGCGACAGCAAGTGATAGCGGAATTCGAAACTGGCGATTTTACCGAGCATGATGTCTGTCCTCCGCCCCGGCCTAGGCCGCAGCCGGCGCAGCCTGGCTGGCCGTGATCGTGGCGAAGTAGACGTCCTCGAGATCGGGGGCGACCGCTTCGAACCCCTCGCCCGGACTGGCATCGGCCTCGACATGGATCAGCACTTCGCCCTGGGTCAGACGGGTGGAGATGACGTTATGGCGGGTGCGGTGTTCCGGCAGCTCCGCCTTGGCGATCCGCTTCTTCCAGACCTTGCCGTCCAGCTGGCTGATGAGGTCTGAAGGGGCACCCTCGGCGACGATCCGGCCCTGGTTGAGGATCGCCATTTGCGGGCAGAGGTCGGCAACATCCTCGACGATATGGGTGGAGAGGATGACGACGACATTCTCGCCGATTTCGGAAAGCAGATTGTGGAAACGGTTGCGCTCTTCCGGGTCCAGGCCGGCTGTGGGTTCGTCGACAATGATCAGCTGCGGATCGCCGATCAGGGCCTGGGCAATGCCGAAACGCTGGCGCATGCCGCCGGAATAGGAGGCTACCGACTTTTTCGCGACCTTGGTGAGATTGGTCTGCTCAAGCAGGCCCTCGACCACGCGCTTGCGTTCCCTGTTGCCGGAAATGCCTTTCAGTATGGCGAGATGGTCCAGAAGCGCGCGCGCCGACATGCGTGGATAAACGCCGAAATCCTGCGGCAGATAGCCCAGCCGGGCGCGCAGTTTTGCGGGTTCCTTCAGGACATCAATCCCGTTGAAATCAATCGAGCCCTTGTCGGCATTCTGCAGGGTGGCGATGGTCCGCATCAGGGTGGATTTGCCCGCTCCGTTCGGCCCGAGCAGGCCATACATGCCCTTGGGAATGGACAGCGATACATCATCAAGTGCGCGCACGCCATTGCCATAGGTTTTTGAAAGATTCCTGATTTCCAGCATGATTTTTCCACGGCACTTGCCACCGTGTCCCTCGCCTGTCCCGTTTCAATCGACCATAGGGCCTTGCCCGTTATGAGGGCAAATGAAGACGCGGACAGGTTCGGATAAAAGAGGGATGGTCTTTTCTCTTATCCCCCCTCGGCGCTGCTGTGCCTGCGAAAGCCTGTGACAGCGCGTCCCCGTGCAATTGAGCGCAAGGCGGGCTATGAGACCGGCACGTTCAACAGACCCGCCCGGACCTCCCCATGTTCGACAATATACTGACCGACGATTTCACCCCGCCGAAGACCTGCACGGTCGAACGCGTTACCGCCGTCAAACACTGGACGGACACGCTGTTTTCCTTCCGGATCACGCGGCCGGCGGCCTTCCGCTTCCGCGCCGGTGAATTTGTCATGATCGGGCTGATGATCGAGGGGAAGCCGATCCTGCGCGCCTATTCGATCTGCAGCCCGACCTGGGATGAAGAGCTGGAATTCTATTCCATCAAGGCACCGGGCGGAAAGCTGACCACCGAGTTGCAGCACATCGAGATAGGCGACGGTGTTCTGCTCGGCACGAAGCCGACCGGGACGCTGGTGCATGACGCGCTGATCCCGGGCGATCACCTCTACCTGTTCTCGACCGGCACCGGCATTGCCCCCTTTGCCAGCATCATCCGTGAGCCGGAAACCTATGACAAGTTCAAGGAGGTCATCCTGACCCACACCTGCCGGACCGGTGCCGAACTGGACTATGGCAAACAACTGGTCGCGGACCTCCGCAAGGACCCGCTGGTCGGGGAGCTGGTGGGGGACCGGCTGATCCATTTCACCTCGACAACGCGGGATGAAACGCAGGATCAGCGCGGGCGCATCACCGATCTCATTCTCAATGGCGAATTGTTCGAGGCCATCGGCCGCCCGATCCTGCAACCCGCCACCGACCGGGTGATGATCTGTGGCTCGGATGCGATGCTGCGGGACCTGAAGCAAATCATGCTGGACAAGGGTTTTACCGAGGGCTCGAATGCCGCGCCGGCACAATTTGTCATCGAAAAAGCCTTTGCCGGAGAGGGCGTCTGACCGCCCATGGCCAATCCGCCGCTCCTGACCTTGCAGAATATCTCGCTGACCTTTGGCGTCACGCCGCTCCTGCGTGAGGCGGGCCTGACCGTGTCCACCGGAGACCGGATCTGTCTGGTCGGCCGGAACGGGTCCGGCAAGTCGACCTTCCTGAAAATCGCGGCCGGCCTCGCCGAAGCCGATAGCGGCGAGCGTTTCCTGCATCCGGGCGCCACCGTGCGCTATCTGGAACAGGACCCGGACCTTTCGGCCTGGTCCACCGTGTTCGATTATGTCCGCGCCGGCCTGGCGCCCGGTGATGATGAACACCGCGCGCTCTATTATCTCAATTCGCTGGGCCTGACCGGCGATGAGCACACCGCCACCCTGTCAGGCGGAGAGCGCCGCCGCGCCGCACTGGCCCGCGCGCTGGCCCCGGCTCCCGATCTGCTCTTGCTGGACGAGCCGACCAATCATCTCGATCTGCCGGCGATCGAGTGGCTGGAGGACGAGCTGAAATCGGGCAGCTCCGCCTTCGTCCTGATCAGCCACGACCGGCGCTTTCTCTCCAATCTGTCGCGCCGGACGGTGTGGCTGGACCGCGGCACTACGCAGGAATTGAACAAGGGCTTTGCCGCCTTCGAGGACTGGCGCGACGACCTTCTCGAGAAGGAAGCCGAGGAACAGCACAAGCTCTCTCGCGAGATTGCGCGTGAGGAACACTGGGTGCGCTATGGCGTAACGGCGCGGCGCAAGCGCAATGTGCGCCGCATGCGCGAGCTGGGCGATCTGAAGGACAAGCGCCGCAATTACGAGAAAAGCACGGGCCTGGCGTCGATCGAACAGACCGATGCCGGGAAATCCGGCAAGCGTGTGGTGGAAGCCACCGGGCTCGCCAAAAGCTGGGACAATACGCCGGTTGTCCGTGATTTTTCCATCCGGATTGACCGCGGCGAGCGCATCGGCCTGATCGGCCCGAATGGTGCGGGCAAGACCACCCTCCTCAACCTGCTGACCGGCAAGCTGGAACCCGATGCGGGCGAGATAAGGCTGGGCACGAATCTGGAAATCGCGACGCTGGACCAGCATCGCGCCGCCCTGAATCCGGACTGGACGGTGAAAGAGGCGCTTTCTCCCGGCGGCGACATGATCGAGGTCGGCGGCCAGACCAAGCACGTCATGGCCTATATGAAGGACTTCCTGTTCCGGCCGGAACAGGCGGGCACGCCGGTGCGGACCCTGTCCGGCGGGGAGAAGGCACGGCTGCTGCTGGCGCGGGCGCTGGCGCGGCCCTCCAATCTTCTGGTGCTGGATGAACCGACCAATGATCTCGATCTGGAAACCCTGGACCTTCTGGAAGACTTCATCGCCGGATATGACGGCACCGTCCTTCTGATCACCCACGACCGGGATTTCCTCGACCGCATTGCCCAGCGCGTGATTGCGCCGGAAGGCGGCGGCAAATGGCAGATCTATGCGGGCGGCTATTCCGACATGATGGCCCAGCGCGGCGCGGATGTGGCTGCGCGCAAGGCGGTGAAGCCCGCTGCATCCGGCAAATCCTCCGGCACGGCCGCACCGAAAGCGGAAAAACGCAAGATGGCCAACAAGGACCGCTATGCTCTGGAAAAACTGCCGGGCGAGATCGACCGGTTGAACCAGACCATTGCGGCGCTGGAGGCCGAGCTGGCGGCACCGGAGCTGTTTACAAGAAACCCGGAACGCTTTGCTGCCGCATCGAAACAGCTCGCGGACGCGCAGGCCGCGCTCGATGCCAAGGAAACGCAATGGCTGGAGCTGGAAGCCCTGCGCGAGGAGATCGAAAATGATTCCGTATAATGGGAAATGGGGCGACTGACGGGGCTTGAACCCGCGACCGCTCGGATCACAACCGAGTGCTCTACCAGCTGAGCTACAGCCGCCACAAAGGCAAGGAGGCGCGTTATAGAAGGCCTGTATTCCGCGTCAAGCGGTGAGCCTCCATATCAAACGCACCGGTCAACAATTATTGACAGAATGGCATATTTTACCTAGATTATGTAGGTACTCGCCGTTGGCGTGCCAACGGTTCAAGGGCCGCTTTGATGTAAATCGGGCGGCCTTTGCTGTATCTGGAGGCGAGATGCGGGTTTGGGTCTATATTGACGGCTTTAACCTGTATTATCGGGCCCTCAAGGCCTCGCCTCACAAATGGTTGAACCCGGTCAATCTCGCGGCAATTCTCCTTTCCGATGACGACGAGATTTGTGGTGCCCGCTACTTCACGGCGCGTGTCAGTCCACGAGCCGGAGATGAAGGCGCACCGCGCCGGCAGCAAATATATCTGAATGCCCTGAAAACGATTGACGGGCTGAGCCTTCACTTCGGACGGTTTCTGACGAAAACGAAAGTCCGTCCCTTGTTTGCTGATCCCGATCATTTCGTTGAGGTCTGGGATACCGAGGAAAAAGGGTCCGATGTGAATCTGGCCGCCCATCTCCTGAATGATGGATTTCGGGACCGCTATGACGCAGCACTGATAGTATCTCAGGACACAGATCTCTGCGAACCGATGCGTATGGTTCGCTATGATCTAGGTAAAACCGTCGGGCTGGTCTGGCTGGATGGCCGTGAACCAGGCAAGCATATGAAGCGCGTGGCTTCCTTTATTCGCCATGCTACGCCATCACGGCTTTCAAAAGCCCAGTTTCCGGAGCAAATCATGGGCCGGAATGGTCATTTCCTGCGAAAGCCCGGTAATTGGTGACCTATTGCCTTGCGGACATATCGTCCAGCGTTATTTCAAAGGACCACAATCAGTTGGTGAACCTATATGACTGACACGTCGAAACCCGCAGCCAAAGCCCGCGCCATCAGCGGATTTCCGGAATACATACCGGAAATCCGCCGCGCGGAAATGCGCTGGATCGATACGATCCGCGAAACCTTCGAGCGCTATGGCTATGTCAATATCGAGACGCCCTCTGTGGAAGAGGTCGAGACGCTGGCGGCCAAGGGCGGCGATGTGGACAAGGAAATCTATGGCCTGCAGCGTCTCAATGCCGAAGGTGACGACAAGGGCGTGCGCCTTGCCCTGCACTTTGATCTTACGGTACCGACGGCGCGTTATGTCGCCCAGCACTTCAATGATCTCACCTTCCCGTTCAAACGTTACCAGATCCAGCGCGTCTGGCGCGGCGAACGCCCGCAGGAAGGCCGTTTCCGTGAATTCCTGCAATGCGATGTCGATGTCATTGATCAGGACGGGATCAGCCATGATTTCGATGCCGAGATTCCGCTGATCGCCATGCAGGCACTGAATGCTGTTGGCGCGGGCCCGATCCGCTTCATGCTGAATAACCGGAAAATCCTGATCGGCTTCTATCAGGGCCTGGGGATAGAAAACGCCGCGGATGTGATCCGCGTGGTGGACAAGATCGACAAGCTGCCCGCATCCGAGATTGAACGAATCCTCACCGGCGAGCTGAGCCTGCCTGCCGATACCGCAAAGGCCTGTCTTGCCCTGGCGCAAATCCGCTCGACCGATAATGCCTTTGCTGATGAGGCACGAAAGCTGGGCGTTGACAATGCGCTGTTTGAAGAAGGCCTGGCCGAACTGACCACGGTCATGAACCGGCTGAATGCCGCTGATAAAGGCGCGTGTGTGGCCGAGGCCAATCTGGGGATTGCGCGCGGGCTCGATTACTATACCGGCGTTGTCTATGAGGCGCAGCTGATTGATTATCCGGAGTATTCGACGATTTGCGCGGGCGGACGCTATGCCGACCTGGTCGGGGCCTATATCAAGCGCGACCTGCCGGGCGTCGGCATTTCCATCGGGCTGACCCGGCTGTTTGCCAAGCTGGTGAAGGAAGGCGTGATCACGGGCGAGCGGGCCTCGCCAACCGATGTGCTGATCGCGCGTTTCCCGGAAAATGATGTGCTGGAGCTGGACGGGATTGCGAATGCGCTGCGGACGCGCGGCGTCAATGTGGAAGTCTATCACGAGGCGGCGAAGCTGAAGAACCAGTTCCGCTATGCCGAACGCAAGGCCATCCCCTATCTCTGGTTCGCCGGGGATAGGCATGAGGTGAAGGATCTCGGGGCCGGCGAACAGACAGCAGCCGATCCGGCGACCTGGCTGCCCGCCCGGCTCAAGGGCTGATGAAACGCCTCGCCGTCATCGGACCGGGCCGGGTCGGCCGCACGCTGGCCCGCCTCTTCCATGCGGCCGGCGTGTTCGAGATCGGCGCGCTGGTCTCGCGAAGCACCGGGACCGCCGGGAGCGCCGCCGCCTTCATCGGGGCGGGTCAGGTGAATGGCGACCCTGCCGAAGCAGATATCATTCTGGTTTCCGTGCCGGACCCCGAGCTGAACAGCGCCATCGCGCGCCTCGCCCTGTGTGACCTCAAACCGGATACGATGATCGCCCATACCTCCGGTGCGCGTGGTCTGGAAGCTTTCGCATCGCTGTCGGGCCTGCCGGTTCGCTGCGTCTGCGCCCATCCGGTCAAGGCATTTTCCGACCCAGAGCGGTCTGTGAAGACGTTTGCCGGCACGATGGTGACACTGCAGGGCGAGTCTTCAGCGCGGGACGAACTGGCTGGCGCTTTCAAGGCGATTGGCGGGCGGACACTCGGCCTGCCCGACGATACCGACCGCACACTTTATCATGCCGCGATCGTGTTCATGGCCAATCATTTGCCGACACTCGTGCAAGCCGGGCTGGAGACGTTCGCATCTGTCGGCATTAACCGCGAAGACGGTCTTGCCATCGCCGGGCCCATTCTGCGCGATACGCTGGAAGCGGTTCTGGAGCGCGGTCCGGCGGCAGCGCTGACCGGCCCCGTCGCACGCGGTGATGCCGTGACGGTTGCGCGACACCTTGAACAACTGAATGCGGCCGACCCGGATCTGGCGGTCCTCTACGCTGCGCTGGCCCGTGCCACGGCGGATCTTTCCGCCGAGAAGGGTGAGGCGTCTGTGGAGGGTCTGCTGGCAATAAGGGAATTGACGGCACCGTTCACTCGCTAGGGCGTTATCCCGGACGATCTTAACTTCTTTCCAGCCTGATTTATTCGTCATCACCCGGCCGCGCTGGCGCGGGAACCGGCCTGTGGTGTCCTCCCCCGTTTACGGGGGAGGTGCCGAGCGAATGCGAGGCGGAGGGGGTAGGATCACACGCGCCCTCCGCCCCCCTCGCCGCTGCGCGGCACTCCCCCCGCAAGCAGGGGGAGACATCCCATGTGCGCGCGCCGCAAACACAACTTATCCCCGCCCGCTCATCTCCCCCTATAATGCGCGGCACC
>WGNH01000012.1 GCA_016124665.1 Alphaproteobacteria bacterium | reverse complement strand
TTTCGCTGTCGTCATCCCAGTCACACTGGGTGTCGTGTTCCTCTTGCTACTTTTCAGCTTTGGACGGCTCAAAAGCGCACTCTTGATCATCGCCAACATCCCGTTGGCGCTGGTCGGTGGTATCGCGGCGCTGTGGCTAACCGGTCAGAACCTATCGGTTCCAGCTTCCGTTGGCTTTATTGCTCTCTTCGGCATTGCCCTAGGTAATGGCATGGTTTTGGTCTCATTCCTCGACCGCTTCGCAAAGGATCGCTCGGACGTTGACGTGTTCAGCGTGGAGGCAGCAGTGCGTCGTGCTCAGCCCGTTTTGATGACCGCGACAACTACGGGCCTTGGCTTGATGCCATTGCTTTTTGCGTCCGGCATCGGCTCGGAGGTTCAACGACCTCTCGCAGCCGTTGTTATCGGCGGATTGGTGACTTCGACCGTTTTGACATTGCTGGTTCTACCGGCGGTCTACAAATGGTTTGCGCCTCATCCGCAAAGTTCTGTGCCAAAAGGATCGCTTGGCTAGCAGAAGGCAAGTTTGGAAATGGCAGGAAGATACGCCTGCCATTTCCATTGCCGAAGACGGAACCCATTAACTGACGGCGAGTCACTCGCAAAGTAGGCTTTCTCCATGTCGATTTTTAAGACCACAATTTTTTCGCGCCACTGCTTTGGGCCAGGCAAAATTCACGGCGGCCTACTGGTTATGTTGCCTGCTATGATCGCTCTCGACCTTTTTGTGAAACTCAAAATTGAGCGATTTCTGACCGAAGTTGGCACGTCGATATCAATTATTCCTGGCTTTAACCTTACCTTGGGGCACAATCGAGGCGTTAGTTTTGGCATTCTGGATAGTTCGCATTGGATTGCGCCCTATCTGCTTTCAAGTTTCGCCATCATCTTGGTTGTTTTTGCTTTAAGTTGGGCCGCCCGGCAAAGCTCAAAACTCATCCACGCTGCCAGCACCTTTTTTGCGGCTGGTGGACTTGCAAATGCGATTGACAGGCTCGGCGATGGGGCCGTCACGGACTATTTGGACTTTGGATGGCAGGCGACTCGTTGGCCAACATTCAACCTGGCCGATGTTCTCATATTTGTCGGCGTTGCTCTTTTACTTCTTGGCTGGAGATCGGGCGCTGCAAAGCCAAATAGTGACCAATAATCGTTATGATGCCTTCGATGCTTTCTGTTTGTGGTCAGCCAGGCATTTGGAGTGGTCGAACAGGCTTGTGACAATTTCGCATGTTCCGACTTCTCCGCCGGAACAAGTGTCGATCATGCGTTCTAATTCACGTTCGAGCACCCTTAGCTGCTCAATGCGCGTTTGCGTATCGACGAGGTGCCGCCGGGCAAGTTCATCGGCTTTGGCGCAATCGGTGCCAGGGTTTTCCTGAAGATCGATCAGGTCGCGAATGGCATCGACGGTAAACCCCAAATCACGTGCGTGCCGAATGAAGCCAAGTAAGTCTACGGCCGCTTGCCCGTAGATTCGTCGACCGCTTTCAACGCGGCGCGGTTCGGGCATCAAGCCGACGCTTTCATAATAGCGAATGGTGGTCACTTTGACGCCCGATGTTTTCGCCGCTTGGCCGATGGTGAATTCTTTTTGCATTTTGCTCTTGCTTCTACAGTCGCTGTAGAAATTAGACTCCATCTTGAACTTAGGAGTCAAGAAAATGAGTTGTTGCGAAAACGACCAAAAATTTGATGGTACCTCAGCCGCTTATCGCCGCGCGCTTTGGGCTGTTATTTTTATCAATCTCGTCATGTTTGTCGTCGAGATAACCGCAGGTTTTGCGTCGGGCTCCCAAGCCCTCAAGGCCGATGCATTGGATTTCGCGGGCGATACCATGACCTATTCCATCAGCCTTTTGGTCATCGGCTCCGCCATTGCGGTTCGAGCCAAAGCCGCATTGTTCAAAGGCGGCCTTTTGTTCGCGATTGCGATTTCCGTCCTGGCTATGACACTGATGCGGGCTTTGTCGGGAGAGCCACCTGTTGCAGAAACCATGGGCATTGTTGGCTTTGCGGCGCTTCTCGCCAACGCGGCCAGCGTGCTCATTCTGCTAAAATGGAGAGACGGCGACGCAAACGTTCGCTCCGTCTGGCTTTGCTCGCGCAATGACGCCATCGGTAATGTCGGTGTGATGATTGCTGGCGGTCTTGTGGCCGCCACCGGATCAGCCTGGCCCGATCTGCTACTCGCCTTTGTGCTCGCCGGCATCTTCAGCCGGTCGGCATGGTCGATCTGTAAACAGGCGCTCGATGAGCTTCGTGAACACTCAGCCATGGCCAATACAGGAGACGCGTAATGTCACCCCTGCTCATCGGAGTTATTGCTTATGTGGTCATAACAGCAACGCTTACGCTTCCCTTTATGCTTAGGGCGAAGGCCGAGTTTAAACACCAAGGCAAATGGTCACCTCAAACCGCGATTATGTCTGGCGTCATCATGCATGGTCATTTCATCGCGACACTCGCGCTATCATGGCTGGATCGCGGCAGCCTATTTGCGCCATCCCCCATCATAGTCGCCATCGGAACAGTGATGTTCATCGGTGGCGCCGCTGTCATCTATCTGGGACGATATGCCTACGGATCGCAACAGCGGGTCTACGGCTTACTTGAAGACGAGCTGATCCAGCACGGTATATACCGTCATACACGCAATCCACAGTATGTCGGTTATGCGGGCATGTTCCTCGGAGCGGCCATCATTGCGGGTTCCGAACTGGCTTTGGCTTCCACGCTCTTTTCTATGGCGATCATCCATGTGTTCATCACATGGGTAGAGGAGCCGCACATGCGTAGAACCTTTGGTGAGGCTTTCGATCAGTATGCGCAAAAGGTGAGGCGATATATTTGATCCGACTAAGCAGTGGCACAATCTTGCTGGAAAAAGCTCGGCACTGGTGGGGCGGTCAGACTAGACCGGTTTGCAAGCTCAGTCTGTCTTGCGATGTTTCCGCTGTTTATAATGCCTAATTGTCATCACAAGTGTGCATTAGGCGGGTGGAGTAAAAACGGCCGTAGCTGATCACAGAACTGCGATTTCGATCTTGGTTTCCCATCCACCGCCACTCATTCCAGTCTCATCAGCAGAGATTTTCCCTGAACCGAAATACCCGCGGAGTTCCGCGGGTTAGCGCCATGCTGTGATGCGGATATCCGGAGCGCAGGGGTGAAATGCGTCTGTAAACCGCGATAGTCTCAAACCGGTGCAACTGGCGCTCCGGTTGTCCGTTTCCTTGCAAACCGAGACCGCTTCGCCTTCGTCTGACACCACCGCCACATTGTTTACTCTTTTAAATCAATTATTTAGATGGAATTTATTGTCCCCGGCATTCCGGACGTTAGCAGGGACTCTCCAATTGAGAGACCGGGCTATCTCATTGGTTTGCCTGCATTTTGGGCGCGGTGTCTCTCTTCGCGGTTTTGCGCAGATCGGTTAGGCGCAATTTTCCCTGTAATTGGCGTTTTACAGGGATATTTGCGCAAAAAGGCCTGTTATGGCTCTTTCTCGCGGGACATTACCACGTCATTACAGGGGCTTAGAGGTAAATTCCCTACGCCAATAACAGGGAAAGGCCATTCCCTGTTACGGATAAAAACAGGGAAGATTTTCGCTTAGAACAGGGATCATTTCTTGAAGTTTGCGGATGTAAATCCGAGGGCCTTTTCCTGCGCATTCCAGCCCAGGGGAATGGGATGGGTCAGTAAGTGCTGCAAGCTGATCTCAGGCGGCTGGCGACCATCAAGAATGGCAGCGGTGGCATTGTCAGATTAAACGCCCCATTATCGGTTTCCCGGTGAAATGCCGGGATGAAGAACCCATTTCGCTATTTCAAAACGTCGCCCGAAGTGATCCGCCTAGCGGTGATGATGTATGTCCGGTTTCCGCTGTCGCTTCGAAACGTCGAAGACCTGCTCCATGAGCGAGGGATCGATTTGAGCCACGAGAGTGTGCGGTTCTGGTGGAACAGGTTCGGGCCGATGTTTGCGGCCGAGATTCGAAGAAAACGAGCTGACAAGCTTCGCGCTTGGGACCAGTGGCAATGGCATTTGGACGAAGTTTTCGTGAAGATAAACGGCGTCACACACTACCTCTGGCGTGCCGTCGATCACGAAGGTGAAGTGCTGGAAGCTTTCGTCACCAAGCGCCGGGATCGCCATGCTGCATTGAAGTTTCTGCGCAAAGCGATGAAACGATATGGCAATCCCGAAGTCATAGTGACGGACCGCTTGCGGTCATACAAAGCCGCCATGAAAGTCATCGGCAATGAGGACAAACAGGATGTCGGGAGGTGGCTCAACAATCGGGCCGAGAACAGCCACTTACCTTTCCGCAGACGCGAACGGGCGATGCTCAGATTCAGGCGAATGCGAAGTCTACAAAAGTTCGTCGCCGTCCATTCCTCCGTCCACAACCACTTCAATCTCGAGCGCCACATCAACGACCGAAACGGGTTCAAGGAGAACCGGCAAATCGCGTTGGCCGAATGGCGTCAACTTGCCGCCTAAATTCCTATTTCACTGGCAAACTGAGACCAGTTCGCTTTCGTCTGACACCACCGTGCCAGTCGATAGAGCACCCTCGCCGCGCCCCCGGAAAGCAGGGTGGCATCGGCGATACGGGCGGCGATCTCGCCACGAAGGGCGACTTGAGCTTCGACGCCGCGCTCCTGCGCGTGCCGGGTCGCCTCGGCGGCGGCCAATCCGGCCTGGGCCAGTTGCGTTTCGGTGCGCCTGATGTCGAGATTTGAGCGCGACAACACGTCACGCGCACTAAGGGTTTCGGCGCGGGACTGTTCGTTTTGCGCCAGGGCCAGTCGGGCCCGCGCTTCGGCCACATGCGCCGCCGCCACCCCAACTGCCGCCTCGGCGCTGGCGACCTCGGCATCGGCGCGGGCCAGTTGCGCGCGCAATTCGCTCGTATCCATCACCACCAGCACATCACCTGCTCGCACCAGATCGCCCTCACGCACCGCGATTTCCGCTACCCGACCGGCCAGCCGCGGTGAAATGTCGATTAGATCCGCCTCGATTCTGCCATTGCCACGGGCAAAGCCGTCAGGCGGCAGGCCGGAAGGCTTGAACAGCACCGTCCACGCCCCGAACCCAAGAAAGCCGAGCAGTGCGGCGACGACGATTGCTATCGAAATTTCGCGGGACATGGGTCCTGCCTCCTTGTGGCCCGAACGGGCAGATCGTCTGCAATAGATGCGGCACAGTCAGTGTGGCGGCCTGTCGTGATAGTGGCCCTGTGATGCAGCAACCCTCTCGTTGGTCGCGGCAAGAATGGCAAAAAGCGCCGCGTCAGCTGTCGCAATCATCTCGCCCTCGGACCGTGAAGAGACATCGATGATTCCACGGGCGCTCCGTGGAAGAAGGTGATTCATTATGTCTCTACCCTATGCCCTTTTTTATCTGCGCCGTTACGATTCCGCGCCGATAGATGGCAAAGACACGCGGCGCATCCGCGCGCACCCGCTCCATGTCGCCGGCGATCAAGGACTGCATGACAAGCCCCTGGATCGTGCCGACGAAGAGTGTGGCTGCGGCGTCGCTATCCAGCTCCGCCGGGAGCTCCCCGCAAGCTTTTCCGGCCGTGATCAGATCGTTCAGACGGATCGCATATTGATGCAGCAAAGCGTGCGCCAGCCGTTTTGCCGGCGTTGCGTTGACCCGCTGAAGCTCACCAAACAACATCCGGGGCACGCCGGGATGCTCGGAGACGAAATCAACATGGGCCATAAACATCGCGTGCATGGCTTCGAGCGGCGAACTAATCCCCTCAGCCGCCTTTTCGATCCGCGCCATCAGGCGCACGGCCACCCATTTTATAGCTGCCTGCCAGATCGCTTCCTTGTTGGGGAAGTGGCGGAACAAGGCGCCTTGGGTCAGATTCATCTGCTTTGCGATCGCCGCCGTCGTGATCTCGGCCGGGTTCGTTGACGCAGCCAGCGCGACGACCGCTTCAACAGTGACATTACGCCGTTCGTCCGCGGGAAGGTTTTTCTGCCGGGGGCCTTGTCTCATGGGCGATATTCAACTTGCCAGGCCGCGAAAGTGAGCCATCCCATCGCCAGGATCATTGAGAGCCCGCCTGCGATAACGAAAATCGGCGGCGCTCCGAACAACACTTCCGAGAGTATTCCCAGTGGCATCAACATGCCCGCCAGCGCCAGGCCGGAAATCCAGCGGGTTGAGACTGCAGAGCGGGGTAGGCGTAGCAAAACCAATCCAACCGCGATGTTGATCAGCGCGAACAGATTGCCGTGCGCGTGTGCCAGGCGGGATTCAAAGTGCTCACCAATGCCGTATTCCGCGATCCACTGCTCCCGTCCGGGCGCGAAGTCGCGCAGGAAAATCAGGAAAAACCCATAAAGCATGAATAACGTGAGAAACAGGCAACCGGTCGCGATATTGGTTTTGCCGGTAAACATGACAATCGCCCCTTTTCTGTTGCGAACAAGCGAACTTCCGATTCGCAGTTCAGCATGGCTTGATTTTAAATAGTAATCAATTACTATCTTTTTGATCGCTCGTTTCTGATGCGGGGTGTGATCACGATATTCGTCGGAGTCACGCCGCAGTTATCGTGGACTTAGGAGGTCTGGTTGATGGCTAAGAAAGACAAGAAACCGACGGTGACCCCGCGCAAGCTTCGTCACAAGACAGACGACGGCAAGGCGCAGTCAGCCTCCGGAGCAGACACATTGGTCGCTGCCAATGACACGTCCCATGACACTGCAACAAGCGCCTACGAAACCCTTGATCTCGCCATGCGGGCATCGGTCGGCCGCTTGACGCACGGGCTCTCGCCCGCCGCTTTGATGGGCGCCTGGTTCGACTGGGCCACGCACATCGCCGGCGCTCCGGGCAAACGTATGCAATTGGCCGAGAAGGCTGCCGACAAATCCCGTCGGCTGGGTCGGTATGCCATCGACAGCGCCCGGCTCACCGACGCGCCGGAGCCCTGCATCGAGCCCCTGCCGCAGGATGGCCGGTTCAGCGGCGATGCGTGGCAACACATGCCATTTAACCTGATCTATCAAAACTTCCTGCTGCAGCAGCAGTGGTGGCACAATGCGGTTACCGGCGTTCCCGGTGTCACCGCTCAGCACGAGCGCCAGCTGCAATTCCTGACGCGCCAATTGCTTGATACGGTCTCGCCATCCAATTTCCTGCTCACCAACCCCGAGGCTTTGCAGGAAACCCACGATCAGGCCGGATTGAACCTGGTACGAGGGACGCAGAATTTCCTGAACGACGTGCAGCGGACAATGACCGGGGCCGCCCCCGAAGGCACCGAGAATTACCTGCCGGGCCAGGACGTCGCGGTGACGGCGGGGAAGGTCGTCTTTCGCAATCGATTGATCGAGCTGATCCAGTATGCCCCGCTCTCGAAGACGGTACGCCCGGAGCCGATCCTGATCGTTCCGGCCTGGATCATGAAATACTATATTCTCGACCTTTCACCGCAAAACTCCCTGGTTAGGCATCTCGTCAGTCAGGGATATACGGTCTTCATGATTTCATGGAGGAATCCTGACGCAGACGCCCGTGATCTGACGATGGAGGATTATCGTCAACTCGGCGTTATGGCGGCGTTGGAGGCGGTCCGCGCGATCATTCCGGACCACAAAATCCATGCCGCCGGCTATTGCCTCGGAGGCACCCTGTTGGCCATCGCCGCAGCCGCCATCGCCCGTAACGAGGATGATCCGTTCGCGTCGCTGTCACTTCTGGCCAGCCAGGTCGATTTCACCGAGCCTGGCGAATTGCAGCTCTTTATCGACGAAAGCCAGCTTTCCTTTCTCGATGGCGTGATGTGGAAACAGGGTTATCTCGACACCAGCCAGATGGCCGGAGCGTTCCAGATGCTGCGCTCGAACGATTTGTTCTGGTCCCGCGTGACGCGGCACTACCTGATAGGTGAGCAGCCCGCCTTGAACGACCTGATGGCCTGGAACGCCGATGGCACGCGGATGCCCTTTGCAATGCATTCGGAGTATTTGCGCAAGCTATATCTCGACAATGATCTGGCCGAAGGCCGTTTCATGATCGACGGACGTCCGGTTGCGCTGTCCGACATCCGCGAACCGATCTTTGCAGTCGGCACGGTCAAGGATCATGTCGCGCCCTGGCCTTCCGTCTTCAAGATACAGGCGCTCACCGACACCGACGTAACCTTCGCGCTGACCAGCGGCGGGCACAATGCCGGTATCGTGAGCGAACCAGGCCATCCGCGCCGGTCCTACCGGATCGGAACCAAGCGTGCGCTGGATCGCCAGCTCGATCCACAGACATGGATGGCCAACTCAGAACCGCGCGACGGGTCGTGGTGGGACGCCTGGATGTTCTGGCTCGATGGACATTCCGGCGAACCGGCCACGCCCCCTGCCATGGGCGATCCGAAGGCCGGCTACCCGCCCATTGCCGATGCGCCGGGGACCTACGTGTTTCAAAAATAGGATATCGCCGTGTCGCTGCGCGGCACTTCAAAGGACAAGGCAAATGACCTCCAAACGAAATACCGGCTTGCTGATTGCGGCCATCGTGGCGCTGCTGTTCGGGGCGCTGACCATTCTTTCGGGAGGCCGCACTCTGTTCGGCGGCCTCGAGGCACGCGCGGCGATGGGCGATGCGGTGCCGTTTGTGCTCTGGTTCAACTTTCTGGCCGGATTTGCCTATGTGATAGCCGGAATCGGAATGATGTTGCAGCATCGCCGGGCGGTCTGGCTCTCGATCGCCATTCTGGCGGGCACCGCCCTGGTCCTGGTGTTTTTCGGCGTCCATGTACTGCAGGGCGGCGCCTATGAAATGCGCACGGTGGGCGCGATGATCCTGCGCACACTGGTGTGGGCCGCAATATCTGTCGTCGTCCTGCGACAGCTGGGTCAGAGCCGGCACATCACAAACTGAACGTTTACAGCGATTGGCGAACGCCCGAATCACGGAACTAAAATTCCAGTCAAACCATATGGAAGACCAACCCATGCGACCGATCATTGTCCTGCTTATGGCATCCGTGGTTTTGGCGTCTTGCGGCCGCGAGCCGGTCGATATTCCTGAACCAAGGGAGCGAACCATCGAACCCTACCGTGTCGTGGAAGCTGCAGGCAGCAGGGATGTCCGGCTGCCCGGGCTAATTCAGGCGGCAGACCGGGCATCCCTCGCCTTTGCGGTTTCAGGAACATTGGTCGAGCTGAACGTCAACAATAGTGACCGGGTGGAAGAAGGCGCAATCATCGCGCGCCTTGATGATGAGCTCTTCCGGCTCCAGATTGACACGGCTCGGGCTCAGCTCCAGAGGGCAAGCGCGACCGCAGAAGAACGCCGCCTGGAACTGGATCGGCGGCGCCAGCTCTATGAAAGCGGGTGGATATCGCCGGCCGCGCTCGAGCAGTTTACGGCCGCGTATGTCACGGCAGAAAGTGATGTGAGGGCGAGCCGGGCCTTGCTGGGACAAATGACGCGGGCTCTGGAGCGCTCAATCCTGTATGCGCCCTATGCCGGGGTTATCGCGAACGTTTATGTCGATCCGTTTGAGGAAGTTCACGTCGGCATGCCGATTGCTGAACTGAATGCGGATGGCGGGTTGGAGGTTTTGGTGGATGCTCCCGACCGGCTGGCCGGGCAATTGATCCCGGGGATGAGTGTCAGCGTGGATCTGGCGACGGTACAGGGATGTGGCTGCGCCGGGCAAATCGTTCAGGTTGGACGGGATGCCGGAGCCACGAACACAATTCCGGTGACGGTCAGTATCAGAAATCCGCCGGCAAATCTGCTTCCTGGCATGGCTGCAAGTGCAACAATCACGCTCGTCTCAGAGACGATCGGAACGCCGATTCCGTTCGCGTCGGTCGTCGCCGGACCCACGCAGGATCAGGTTCATGTCTTCCTCTACGACCGTGACACTTCCCGGGTTCAGCTCGTCCCGATCACGGTAACCGGCGCCCAGGGCAATATTGTGCTGGTCAGTGAGGGCTTGAGTGAAGGCGATATCATTGCAGCTGCCGGGGCGGGAATTCTGCGGGACGGACAGCGCGTTCGACTCCCTGAAGATTTCCAATAATCCGGGGGGCGAGGACCAATGACTGATTTTGCTCTGAAGAACTCGCGTATTCTCGTGCTTTTTATTGGGTTTCTTGTTTTTGGCGGGCTGCTGAGTTTCGCCAGCTTCCCGCGCGCCGAAGACCCGATTATCCAGATCCGTAATGTCGGGATTGTCGCGCAGGCGCCAGGGCTAAGTCCGACCGAGGTCGAGATGCTCATCGCCCGGCCCATCGAGGAGGCGTTACGGGATATTCCCGAAATCGAGTCAATTTCCGCATCAGCGCAACGAGACCGGGCCATCTTCGACATCCAGGTGACCGATTACACCGGTGATGTTGACGCGGTGGTTCAGGAAATCCGGAATCGCGCCGAAAGCGTTCAGACCGATCTGCCTCCGCAGGCCCTTGCTGTCATTGTGGAAGAAGATATCGGGTTGGTATCGGTGGTAACTGTGGCGCTGTGGAGCGATGGCTATTCCCACGCCCGGATGCGCGAAACCGCAGAAGACATTCGCAGCCGGATTTATGCCATGGAGGCCGTTCGCAAGGTGCGGCTCTACGGCGTGCAAGAAGAACAGATATTCATTGAGTTCGACCTGCATCGCACATCCCGGTTGGGAATTGGACCGGGAGCGGCCGCGCAGGCGATCGCCGATCAAAACACAGTCTCACCGACCGGCCTTGTTGTGGCCGATGGACGCCGGCTGGCCGTTGAACCATCGGGAGCACTGATGGACGAGGATGACGTTGCGAATGTCACGTTTCAGCTTCCCGGCAGAGGCGATCTCGTTCGCATCGGCGATGTCGCCAATGTTCGCCGGGGGTATCAGGATCCACAGGACAACCCGGTTTTTTTCAATGGCCGCCCCGCGGTTATCATTGCGGTTTCGACCCATGAGGGGACCGATAATGTGCTCTTTGGTGACAGGCTTGATGCCGCGCTGAATGCGATCCAGATGGATCTGCCGATCGGCCTCGAACTCGATTATGCGTCTTTCCAGCCGGATTTGATCGAAGTTGCGGTCGATGGCGCTCTGAACAATGTTTACCTCACCCTGGTCATCATCCTGATCGTTGTGATCGTATTCCTGGGGATAAGGTCGGGCCTGATTGTCGGCGCCTTTGTCCCGTTGACCATGCTTTCAGGTCTTATCCTGATGGGTTTTTTCGACATCGAGCTGCAGCGCATGTCGATCGCCGCCACGATCATTGCCCTTGGTCTGCTCGTCGATAACGGCATCGTCATGACCGAAGACATCCGGGTGAGGATGGAAAATGGTGCGCCTGCCAGAGAGGCAGCGGTGGCGGCCGGAAAATCACTCGCCATTCCGCTTTTGACATCGACATTGACGACCGTCGCAGCCTTCTTCCCGCTCGCCCTCATTCCCGGCGCCGCCGGTGAATATGTCGGCACGCTGGGAACTGTGGTCATCCTGCTGCTGTTATCATCATGGGCTTTGTCGATGACGGTAACGCCCGCCCTGTGTTCCTGGTTCCTCAAGGTCAAACCCTCCAACCTTCGAAAGCGCGAGACTTCCGACGCGTTTCAGGGGTGCCTCTACGGGCCATACAGATACGTCCTGTCCAAACTCCTGGCGTTCCGATTGATATTCCTCACGGGTGTTGGTGCGATTCTGGCTCTGTCGGTTTTCACGTTTCTGCAATTGCCGAACGCGTTTTTTCCGACCAGCGAGCGCAATCAGTTTCTGGTTTACATGAATCTGGAAGCCGGAGCCGACATCCGCACCACTGAGCTTGCGGCCCGTCGATTGGCCGAATGGTTGAGTGACGAAACCGTCAATCCCGAAATCGTCTCTAACACCACTTATGTTGGAGAGGGTGGTCCGCGTTTTTATCTTGCACTCTCGCCCATGAAACCCGCTCCCAATCGGGCGTTTATACTGGTGAATGTGCAAACGCATCAGCAAATCCCCGAACTTCTTACCCGCACCAATGCGTATGCGGATGCGCATATTCCCGAGGCCAATACCGATGCCAAGGCGATGTGGTTTGGTCCCAGTGAAGCCGGTTGGGTTGAATTCAGACTTGCCGGAGACAATCCAGATATTCTCTACGCGCTAGCGCAACAGGTCGAAGCTGGTTTCCTGGCGCTTCCAGGCGCCAGTGGTGTGCTTCTGGATTGGGAAAACCGGGTGCTTGAAGTCGACCTGCAGATTGATCAGGAGCGCGCGCGCCGGGAAGGCGTGAGTTCGGCCTCCGTCGCTCAAGCCTTGCGGCGGACCTTCAATGGCCAGGAAGTGACAAGTCTGCGGGAAGGGCGTTTTGAAATTCCCGTCATGGTGCGTGCGGAAGAGACAGCGCGGGAAACACTCGCCTCAGTAGAAGGCACGATGATCTGGTCTGATCGAGATCATGATTTTGTCCGTCTGGGTGAAATCGCGTCTGGCAGCCCGCGCTGGATTTACCCCCGTATCGAGCGGGTCGATCTTGAACGCGTCATCACAATTGGCGGGCATTCCAGCAGCCTGGGTGCGAACGAGATTGTCGAAGCGATGGAATCAACGCTCGCGGCGCTTGATTTGCCCGCCGGCTACAGGGTTGAAGTTGGCGGTGAGCCGGAGGATCAGGCCCGGGCGCAACGTCGCCTCTACTCCAATTTTCCGTTTGCGCTGGCGACCATTGCCTTGCTGCTGATTGCCCAGTTCAACTCCATCCGCCGTGGAGGCATCATCCTGATGACCGTCCCGCTGGTTCTGGTCGGTGCGGTTCTCGGGCTTGTGGTCATGGGGGCGCCCTTTGCTTTCATGGTCCTGCTGGGATTGGTGAGCCTGGCCGGCATTGTGATCAATAACGGGATTGTATTGATTGACCGGATCACGAGCGAAGAAGCAAAGGGCACGCCTCAACGGGAAGCGATTTTGTTCGCCTGCCTGTCGAGGTTGAGACCAATCTTGATGACAACTCTCACCACGGTTCTGGGCCTTGTTCC
Organism: Alphaproteobacteria bacterium; assembly: GCA_016124665.1. Classification (GTDB taxonomy): domain Bacteria; phylum Pseudomonadota; class Alphaproteobacteria; order Caulobacterales; family Maricaulaceae; genus Hyphobacterium. The sequence continues at coordinate 19,697 of WGNH01000012.1, read as the reverse complement.
GCTTATTCTTTACGGCGGTGTCCTGTTTTACGGGATGGCCTCCGCCATCGCATTTGGTCTGTTGGTCGGCGCCACGCTCACCCTCGGGGTCGTGCCCGTGTTGTACAGCCTGATTGTTGGTGAAAAACAGGAAGTATGAGGGCGGACCCAGTCCTGCGCTGACCGGTCTCTGAATTCTGGAGCTCGACGGCCGCGCTACCCGCCTTGAGCGCAGTGTCAGAGGAAACCCAGCGTTAGCGGGTTAGGCGATATTTTCGCCGGATGAAAAACCCATTTCGCTACTTCAAGACATCACCTGAGGTCATCCGTCTCGCGGTGATGATGTATGTCCGATTCCCGTTGTCGCTTCGAAACGTCGAGGATCTGCTGCACGAACGCGGGATTGATCTGAGCCATGAGAGTGTGCGGTTCTGGTGGAACCGGTTCGGCCCGATGTTCGCCGCCGAAATTCGAAGAAAACGAGCTGATAAGCTTCGCGCCTGGGACCAGTGGCAATGGCATCTGGACGAGGTGTTCGTGAAGATAAATGGCGTCACGCACTACCTCTGGCGCGCCGTCGATCATGAAGGTGAAGTGCTCGAAGCCTATGTCACCAAGCGCCGAGATCGCCATGCAGCATTGAAGTTTTTGCGCAAAGCGATGAAGCGGTATGGTAATCCTGAAGTTATCGTCACAGACAGACTCCGCTCGTATCGAGCCGCCATGAAGGTCATCGGAAACGAGGACAAACAGGACGTGGGGAGGTGGCTTAACAACAGAGCCGAGAACAGCCACTTACCGTTCCGAAGACGAGAACGAGCCATGCTCAGATTCAGGCGAATGCGAAGTCTCCAGAAATTCGTCGCCGTTCATTCGTCCGTCCACAATCACTTCAATTTAGAGCGCCACATCAACGACCGAAACTCGTTCAAGGAGAACCGGCAGAACGCGCTGGCCGAATGGCGGCAACTTGCCGCCTAAATCGACGAAACCCTGGCAATCTGAGACCGGTTCGCTTTTGTCTGACACCACCCTACGGCGATATCAGCCCGTTCTGGGGCGACATCGGTCCGTTCTGGGGCGACATCAACGCTCTCTGGGGCGACATTGATCCCTTCGAGGAAACATCGACGTCAGAATATGCCTCGGTGGCCGAACAGCTTCAGGCGATCTTTGACCGCGCCGAAGAGGTCTTCGGAGCCGCCGTCGAGCATGAAACCGGCCAGTCCGTTCATGAAGCGGTGCTTGCAGAACTCCTTGCCCGTTATGGCCTGGACCTGTCTGATCCTGACAGTCTCGCCAGCATGGATGCGGCAGACCGTTCAGCCTTTTTCCTCGACTTTTATGACGGCCTGATGGGCTATACCGGCCTTGACCGTGTTGATCACTGGATGCCGGCCATCAACTGGACACCGGCCCTGTCTCAGGCGGCCGGTGCCGGGAATAATGTGATTGTCGGCCTGCTCGACTTCTCCTTCACCAGTGAAGAAGCGCTGAATGTCCGCAATTCCAAGGGTGAACGCGCCTACTTGAATTTTGCACATGGGGCGGCCGTCGCCGGCCTGATCAATGCGCCGCTTGATGGTGAGGGTGTAATGGGGCTGGCGCCTTCGGCAACCCTGGTGACCTACAATCCGTTCGATGACACCCTGTCGACCAATTTCGATGATGTCCGCGACGGCATCAATTCGCTGCTCAACAGTGGCGCCCTGGTTGTCAACATGTCTCTGGGTGTGCCGGGCACAACCTTCTCCCAGGAATGGGCGGATGTGTTCAGCGACCGGGATATCGCCCGCCGGGCTGACGAGGCGCTCTTTGTCGTCGCTGCCGGGAATGATGGCTATACGCAGGACTTCGATGTCGACTGGTCATCTGTAGGCTCTGTCGACAATCTGATCATCGTCGGTTCTGTCGATCCGGCGAATAATATCTCCACCTTCTCCAACCGTCCCGGCGATGCCTGTTTCACCGTCAATGGCGTATGTGAGGAAGGCAACCGTCTGATGGACCGCTTCCTGGTTGCGCCGGGCGAGCTGATCCTGGTGTCTGATGGCAATGGCGGCGTAATCCGTCAGTCGGGCACATCCTTTGCCGCGCCAATGGTGGCCGGTGCTGCGGCGCTGGTTCAGGGACGCTGGGGATGGCTGGAATCCGGTGATGTCGCCGATGTGCTGCTGCGGTCGGCCCGTGATCTGGGCGAGCCGGGCACCGATGCGGTCTATGGCCGCGGTATGCTGGATGTCGGGGCGGCAATGTCACCGCTCGACCCGGACAATCTCTATATTGTCACAGGTGATCTCAGACGCCGCGACGTGGCTGGCGCCGTCCGCACCCGGGGCCGTCTCACCTTCTACTCGGCAGATGAAAACAGCGTTGTTCTGTTCGAGGATATCAACGATACCTTCCGCGATTTCATCGTTTCTCTCGATGACCTAACGCTCGACCTGACGAGTGAGGAGCTGGAATCTGCGGTCAATGCGGAAACCTACCTCATCGAGCGCAATCGTGACGCTGATAGTGATGATGACGGCACCGCGGACTTCCGTGACACGACAGAATATGCGGCACCGCTCGCGGCGCGGGGTGACTTCCGCATCACGGCGGTCATGTCCAGCCACGATCCGCGCGAAAACATCACCGATGGTGAGTTGCCGGTTCAGCTGGGCATCCGCATGACGGACCGCGTATCCGGCCGTGAAATGCGCTTCGGGTTTGGCAATGGCGCATTGGCCTTCTCGGGTCAGAACAGCTTCGGGCTCTTCTCGGACCACCGTCCGGAAACCGGCGGCGTCAATCCGGTCCTCGGTTTTGCCTCCGGCGGCCTTTACGGCATGGGCACCTACACGCTGGATACCCGGACACGCTTCAACTTCGGTGTCTCCACCGAACGGGATGAGGACATGTATGTCCTGCCTTATTCCGGCGAGGAACGGTCCCGCATTTCAGGCCTGGATGCCTATCAGGCCACCGCCTTTGCCGGCGGGATCGAGCACACGGTCCGCGAGGGTCTGGATGTCAATCTCTCCTACACGCTTCTGCGGGAGGACGCCGGCTTCCTGGGGGCGCAAGGCACCGGCCCGCTGGACTTCAGCGGTGGCACAATGACCGACGCGGTGACTTTCGGAACATCGGTCGCCTTGCCCATGGAGCTCAATCTTGACGCCTCGGCAACCATGGCCCGGACCCGTGCGGGAGGTTTTGACAGCGAGGTGCTGGAATTGTCACAAGATGCGATGTCCACGGCCTTCCAGGTCACAATGACCCGCAATGGTCTGGTCTCGGACCGTGACGCACTCCGTGTCAGCCTGATCCAGCCCCTGCATATTGAAAGCGGTGAAATGCGGTATACCGCTGCCAGCATTACAGACCGCGAAAGCGGTGCGCTGGAGGTCTCGACGCAAACCTGGCGTCTGGGCGGAGAACGTCCGCTCTTCGCTGAAGCGATGTATGGCACCTATCTCTTCGACGGATCGACGGAATTCAGCTTCTATTCGCGGGTTGAATTGTCGGGCGATGGCCAATCCGACGATATCAGCGGCTTTACGGCCGGGGGCCGCCTCCGCTTCGAATTCTAGACTGCGTGATCTATTGCTGGTCCGCCTTGCCCCCTCCCGGTCACCGGGAGGGGGTTTTCTTTTCAAACCATGGGAACCCGGCCCGGCTGATTTGATAAATCTTAAGGCCTTTGTGATTGATTGCTGGTTGACCGGCGTGGCCGGAACCGGTGCTGGAGACAGCAATGTCATGGTGGAAACAGATTACGGGGCTTGCTCTTGCCGTCGTGCTTCTGGCGGCACCTGAGGCCTATTCGCAGGCCAGTGAGCTCGCTCCATCACCCTATGCCGACGCCATTGAGGCTGCCCGCACCAACATGATGAGCGATCCTGTGGCAGCGCTGGAGAACGCACAACGCGCTGAACAGCTTGTGCCGGTGGATTTTGACGGCGATACCCGGAACCTTGCTCTGGCGTCTGCTGCCTGGCTGCAATCGGAAGCGATGACACGGCTGGGACGGCCCGGCGAAGCGCTCCCTGTCGCTGAACGTGCCCTGGCGCTATTGGGAGAAGATCCGGCTCCGACAAAGCTTTTTGCCGACACGCTGCTGTCGATCGGCCGCATTCTGAAACTGACGGGCGAACACGGGCAGGCGCTGGAAATCCTGCAGCAGGCCTTTGATGTCTATGCCGCGATCGGCGAGACCCGCAGCCAGGCAATTGTCCTGCAATCCATTGGTTCGATCTATAATGATGCGCGTCAGTATGAACGCGCCATCGAATATTTCGCGGATGCCGTCGAGCGGCACCGGGACACCAATCTCGATCTCGCCGCCTTCAACAATCTGGGCAATGCCTACACGGCGCTGGAGCAATACTCAGAAGCGCTGGAATATTATGATCAGGCGCTGGCAGCGGCCGAGGCAATGGACAGCGGCATGCTGCAGGCACGCATTCTCAACAATGTGGCGTCGCTGCACATCGCCAATGGCGACTGGACGGCGGCGGAAGCCTCCGTTGATCAGGCCTTCGCGGCGGCCGGGGACGCCTCGGGGGGCGAATGGTCGCGTTTTCTGTGGGGGGTCCGGGCGCAGGCTGCCCTGGGCCGGGAGGATTACCAGGCTGCGCGCACAGGAATGGAGCGCGTGTTCGAGGGTGTGGCGGTCGATGAAACCAACCACCATTTTACTGATTTCCATGATTCTGCAGCCCGCCTGTATGAAGCGCTGGGCGAGTACGAATTGGCGATTGCCCATTTGCGGGCTTTCAAACGCCTGGAAGATGATGGCCGCGAATTTGCTGCTAACGCCAATTCCGCGCTGATCGGGGCCCAGTTCGATTTTGCGGCTCAGGATCTGCAGATCCAGCAATTGCGTGCCGAAGGCCTGGCCCGCGACCTTGCACTGGCGCAGAGCGAGGCCCGCCAGAGGTTGATGGTTGGTTTGTCGGCAGGCGGCTTGATGCTGTTGGCCCTGATTGGCATGGTGATGGCGATGCTGGGCTTCCGCGCTCGCGCCCGCCTGATGCGGGAACAGCTGAATACGGATGCAGAAACCGGCTTGCCGACACGTCATGCCCTGGTCGCGAAACGGGATCAGGCTGTCCGTGACGGCGCATCCCCGGAATATGTAGCGGTGATCCATCTTGAACGGGCGTCCCACATCGAAAGCCTGCTGGGCTTCGCCAATTTCATTGAAATGCAGCGGCTGCTGGGTGAGCGCTTGCAGGCCATTGACGGTGTGACGAGTGTGGCCCTGATTGGCGCAGGGCAATTTGGCACCGTGCTCGATACCACTGACGAACTCGTCGTCGAAGATGAAATCAGCACGCTGAGCAATATTTTCAGTCAGCCGATCAGTATCGATGGTGTGAGCGTCGATGTCAGTGCCACGATCGGACTGGATAATGATGCCCGGAGCGAGATTGCCGTCCGCAATGCCATCATTGCGGTGAGTCAGGCGCATGAAAAGGGCGCGGCATTCGCCCTCTATAACGAGCACCGCTTCGGTGATCCGAAAGAAAATCTCAATCTGATGACCCGCATGCTGGCGGCTACAGAAAGCGGCGACATGCAGATGCATTACCAGCCAAAGCTCGACCTGCGAAAAGGGGTCTATACGTCAGCAGAAGCGCTCTGCCGCTGGAATGATCCGGAACGCGGCTATATTTCTCCGGACACCTTCATTCCGCAGGCCGAAGAAACCGGCAAGATTCGCGAGCTGACCGAATGGACGGTACGCAAGGTCCTGCAGGACAAGCGCCGGCTCATCGCCGCTGGGCACGAAATTTCCGTTGCCATCAATATTTCCGGCCGGCTTCTGGCGGATCCGAAATTCGGTCAACGCATTCTGGAAATCGTCGGCTTCGGCGCGACCGGCCTGATCTTCGAAATCACTGAAACCGCCATGATGTCCAACCCGGACAGGGCCATGCACAATCTCGACCGCTGGGTCGATGCGGGTATCCGCCTGGCCATTGATGATTACGGAACAGGGTTTTCCTCGCTGGCCTATCTCAAGCGGTTGCCTTGCCATGAACTGAAAATCGACCGGGTTTTTGTCAAGGGCGCACACACCTCGGCAAAGGACCGTACGCTACTCAAATCCACTATCGATCTGGCGCATAATCTCGGTATGTCTGTGACCGCAGAAGGCGTCGAGGGGGACGACATCCTGTCCGCGCTCAGCGTTATGGGATGCGACATGGCGCAAGGCTTTGGCTTGTCAAAGGCCCTGCCGGCAGATGAGCTGCTGAAATTCCTCGAACAGCATACCTCCACAGTGCTTCCCGCCCGTCCGGCGGCCAACCCGTTTCGGAATGTGAATAATTGATCCGGCGGTCGCTCCGGACAACCGCGGACGCATTTGTCACCGTATATGGTCAAACACCGCGTCGTCCAGGCGACGTCGCTGAGGCTGCCTGCTGACGGCTCCCATACCGGGAGCGATGTATTCGGCAGTTTCACAAATGAACACACGGATATTTGCCGCGTTGTGATTTGACGGTGTCAAGGATCGAAGGGACAGTCGATTCCGGAACCAGGAGACAATCTGTTGAATAAATTGTGGATCATCTGCCTGTGCTTCATGCTGCCGGCCTGCGTGAACACCTATACAGGGGCTATCTCTCCGAATGCCTGGGACGCGTCCGCTCTGGCGCCTTTTGATACCGGGACTGTCCAGCCTGAAGACCGGTCGACACTCCTTTACATCACCGACCGCAACACTGCCGGGAGTGGGGAATACGGAACATCGCGCTCGAGTTCGATGGCTTTCGGACGGGTTGGCATCGAAGTGACGAATATGACATTGTCAGCCTATTCGGACTATATGTCGGGACAGTCACAGGGCCGCGCCCGGCCCCGGTACAGAACGGCTTACGTTCAGGAACAGATCCGCTTTCCGGGCACGCCCCTGCCGTTTGCGATTGAAAACAGCTCCGTCATTCGCGACCGCTCTGCCATCGGCGCTTATCTGCAGGCCGGGATCAACTTCCGGGCGGCTCTGTCCGATGAAATCCACGCACGGCAATCAGGGCAGGTCATTCTGTTTGTGCATGGCTTCAACAATGATTTCGAAGACGGCGCACTCAACCTGTACGAACTATGGGCAGCCTCCGGCTGGAGTGGCGTGCCGGTCCTGTTCAGCTGGCCGACAGGCGAACCCAATCTTTTGAGTTATTTCGGAGACACACAGGACGGCGAATTTTCCATCTTTCACTTCAAGGAAACGCTCCGCCTGATCGCATCGACTGAAGGCGTTGAAGAGATTGTGCTGATTGCACATAGCCGCGGCGCGTCCATTGCGACAACAGCCCTGCGTGAACTGTTGATTGAATCACGTGGCTCTGGGCTATCCATGCGCAATACCTATCGTATCAACACACTTATACTTGCCGCGCCGGATATCGACCTGGGGGTGATGGAGCAACGGCTGGTCGCGGAAATGTTCGGCATTGGATTCAGGCAAATCAATGTCTATCTCAATCCGGATGATAACGCGCTGGGCCTGTCTGGCTGGTTGTTTGGCGGTCCCCGGTTCGGTGCTGCGCGGCCAGACCAGCTATCATCCGAATCGCGGGCGGTTTTCCAGGGTGTACAGACAGTCCACTTTATTCTGGTTGAGGATGCTAGCGCCGCCGCGCGGCATAATTATTTCAGACTGCACCCAGGCGTTCTGTCGGATATCGGCGTCACCATCCGCACCGGGGCGTCTCCCGCAGACCCCGAACGTCCGCTGGAACGCCTTGAATTCAATTTCTGGCGGATAGACAGGAATTACACACCGGTGATGTCCGGCGGATAGTGTCTGGATGCTTGCCGCTGCGGAATCGCAGGACCCCGCAGCGGCCCGGCAGCATCAAGCAGCAGCTGGCTTGCCCTGAAGGGTCTGATAAACCAGTCCGAGCACGGTGCCGAAAATGACATGCAGCATGAGAGTCATCATCGGTGCCATAATCCCGAACGCCAATCCGAACAGGCCTGCGCCTGCCATCGGCATGATCAGGATCATCATCATGAGCCAGGCGGCGATCCCGAAGAAAATGCCCTTGATCAACGCATTACCCCCCGGAATTTTGTCATAAAGGACGGCGAAACCTGCGCCCCAGGCAAGCGTGCCGATCATGAAGTGAGCCAGCCATCCGGCCAGGGCCGGAGCGCCCATCATTCCACTCAACATCGTGATGACATCGAGTTCGGGCATAAGCCCCATCATGGATTTGGCAAACATCATCATCGAAAGAACGACGGTTGCCGCGAACCCGGCAACAAGGCCGGAAGTGACATGTTTCATTGTGGTATCCTTATCGGCCGGAATTTAAGTCCCGCCATGTTGCTTCTGGTCGTGAAGCCGGGAGAGCAGGGAATCAATACTGGCCTCCTCGGAAATCTGGGAGCCCTCTGGCGGCCTGGACAAAACCCTCCGGGAAATATCCCTGGTGATCTGCATTTGATCCACAAACCGGCGGCAAGCCCCGCAAAGGACCAAATGCATACGCAGTTTCAGCCTTTCCCACCCCGTCAATTCCCCGTCGATCAGGGCATCGGCCCGATGGGCGACATCCTTGCATGTCAACATGTCGCAAATTCCCTCTGTCCGGTCTCACATATGAATGAGGCATGGGGCGGGATTTTGTTACATCCCGCCCAGCAATAATCAGCAGACCTCATTCGGAAATTCATCCCGGAAACTCACCAAGCATTTGTTTCAGGGTCTGGCGGGCCCGGTGCAGCAAGACCCGCATATTGCTGTCGGAGATGCCGAGGATGCGGCAAATATCGGCGGCTTCCATCCCGCTTTGTGTGCGCAGGATGAGGACGGAGCGTTGCGCCGGAGGCAGCTGCGATATCGCCTGCTCGACTTGCGCAAGCAGTTGCCGGTCCGAGACAATATGCTCTGCCGTTAATGATTCCCAGCGTTCGGGCGGGTGTTGCCATTTGCCCTGTGCATCAAAGGAATCTGCCAGCGGGTCACGATCATCAACGGGGTCAAACAGGATGGCTCTGCCATCCTGGGCAGCCCGGCGCCGCGCCGCATTGACCAGTATCGTGAAAACCCATCCGGCAAGGGATGACCGCGATTCAAATTGCCCGATATGGGTCAGAACAGAAAGCCAGGCTTCCTGTGCCACCTCTTCGGCCGACGCACGATTTTTCAGAATTGTAGTGGCAAGACGGATCATGCCGGCATTGTACTGACGGAAAAGCCACGCAAACGCTTCCCGGTCTCCCGCTGCGAGGCGGGACAGAAATTCCGGGTCGTCCTCTGTCTTGATTGCCATGGGTCACGAGCGTTAGCGATGGACCCAAGGCGATAACCATAAGCTGGAAAAAGTCATGACCTTTCGGCAGCGTGACGGGCGGTTTGCTGCCGGGCTTGCCAATTGAAGCAATAGGCCTAGCGTTTGCAGCAGCGGATCGGGATGCAAAATAATGGAAAACTGGGCACTGGAGATCGCGCGCGCCGATATTCGTCTTGCCGAATGCGTAGCCGTAAAACCACGAAATCTCACACAAGGTGAAGCGCGGCTGAAAATCGACAGTTTTGCGCTGACAGCAAATAATATCACCTATGCCGCCTTTGGCGACATCATGCGCTATTGGGATTTCTTTCCCGCATCGGAAGCGAGCAAGGGACGGTTGCCGGTCTGGGGCTTTGCCGAAGTGTCGGAAAGCCGCCATCCGGACCTGCCAGTCGGAGACCGCATCTATGGTTATTTCCCGGCCGCCTCGGAATTGATCGTCAGCCCGGCAAAAGTCACAGCGGCAGGCTTTACCGACGCCAGTGAACACCGGAGCGCATTGCCGCCCGCCTATAACCGCTATATCCGGTGTGCCGGAGATGCGGGCTATGATCCGGCGCTCGAAGCGGAGCAGGTGGTGTTGCAGCCGCTTTTTCTCACCGGCTGGCTGCTGGCGCGCTATCTGCGCGAGGAGGGCGCTTTCGGAGCCAGCCGCGTCTATCTGACCAGCGCTTCCAGCAAGACCGCCATCGGCATGGCTCAATGCCTCCGGGATGAACCCCTCGATGGCGTGAAGGTTTGCGCGCTGACCTCGTCCGGATCGAGCGAATTCGTCGCTGGTCTGGGCCTCTATGACGAGGTGCATCTTTATTCCGATATCGACCGTCTGCCCGCGGGCAGGCCCTCCATGATGGTGGATTTTGCCGGTGATGCTACGGTCAATCGCGACGTCCATTCCCGTCTGGGCGATCAGCTGAAAGCCAATATCCGTGTTGGCGGCGCCCACTGGGAACACAGCACTCCGGCGCAGAACCTGCCGGGCCCGAAACCGGTTTTCTTCTTTGCGCCGGACCATATGGAAAAGGCCCGCGAGGCGCTGGGTCCGGGCGGATTCCAGGCCGCTTACAGCAAGGACTGGTCCGCCTTCGCTGCCAGCGCGCGAAACTGGCTCACTTTTCACGAATTCAGGGGCGCGCGGGCTTGCCTCGATATCTACAACAAGCTCATCGCCGGTGACGCGCTGGCGCGCGATGGCTTGACGATCCGGCCATGAAAAAAGCCGCCGGGATCACCGGCGGCTTTCAAACACTCATGGATGACGGCCTTAGCCGCCAAAACCCTGATCAGGGCTTGCGCCGCGCGCATTGCCGCCGTCAAGACGATCATGGGCTTCCTGGGCATCACGCTCCATCTGCTCCCATTCTTCATCAGTCCGGCAAACACGGCTGCCGAGACGGGAACCGGTCTGGCGGATGGTGCGGCACCGCAGTCCGCCCTCTTCGGCCGTCCGGGTTTCCTGCGCCCGTTGTTCACGGGCGGCTGCCTGTTCCTCGTCTGTCATTGTGGCGCAGGCAGCAAGTGAAAGCGGCAAGGCCGCCAGAAGCAAAGAAGTACGAAACATGATGATCCCCGGATAACTTGTACAACCGAAGCTAGCTGACTGGCCCGTTGAGTCCATTCCCTCGCACATGAAAATTCCGTAATCATTTGCTGGCGCCAATCAAAAGCAATTGCGCCCGCCGGTGAGGGCGGGCGCAATGTTTGGGAATGCGGCGTATCTAGTGATCGCCCTGGATCACCAGGGTGACATTGCCACTGCCGCGTTGGCGCAGCGAGCCACGATTGCCATTCCCGACCTGGATGATGGCTCCGGCATTGTTATTGCCGGCCTGATCGGTCACGGCCGAATTGTTCGACCCCATCTGATAGATGCCCGACAGATTGTTGTTGCCGGTCTGGACCGCGGTGGCACCATTATTATAGCCCTGCTGGCCAATGACAGCGTCATTGCGGCGGCCATACTGGTCGACATAGGCGTCATTATAGCTGCCTTGCTGGGCCACCGTGGTGCCATTATAGCTGCCATCCTGCATGATCAGGATATGCTGGCGGTAGCCGTCCTGGCGCAGCGAGGCGCTGTTGCGCGAGCCATATTGGCGGCCGGCGACTTCATTTTGTACGCCATACTGGTTCACCCGAACCTCATTGCGGCGGGACTGGGCGTCAGCGGCACCGGCCATGCTGACAACGGAAGCGGCGACAAATGCGCCTGCGATCAAGGTGCGAAGTTTCATTTTGTATCTCCTGTCAAACGGGCCGGTGCGGAATTGCTTGACCGGCTATGTCTCCTGTCTAGACGAACCGGTATGAGGCGATCCTGAGCGCAGTATTCATGATGAATTCAGCTACAGAAATGAGCTCAAAAGAAAACGCCCGGCTCGGGGCCGGGCGTGAGGTCTTCAGGAGGGAAAGAGAATCTAGTAGTTGAAGCGCGAAAAGGTCAGGCGCTGTGTATTGAGCGGCAGATAGGCGCGGCCGCGCGGGGGTGTCGCCGGCATGGCCTGTTGATTGATGCCGTCCTGGCAGACCAGGCGCCCGGCGCTGTCATAAACCCGCAATTCTGCGGCGACCGACACATCCACACCATAGGCGCCTTCATTCAGGCGCTCATTCTGCGGACGGACGCCAAACGGAGATTCCGGACCATTGCGGGCCGGGCCGCGATACATCGTTGTCAGATAATTGCGCGTCAGGGTCGACATGTAGCGGCTCGGGCGGACCTGGCCGGATTGTGACATGTCCAGATAACCGGTCGGCGTGATCTGATAGGCGGTCATTTCCCAATGGCCGGGGCGGTCCGCAGCAGCGCTGGCGGTCAGAAAACCGCTGCCATCGCCGGAATGGCGCACATCAAGCGCGCAATCAGCAGCACTGGCCGATCCGGCCGTGATCGCGGCCAGAGCAGCGGCGGAGACCAGAAGTTTCGTTGTTATGCGTGACATGACAGGCTCCTTTCGTGTTGGCGTGATCAAGTCAGTGGGCAACATGCCTGTTTGTGTCTGACCGGGATGTGAGGCTTGCGTTCACTTTCAATTCAGGCAGCGGACAGGCACCGCCAGTGACAGTCACCCGGCTGGAAATGAACAGCGTTTACTTTACTCTCCCCGATAGCAGACCGGTCGCCAGGGGAGTGAAAATTGGGCAAGATTGATCCGCTTTATCAGGCAAAGTCATGGGGGGACCGGACCGCCAATCTGCGGATCCTGGCGGAATTGCGCGCCAATGAGCCGATCTGCTTCAACCGCAAGGACGGCTATATCGATCTCTGGCATATCACGCGTCATGCCGACATTTTCGAGGTGGAGAAAAATACAGACAGCTTCATCGTCGCGCCCCGCATGGTGCTGATGCCTACCGAGCGGGAGGAAAGGCTCCGGGAATTCACCGGCGGTACGGTGCATATCATCAAGAGCCTGGTCTCCATCGACAAGCCGGAACATCCGCCCCTGCGCATGCTGACGCAAGGCTGGTTCATGCCGAAGAATCTCGCCCGCCTCCAGGGGGCAATGGACGCTTCGGCGGACACCGCGCTGGAAAGACTGGCGGCTGCGGGAGGCGTATGTGATTTTGCCCAGGATATTGCGCTCGAATACCCTTTGCGCGTCATCATGGCGGCGATGGGCATCCCGTCGGACGATTATCCGAAAATGCTGAAGCTCACACAGGAGCTGTTCTCGCCGGAAGACCCGGATGTCTCGGCGGACGAAAAAACGCAGGAAGAAGTCACCGCCGGTATCATCAATACCTTTATGGAATTCTACGCCTATTTCACGGCGCTGACGGCGGACCGGAAAGCCAGGCCCCGCGATGACCTTGCCAGCGTCATCGCCAATGCCGAGATCGATGGCGAACCCATCGGCGAGGCCGAACAGCTGGGCTACTATATCATCACGGCCACAGCCGGGCATGACACGACCAGCTTTTCCCTGTCCGAAGCGATCTGGCACCTGGCGCAGAACCCGGACGTGCTGGCCGAGCTCAAGGCCGACCCGGACGCAATGGCCCCAAAGATTGTCGAGGAATCAATCCGCCTGGCCTCACCCGTGCGGCATTTCCTGCGCACGGCGACCGAAGACATCAGGATCGGTGGCCATCAATTCCATGCAGGCGATACACTGATGCTGTGGTTTCCGTCGGGCAGCCGCGACGAGGCCGTCTTCCACGATCCCGATACGTTCAACCCGCATCGCGACCTGTCGACCCGCCACGCCTCTTTCGGGCATGGTGCGCATATCTGCCTCGGCATGCATCTCGCCCGCCAGGAAAACGCTGCTTTCCTCAAACAGCTGGCCGCCCGCGTGAAATCCATCGAGCTCACCGATGCGCCGGAATTCAATCACTCCCATTTCGTAGGCGGTATCAAACACCTGCCGGTGAAGATGGAGCTGGAAACAGCCTAGCTGACGAGCCGCTCATCCAGCCAGGCACGGGCGCGCCGGTTGGCGGTCCGGCCTTCCGGCAAGAGCGGCTGGAACAGCGGAAAAACGTGCCAGAGCCCGTCCCAGAGCTCGCAGGTGACGTCCACACCCGCCTGTTCCATCCGCCCGGCCAGCCGTGTCGTGTCATCGAGCAGGACCTCATCCGTGCCGGTCTGGATGAGGGTTGGTGGAAATCCGGTGAAGTCGGCAAATAGCGGTGAACATAAAGGATGGTCCAGGCCCAGCTCCGCGCCGTAGAGGTCTGCCGCTTCGCTCAGCCAGTGTGCCCGCAGAAGCGGATCGACCGCATCCTTCGCCGCGACATTTTCGCCGCTGACCGTCAGATCAGCCCACGGCGAATAGAGGATCAGCGCATCGGGCAGGCCCTCGCCCAATTCCTTCAGCCGCAGCGTCAGCGCCAGTGCCAACCCGCCGCCCGCCGAATCGCCCGCAACGATGACCGGGCCATCCATGCCCTTGCGCATGTCACGATAGGCGGCGAGCGCATCCTCCACAGCCGCCGGGCAGGGATGTTCGGGTGCCAGCCGGTAGTCCGGTGCGCGGGTTTTCATGTTCAGCGCGGCGGCCAGCCGCGAAATGAAAGGCCGGTGACTATAGGCCGACCCGCGGCAATAGCCGCCGCCATGCAGATAGAGCAGTTGACCCTCGCGCGGCGTTTTCGGCCCGAAGACCAGCGTTCTGAGCCCCGCCAGCTGAACGTCGGCATAGACCACCGATCTGTCCATCGGAATGCGGTCGCCGGCCGAATCCATGATCTTGCGGCCGGTGGCCATTTCCACATCGGGGCTGAGCCCCAGCGAGGCCTTGCGCGCCATGCGGCGGGCCAGCCAGGTGCGGAACCGGAAACCGCGGCGCGGTGGAATATGCTCCAGGGTCATGGTCTCTGACGGCTTTCTTTCGGATTTGTCACTTGCCGGACTGTAGGCTGCTCCTAACTTCCTTCGCAATAAAGACTTTGGGGAGGTTTACATGCTTGTTCGCTTGATCGCGGGTTTTGCCGCATCCCTTTCGCTCGGCGCTGCCAGCCAGGCCGCGGATATCGTATTTCAGTCAACCGATCTGCCGGAGGCCGGAATCCTCGTGATTCCGGTTGGCAGTGATCTGAACATTCCGGAATCGGGACTGACGCCGGAGGATGCTGCCTACATGTCCCGGGCCCTCTCGGCCGCGGACTTTACCGGAGAAGCCGGGGCCATGACGACGCTCTATGCGGTCGGCCCGTTCGACCGGATTATTGCCGTTGGCACAGACGGTCTCGACCGGGCCGCCGCCGAAACCCTCGGCGGAGAACTCATCAATCTCTCCCGCAGCGGGGAAACCGCCCTGTCTGTGATCTGGCCGGATCCACTGGGCGAACCGGTGGCCCTCAGCATCGCACTTGGAGCGGGGCTCGGCGGATACCGGTTCGACCGCTATCTGTCGGACGCCCCGGATTATGAGCCGGTATTGAATTTTCATGTCACCGACCCGGACGGTATGAGGGCGGCCTTCGAGGCCAGTCATGCGCCGATCATCGAGGCGACCGCCTTTGCCCGGGACATGATCAATGCACCGGGAAATGAGGTCTATCCGGAAGTTTTCGTCGAACGCACCCGGGCAGCCTTTGCCGGCGAGCGCAATGTCAACATCCGCGTGCTCGATGTTGCCGCCATGGAGGCGCTGGGCATGGGCGCCATTCTCGGCGTTGGGCAAGGGTCTGCACGGCCACCCCGCCTGTTGATCGTCGAATATACCGGCGGTGACAGCGGCACCGCGCCAATCGCTTTCGTTGGCAAGGGCGTCACCTTCGATACGGGCGGCATCTCGATCAAGGGCAATGACGGCATGTGGCGTATGAAATACGATCTTGCCGGCGCCTCAGCCTCGGTGGCCGCCGTGCTCGCATTGGCCCGCCGTGATGCCGTCGTCAACGCCATTGCCGTCGCGCCGCTGGTCGAGAACATGCCTTCGGGCACGGCCCAGCGGCCTGGCGATATCGTCACGACCATCTCGGGCCAGACCATCGAGATCTTCTCCACCGATGCCGAAGGCCGTCTGATTCTTGCGGACGCGGTCCGCTACACCCAGGACCAGTACAATCCCTCCCTGATGATCGACATCGCCACACTGACCGGCTCGGTGCGGGTGGCACTGGGTCAGGAATATGCCGGCCTGTTCTCGCGTCATGATGATGTGGCGCAGCAAGTCCTTGAGGCAGGTGACTCAGTGGGTGAGGGGCTCTGGCGCCTGCCTTTGCATCCCTCTTACGCCGAGGATATCCGGTCGCCGGTCGCCGACATCCGCAATACCGGCGGCGATGGCGCCGGGGCCGGTATCGGCGCACAGGTCATCGGAACATTCGTCGATGAAACAACACGATGGGCCCATATCGACATGGCGAGTGTCGGCTGGGCGTTTTCCTCGACGCCGACCACACCCGAGGGCGGCATTGGATGGGGCGTTCGCCTGTTCGATGCCATTGCCCGTCAGGAAGAAGCCCGCGACTAGTATTCACCGCCAAAACTTCCTAAATCGGCAAGCCGCGCTGTACAGCAGCGCGGCTTGTTCTCGTCTGCAAAGAGTGGAATCAAGCCCGCTTCAGCCCTTACCCAACGGTATTCACCATGACACACAAATTTCCCCCGCTTCCATCGCCTCTGTCCCTGCCGGCGATTGACAGGGAAATTCTGGGTTTCTGGGATGAAGACCGGACCTTTGAAGCCTCGGTTGAAAGCCGGCCGGAAAACGATCAGTTCGTCTTCTATGACGGACCGCCCTTCGCCAACGGCCTGCCCCACTATGGCCATTTGCTGACCGGCTTCGTCAAGGATGTCATCCCCCGCTATCAGACCATGAAAGGCAAGCGAGTCGAGCGCCGCTTTGGCTGGGACACGCATGGTCTGCCGGCGGAATTGTCGGCGGAAAAGGAGATCGGCGTCTCCGGCCGCAAGGCCGTGCTGGATCTCGGCATCGACAAGTTCAACGACGCCTGCCGGACGGCGGTTTTGCGCTATACCGAGGACTGGGAGGAATATATCCGCCGCTCGGCCCGCTGGGTGGACACCGAAAACGCCTACAAGACGCTGGATGTCTCCTTCATGGAAAGCTGCATCTGGGCGTTCAAGCAGCTCTACGACAAAGGGCTGGTCTACAAGGATTACCGCGTCGTGCCCTATAGCTGGGCGGTGGAATCCCCGCTCTCGAATTTCGAGACCCGGCTGGACAATTCCTATCGCATGCGTACCGACCCGGCGGTGACGGTCGCCTTTGCGCTCACCGATGGCACTGGCGTGCTGGAGGGCGCGCGCGTTCTGATCTGGACAACGACGCCCTGGACCCTGCCGTCCAACCTCGCCATCGCCGTGGGAGAGGACATCACCTATGCAGTGATGGGAAACGGTGCTGACAAGCTCGTCCTGTCCGCCAATGGCCTGGAAAAATACAAGAAGGAACTCGACGGCTATGAAAAGCTGGGCGAGGTCAGGGGCGCTGATCTGAAGGGGCTGCATTATACGCCGCCCTTCGATTATTTCCTCGGCCAGGAAAACGCCTTCCAGGTGCTGTCGGGTGATTTCGTCGTCGATGAGGATGGCACCGGCATTGTCCACATGGCGCCCGGCTTTGGTGAGGATGACCTCAAGGCCTGCAAGGCGGCCGGGATCGGCGTTGTCGTGCCGGTCGATCACACGGGGAAATACACCAGCGCTATTCCCGATTATGAAGGCATGCTGGTCTTTGACGCCAACAAGCCGATCACCCAGCGCCTCAAGGATGAGGGCAAGCTCATCCGCCATGACACGATCGACCACAATTACCCGCATTGCTGGCGCACCGACGAGCCGCTGATCTACAAGGCGGTCGAGTCCTGGTATCTGGAAGTTTCCAGCTTCCGCGAACGCATGGTCGAGCTGAACCAGCAGATCGACTGGACACCGCCGCATGTGAAGGACGGCCTGTTCGGCAACTGGCTGGCCAATGCGCAGGACTGGAATATCTCGCGCTCGCGTTTCTGGGGCACACCGATCCCGGTCTGGGTTTCGGACAATCCGAATTATCCGCGCGTCGATGTCTATGGCTCGATCGAGGAGTTGCAGGCCGATTTCGGCACCGAAGTGACCGATCTTCACCGGCCCTATGTCGATGATCTGGTCCGCCCGAACCCGGATGACCCGTCCGGAAAATCCATGATGCGCCGCGTCGAGGATGTCTTCGATTGCTGGTTTGAATCCGGCTCGATGCCGTATGCAGCCGTGCATTACCCGTTCGAGAACAAGGACTGGTTCGAGGCCAATTTCCCGGCCGATTTCATTGTGGAATACGTCGCCCAGACGCGCGGCTGGTTCTACACGCTGATGGTGCTGGGCACGATGCTGTTCGATAGCCCGCCCTTCAAATCGGCCATCTGCCACGGCGTCGTGCTCGACGAAAATCGCCAGAAGCTGTCCAAGCGCCTGCGCAATTATCCCGACCCGCTCGAATTCTTCGATGAATACGGCTCCGACGTGATGCGCTGGTTCCTGATCTCCTCGCCGGTTCTGACCGGTGGGGATCTTCTGGTGCCCAAGGAAGGCCGTGAAGTGGCCGCGGTCCAGCGCGAAGCCATCGCGCCGCTGCTCAATGCCTATGCCTTCTTTTCGCTCTATGCGAATCTGGAGGAGCGCACCCCGCAGCTCGTGGCCGGAGCTGACGATGCGCTCGACAAATACATCCTCACCAAGACGGGCGAGCTGGCCGCGGTCGTGGCCGAGCGCCTGGATGCCTATGATGTGCCCGGCGCCTGCCGCGAGACCAAGGCGTTCACCGATGCGCTGACCAACTGGTATATCCGCCGCTCGCGCGCCCGTTTCTGGGGCAGCGAGGATGCCGGCGCACAGGCTGCGGCCTTTGATACGCTTTATACCGTTCTGGTGCGGGTCTCGCAGATCGTCGCACCGCTGATGCCGATCGTCGCGGAAAAGCTCTACAAGAGCCTGACCGGTGAACGCTCTGTGCATCTGACGGACTGGCCGGCCGCCGGTCTCTTTCCGCAGGACCATGATCTGGTCGCGGCGATGGACCGTGTCCGCGAAGCCTGTTCGGCAACCCTGGCCGTGCGCGAACGCTTCCGTCTGCGCGTTCGCCTGCCGCTCAAATCGCTGGTCATTGCCCACCCCGAGGCGGGAAGTCTTGAAACCTTCAGGGGCCTGATCGCCGAAGAGGTGAATGTCCGCGAGGTCATTTTTGCCGAAGACCTGTCGAAATATGGCGAGCTGCAGATGAAGGTGAATCCGGTCATCGGCCGCCGTCTTGGCGCGAAGATGAAAGACGTCATGACGGCCGCCCGCCAGGGTGACTTCACGCTCAATGAGGATGGCACCGCTATTGTCGCAGGCGAGACGCTGGGCGAGGGCGATTTCGAGATGCGTCTGGAAAGTGCCGAAGGCACGGCGGCCGAGCCCTTCGACAAGATCGGTGCGGCCGTGCTCGACGTCTCGGTCGATGCCGATCAGGAAAGCGAGGGTCTGGCCCGTGATCTCATCCGCGCCGTTCAGACCGCACGCAAGGAAGCAGATCTGGATGTCTCCGACCGGATCAGTCTGGGCGTGGATGGTGATGCGGACGTGGCCGCGGCGATCGACGCCCATGGAGAAATGATCAAATCGGAGACGCTGGCAGTGGAATTGTTACCGAGAATTCCTGCAAATCCGGCCACGCCGTCACAACTACCCGATGGCCTTATGGGGTTCCAGATATCGACGGGCACAGGGAGGGCTAGGGGAAATCAACCCTTTTTCACCGAAGCCAAGCTGACCGGCAAGACGGTAAAGCTGTCGGTGAAGAAGGCTTAGACTCGCTTCATCCTTCCAGACGGCGCGCCTTTCCCCTCGCCCCGCTTGCGGGGAGAGGGTGCCCAAACTCGATCTACTTCATGGTGAGGTGCCCGGCAGAGCCGGGCCTCGAACCACGCAGCAGGCTTGAATGCTCCTTCGAGGCTCGCTATCGCGAGCACCTCAGGATGAGGTGG